>JAUVZF010000041.1 GCA_030602705.1 Planctomycetota bacterium
TCCATTTTGTTAGAACTCTAACAACTTTTCGGGCCTCTGCGGCCCTCCCGTCCGGCCTGCCATTGTGGCATGATGACTTACGTCAATTTTGCCCCCTCAAAAACCCCTCAAAAACGGAACAAAACGGAACAAAAACGGACATAAACGGACACATAAATCGCAAAAACGGATCAAAAACCAGCGCGTTTTGCCTTACCTATCTTAACATTCGACCCCCAAATCGCCCCTCACGGCCCAGAATCAAGGCTCCGAGCCAAAAAAAACGCGCATTTGACCGTTTCGGCGAGGGGAAAATTGACGTAAGTGTTATGCAACACGCCGCATGTGTCGGGGGCAGGACCGGCCGCGCTGGAGGATTTTGCCAATAAGGAGGGCCGCCGCTCGACGTTGCCACGACTCCTGGCCGGCCTTTTTTTTTGTTGACACGCCCGCACCTACGCCCTACCATGTCGCTTGTTAAGGTAAACGGTGTGTCCTGGACGTTGGGAGGAGAGTAACCCATGAAGCGCGTGTGCCTGATTCTGGCGGGGCTCTTGCTCGTTTCGATGGTAGGGCTGGGGTGTGAGCAGACATCGCACGGCCGGTATCGTCAGATGACCCACCGCCGGGTGGTCGACGCCGACATCCTGGGTTTCAACGACGACGTGGATGCGGCGATCCTGCTGTCGGAGCGGCCAAGCCACCTCTCGCAGTGGTATCATCAGTAATGCCGCGCTCTGCAAACGGAAGTCCAGCAGACCCCCTCCTGCGCGAGGGGGTTTTTCTTTGAGTGTATCATTCGCCAGGAGGCGCGAGCATGGAAGGTGACCGACCCTCGATGAATCGACGCAACTTTCTCCGTGCCCTGGCCGGCGGCGCGGCGGCGGCAAGCCTGCCCGCATGGGCTTTGGCCAAGGCGACAGGCGAGCGGCCGAACTTCGTCGTCATCTTCACCGACGATCAGGGGTATCAGGACCTCGGCTGTTTCGGCTCGCCGAAGATCAAGACGCCCAACCTCGACCGGATGGCCGCCGAAGGGATGAAATTCACCGACTTCTACGTGGCGGCGTCGGTCTGTTCGCCGTCGCGCGCGGCCCTGCTGACGGGCTGCTACCCGTCGCGGACGGGTGTGACACGGGTCCTGTTTCCGCGTGACAAGACGGGCCTGAAGACGGAAACCAAGACCATTGCCGAGGTGCTCAAAACCCGCGGCTACGCGACGGCGTGCATCGGCAAGTGGCACCTGGGGCACAAGCCGCCGCATCTGCCGACGTTCCGCGGCTTCGACTCCTACTTCGGCATTCCGTACTCCAACGACATGCGGCCGACGCCGCTGATGCGGAACACCGAGACGGTTGAAGAACCGGCGAACCAGGCGACGCTGACGCAGCGGTACACCGAAGAGGCCGTCGCTTTTCTCAAGGCCAACAAGGACAAGCCGTTTTTCCTCTACCTGCCGCACACCATGCCGCACGTGCCGCTTGCCGCCAGCGAGCGGTTCAAGGGCAAATCGGCCGGCGGCCTGTACGGCGACGTTATCGAGGAGATCGACTGGAGCGCGGGCGAGATTCTGAAAGCCATCAAGGAACTCGGCATCGACTCCAAGACGCTCGTCATCTACACCTCCGACAACGGGCCGTGGCTGTCGAAGAAGGCCCACGGCGGCTGTTCGCTGCCGCTTCGCAACGGCAAGTTCTCAACGTATGAGGGCGGTATGCGGATGCCGTGCATCATGCGCTGGCCCGGGAAGATCCCCACCGGCACCCTCTGCTCCGAGATGGCCCTGACGATGGACTTCCTGCCGACGCTTGCAAAACTGGCCGGGGCGGACCTGCCCGCCGGCTACGAACTCAACGGCAAGGACATCTCGGCCCTGATGACACGGCCCGGCGCCAAGACGCCGCACGAAGCGTTCTTCTACTACCGCGGCACGACCCTGGAGGCCATCCGCTCCGGCAAATGGAAGGCGATTCTCTACGCCAAGGGCTCCGACGGTCAGCCCGGCCGGCCGCACGAACTCTACGACCTGAAGGCCGACATCAGCGAGAAAACCAACGTTGCGGCCGAGAACGCCGACGTGGTGAAACGGCTGGCGGCCCTCGCGGCAGCCGGCGTCAAGGCCAACGGCGGCAAGTTCGGCCGCGGCGTGCGCAAGAAGAAGACGCCGAAGAAGACACCCCAAATCCGAAAGGAGAAACGATGAGTCACAGGATTGTCTTGCTCACAATGGGGCTGTTGCTGGCGGTCGGCACGGTGGCAGCGGCCGAGGAAGGCCCCACCAGGCAAGAACTGCTCACCATGATTCAGGCCCTCAAGAAGCGGAACGAGTTGCTGGAACAGCGCTTTGCGGACCTCGAGGCCAGGGTGGTTCAGGGCGCCGGCGGCCCGGAACTCAGCCGCGACCAGGTCCGGGCACTCGTTGAGAAGATGATGGAGGAATCGCGCGACGCCATGAGGCCCGGCTGGATCGAGAACCTGACGTTCTTCGGCGATTTCCGCCTGCGGTACGAATATCGCCGGTGGGCGGAATCAACGGGCGGCCGCAACGACGACGAGGGACGCGCACGATACCGCCTCCGCGTCGGCGTCAAAAAGAAGTGGCCGCAGGAAGACCTCGAGGTCGGCTTCCGGCTCGCCAGCGGCGACGGCGGCGGCCCGACAGGGACCAACGAGACCATGAACGACTTCTTCGCCCGCGACCAGTTCATGATCGACCGTGCCTATGCCAGATGGACGCCGAAGGCGGTGCCGGGCCTCCTGATAACCGGGGGCAAGATCGCCCAGCCGTGGGTCACCACCGACCTCGTTTGGGACACCGACGTGAACCCCGAAGGGGTCTGGGTCCAGTACGACGCGGCGGGCATCAAAGGTTTCACGCCGTTCGTGGCCGTCGGGGCCTTCTTCCTTTCGAACAACAACCCCGGCGACGACGCAAACATGAACGCCTGGTCCAGCGGCTATCACTGGCAACTGGACGAGGACCTCATGTGGACCCAGGCCTTCACCTTCTACGAGACATACCACTACCAGGCGGGCCTGGCAGCCGGCGAGGAATGGGATTACCTGAACCTGACGAACAAACTGAACTTCATGGCGGGCAAGGTCCCCATGCTGGCCTATGTGGACTGGGTCCACAACTGCGGCGCCAACCGCGATACGCCCGACGAACAGAACGACGGCGTCGCGTTCGGGGTCAAGGCGGGCAAGAACAAGAAGAAGGGCGACTGGTCGGTCCGCTACGTGTACAAGTACATCCAACTGGAGGCCTCGCCCCGCGCCTTCAACGACGGCGATTTCGGCGACGGCCGCAAAGGGCACGTCGTGGGCGTCAAGTACAACGTTACCGACTACATGCAGGCGGCCGCAACGCTCTACCTGACCGAGCCGATCTACAACCCGGACCCAGACGGAGACCGCGTCACGTTCCAAACGGACCTGATCTGGAACTTCTGATCGGCAGCGCGTCTCAGATGCGCCCGCAGCAGTTCTTGTACTTGCGTCCCGAGCCGCAGGGACAGGGATCGTTGCGGCCGACCTTCGGACCGGTGTAGCGTTCCCCAGGAGGGGCGGCGTGGGTGGCCCGGTCGGGGAGGTCGCCTTTGGTCGGCGGCAGTTCGCCGCGCCGGATGCAGGCGGCGATGCGCTTGAGTTCCGGCAGCGCCCGCGAGTAGAACATCTTGTACCCCTCGCAGAAATGGTTGACCCGGTTCGGGTCCGTCCCGATGGGCCGGTGGTGCTTCGGGCAGCCGCCCTGGCAGTACGTCAGGTACTCGCAATCGCGACACGCCGCCGGCCGGTCGGTCTTGAGGGCGGCAAACTCTTCGAGCCGGTGGCTCTTCAGAATCCGGACCAGCGGCGTCAGCATAATGTTGCCCAGCAGCCACTCCTTGAACACGAAGTGGTCGCAGGCGTACACGTCGCCGTTCCATTCGAGGATGTGGGCCGCCGCACACCGTTCGGAGTGCACGCACGTCGAGGCCCGTCCGTAAAGGATCGTGTGGAGCACGTCGTCGATGAAGCGGACCGAGACGCGGCCGACATCCCTCCGGGCCCACTGCTCGAAGATGTCGAGCATCCACCGGCCCAACTGCTCGGCCGTGCACGAGAAGTCGCTCGGCTCGTCGGTGCCGGGCCGGCGTTCGAGGATCGGGATGAACTGGAGGTACCGGATGCCGCGATTGATGAAGAACCGGTAGATGTTTCCCGCGTGCGGCGCGCCTGCGCTGTTGAGGGTCACGAGGACGTTGAATTCCACGTTGTGCTTCTTCAGCAGTTCCACACCGGCCCACGCCCGGTGCCAGGTCGGCCGGCCCTGTTTGTCCACGCGGTTGGCGTCATGCACCTGAGCGGGCCCGTCGATGCTGATGCCGACCAGGAACTTGCTGGCGGCCAGGAATTCGCACCACTCGTCGTCGAACAGCGTGCCGTTCGTCTGGAGACCGTTCGAGACGACCTGTCCCGAGCGTCCGAACTCCTTCTGGAAGGCGACGGCGTTCCTGAAGAAGTCCTTTCCTGCCAGGAGCGGTTCCCCGCCCTGCCAGCCGAACTCGCACCGCACCGGCATCGCCTCGAGGTACTGGCGGGTGTAGGTCGAGAGGATTTCGTCGGTCATCATGAACCGCTTCGTGCCGGGATAGAGTTCGCGCGGCTTCATGGTGTAGTAGCAGTAGCGGCAGTCGAGGTTGCAGACGCCGCAGACGGGCTTGCACATGATGTGAAACGGCCGAGCGATCTCGCTCATTGTTCCGTCTCCGAGTCAGGTCCCGCCGCCGCCCCTACGGGCCGTATGGCCGGCGGCGACGCAGCCGTCCTTTGAATGATCAGGCTGCCCTGCTCGCATCCCAGATGCCCGGCAATCACAGGGCACTTGGCCATCAGGATGAAGAAGACGGACCGCTCGGCGTCGCTCAACGTCTCGTAGTTGCCCTGGCCTTTTGCGATGACCATGTCGGCTTGGTGGAACCGACGCCGGAACGTCTCGGAGCACTCGCCAAGGAGCGTCCCCGGCGCGTCGGAGCCGTTGTCCATCACGGCCACGCGGTCGGTGAGGCCTGCGGCCCGGGCGTCCTGGATCGTGGCATCGTTGATAACGGGCTGGGCCTTGACGACCACGGTAATCTTCTCGGTTGGCAGCGTCTCGATGAGGACGCGGTCGAAGACGATTTCACCGGCGTTGTCTGCAAGGAAGAGGATGTCGCGAGCCTCGGCCGCCGCGTCGCGCAGTTCGTCCACGCTTCCGCGCAGCGGCGCGCTCATGGCCCGCTCGATGACCCCGCGGACGTCCGCCTCGGTCAGCGTCGAATTGACGCCGAAATCGATGACGTTCCCGGCAATCGCCAGGCGGACCGCCGTCGCGAGCGGGTCCGACGACCGCGCGACACGGAGCGTGAGGTCGGGGTACAGGGCCATCGCGAAACGATTGAAGCGGTCCTTGACCTCGCGGTACGGGTCGCCCTGCCCCGTGCACTGTCGGATGAGGCGGTGAATCTTTTGGCCCATCGCCGGCGGCGCCATGCGCATGTCCATTTCGCTTGCGGCGCGCAGCACCTTCCGGAGGACCTCCGCCTGGACCGCCTCGTCGTCGGTCACGAAGCGAACGGCATCCAGGGCCTGACGCACAAAGCACGGGATACAGTCCAGATACGTTTCCATTCCTGTGGCATCTCCCAACCACTCGTTGTGCGCCGCTTCCAAAGGCAACGCCCCGCCATTTTAGCAGACTCTGCCCCCCTGAGCAGCCTTTGTTTGAGAATGCCGGCGCGGGGGCACGCCCGTAAGCACCTGTGCTCGCGCCGCTTACGACATCCCATCCGCAACACCTGGGCGCGGGCGGCGGCCTTTGGTAAAAATTTTTCCGGGAACTGCTTGACAACTCCCTCATCCTGGTGTATAGTTTTTCTGGATTGAGGGATATGGGCACTCGGGGTTAGTCCGCTTTAGGCGAGCCGGCCCCTTTTTTCATGGGATAGACGGGCCCGGCTGCGGAGCCGGGCATAGGGATAGACGGGTCAGGTACGTTCGGAGGGACCGGGCGGCTTGGCCCGTTTTGCGTACATACAATCAGCGACTGTTGGTTATGGGCGATTTTTGGGGGAAAGACCTGCCTCATCGGGGGTCATTTCCTTATCCGCCGCCTGTAACCGTGTCGCACTGTCGGGAGGGACAGGCTTGGCGAAACCATTCTACTGGGTTTCGGCTGTGACAACTGAATAGCGTCGCGCGGCAGGTTTGCGCGCGGCCGGTGCGTGCTCAATCGTCGCAACGGGGGATGTCGGCCGAAAGGCCGCCGTCCCCTTTTTTGTTTCATGGGGCACCGGGAGGAAGCCTCGACCATCCTTGGCGGCGCGGTGCTGCACGAGGGAGACCAGATGCAGATTGCGGATTGCACGCTCGAGACAGGAGGATGCAGATGCGGAAGAACACGATCATAGCGATCATAGGGTTGCTGACCGTCATCAGTGTGGCTCGGGCCGACACCAAGGTGCTCTCCGGCGTGCCCGCCTACGAAGCCGCGAACCTCGGGCTGGACGATTCCACGCCGCCGGACGCCGGTTCCCAGGCGTTTGCCAGGGAGACGTTGGTCTCGGGGACTTCCAGACCGGCATACGGGGGCAATCCCCTCAACGGCATGCCCCGCTACGAGTGGTGGTACGGCTGCGCTCCCACCTCCGGCGGGATGATGGTCGGCTATTGGGACGGTCTCCCCGGTCGGGGGCAACTCTATGACGGGGACGCCAGCGTGTGGGGGGGGGACGGAAGCCAGGGCACCAAAAGCATGGTCGCCAGCACCGCCCATATCACCGCGGGGTCGGAAAACGGTTATACCTACGGCGACTGGCACAATTCCGCGTCCTATCCGGATCACGAGTCCAATCCCGACTGCGTCGCCGACTTCATGAAGACGGTGGACAGAAGCACCTCCTACTCCGATATCGCCCCCGGCCTCGAGGGCTACTGTGAATGGGACAACCCCAACACGGCGGCGGTCAACGAAAGCCTGGAGGCCACGGCCACCCTCATCGATACGCCGTATTGGGACGGCACCTTCACCTATAGCAGTCTCCAAAGCGAGATTGACGCCAATCACCCGGTTCAACTCGGCGTCATTTGCCACGACGGGACCCAGTGGTGGGGCCACAGCCTCATCGCATACGGATACCAGGACGACCTGTTCCAGATCAAGGTGCCCGTCGGAGGCGGCCCGGACGTCGATCTGACGGTGGGCGGCTTTGCCGTCATGGACACCTTCAGCACCGGCACCGCGGGGAGCGAGTGGGCGGACTGGGACCGGCATCTGGTGACGCCGATCATCGACGGTGAGGGCGTGGAATGGTGGCCTTTCGTCGAGTTTCAGGGCGCCAGTTGGATCTACAACAGTGGCACCCCCGGACCCTACGATTGGATGGTCTCCGACGCCGTCACGCTGACGGTGGTTCCCGAACCGGCGACGCTGGGACTCTTGGCGGCGGGGTTGGTGGCGCTCTGGATGAGAAAACGGCGAGTGACGAAGTGAGGGAGTAACGGGGTGACTGAGTAAAGGCGTAACCACAAAACCCGAATCAGCGAACCGGGGGAGGTGTTGTCCTGAGCCTGTCGAACGAGTTGTCCCGACGCACGTCGGGGCGGTCCTACCGCATGCCGCTTCCCTTTAATCGCATCGTCAAGACCTCGCAGAACACTTCGGTCGGGCCGTTACCACGGGTTTCCTGGCACGACCCTTTCACATAGGCCTTGAGCAACCGGCGGCGAGGTTGATATAATCCATGCGGCCGGCGAAAGGAGCGCAAGGTGCCTCTTTACGAGTTTGCCTGTGACGCGTGCGGCAAGGAGTTTGAGGAACTGTTCCGCTCGGCGACCGAACGTCGCCGTCCGAAATGCCCGCACTGCAAGAGCGGGAACGTTCACAAACTGTTCTCCACGTTTGCGTCGGCCGGCGGCGAGGCAAGCAAGGGCAGCGGAGGCAGCGGCTGCGCAACGTGTACGTCAAGTTCCTGCACGACGTGCGGCCAGTGACGAAAGGACGGCGATGGACCGACTCTGGGCGCCATGGCGGATGGCATACATCAACGGCATGAACGACGACGGCGAGCATGACGGATGTTTCCTCTGCACGGCCCGCGACGCCGACGACGACCGCGAGGCGCTCGTGTTTATGCGCCGGCCGAAAGCCTTCGCCGTCCTGAACCGGTTCCCTTACAACAACGGGCACACCCTGATCGTGCCGAACGCACACAAGGGCAACCTGGCGGACCTCTCGGACGACGAGTCCCTTGCGCTCATGACGCTGACGCGAGACGTCCTGGGCGTGTTCAAGCAGATCCTGCGTCCCGACGGTTTCAACGTCGGGATCAACTTCGGCCGCACGGCCGGCGCGGGACTGCCCGAACACCTTCACTTGCACGTCGTACCCCGCTGGAACGGCGACACGAACTTCATGCCGGTCCTGGGCGAGACGAAGGTCATTCCGCAATCGCTCCAGGACATCTACGACCGCATCGTGGCAGCCATCACGGAGGGAAGCGAGGACGGTCCTCAGGACAGTGCGTCATGCTGACCCGCCGCGACGTCGAGGCTCGCGAACTCAGAGAACTGAGCCCCTACGCCGCCAAAGCGAGAGAGAGTCGCGGACGGGTGCATCCTGAGCCGGAGCACGAGTACCGGACGCCCTACCAGCGAGATCGCGACCGCGTGGTCCATTCGACGGCGTTCCGGCGGCTGGAATACAAGACGCAGGTCTTCCTGACGCACGAGGGCGACTTCTTCCGTACCAGGTTGACGCACACGATGGAGGTCGCCCAGATTGCGCGGACGCTGGCCCGGGCGCTCAACCTGAACGAGGACCTGACGGAGGCGGTGGCCCTGGCCCACGACCTCGGCCACACGCCGTTCGGGCACTCGGGCGAGGAAGCGCTCAGGGAACTCATGGCCGACCATGGTGGCTTTGAGCACAACCGCCACGGGGTGCGCATTATCGACTACCTGGAGCACCCGTACCCGCAGTTCCGTGGCCTGAACCTGACCTATGAGGTCCGCGAGGGCATTGCGAAGCACGCCACGCAGTATGATCACCCGGCGGTCGAGGGATTCGACGACACCCCGCCGCCGCTTGAGGGCCAGGTCGTCGAGATCGCCGACTCCATCGCCTACAACAGCCACGACCTCGACGACGCCCTGGCCATGGGCATCATCTCTGCGGGCGACCTGGAAGACCTGGTGATCTTCCAGCAGGCGGCCGCCGACTTCGAGAAGTCCCTGGCCGACCTGTCAACCGACCAGCGTATCCGGCGGATCGCCAAGTTGCTGATTGATGTTATGGTCAGCGACCTCATCGGCGCCACCGAACGCGAGATCGCCGGGGCGGGCGTGGAGAGCGTGGGCGACGTGCGGGCAGCAGGACGCCGACTCGTCCACCTGTCGGAGGACCTCGAGGCAAAGGCCAGGGAACTTGAAGCGTTCCTGATGGACCGCGTGTACCGCCACTACCGCGTCGTCCGGATGACGACCAAGGCCAAACGGTTCGTCGTCAGGATCTTTGAGGCCCTTCGGGCCAACCCCGACCAGTTGCGGCCGGACTATCGCCGCCGCGCCGACACCGACGGGCTGGAACGGGTCATTGCCGACTACATCGCGGGGATGACCGACCGCTTTGCCCAGAACGAGTACCGGCGGCTGTATGAGCCGTTCGAGCAGATGTGACCGTGTGTGGACGAACCGTTTTGTCGCGCTCTGAAGGCGGATACGCCAAGGGCCGGCGCGGTTACAGGCGTCGGCCCTGGAGTTTCGGGCTGATTTACGTGCGGCGAGTTATTCGTCGTCCTCTTCTTCGGACTCTTCGGCCGGCGGTTCTTCGGGCGGTGACTTTTCTTCGGTCCCGGCCCCTTCGCCCTCCTCGCCCGTCTCGTCCTCCTGCGAGCCTTCTACCGGGTGCTCGACCGGCAGTTCCTCCTCTTCCGACTCCTCCATGTACACCTCCTCGATGTCGGTGGCGTCAACGCTCTTGCGCAGGAGGAAGTAGATAATCGTCTGCGAGCAGAAGAAGAAACTGGCAAGGAACGCCACCATCACACCCAGGACAACCCAGACCCAGATGGCGAACAGGTATGCGGCGGCGCCCTCGGCGTACTCGGGCGCTTCCAGAGCCGCCATCTCCGGCCAGGGAGCGGCCAACTCCGGCAAACTCCAGAGACGCAACAGTTTATCCTCGGCGCCGCCGATGCCCCAACTGAACGTTGAGACAGCCTCGTGCGTAGTCCGCAACGTCAGGAACGTCAGGAACTTCACCAGGATGAACGTCGCGCAGCCGTAAACGACGCTGAAGACCGCGTAGAACAGATACTTCCACGGCCGGCTCGATATGTAGGAGATGCTGCGGCTGATGGCGTCGAACGAGTCGGACCCTTCGGCCGCAATCGTCGGCCACTGGAGCCCCACGCTGAACGCCCCGCCGATGAAGATGAGCCCCAGCACCAGCCCCATGATAAGAGGCAGGAACAAGAGAATGCCCACCGCGAACTCGCCGATGTACGGAATCATGAGCAGCAGGCCGGTCGGCAGGCCAACGAGGATTGCCAGCAATACCAGGACGCCGAACGGAATGAGCGGGCTCGTGACGGTGCTCGGCCACTTGCGGAGGCTGAAGCAGAGCGCCTTCTCCAAAGGGACGCTTTCCTCGCGGGCGACCCGCACAGCCGCCATCCGCGTCACGGCCCCGCCGACGACCGCCCAGATCGCCAGCGACAAGATCGTGTTGACGAAGGCGAACCAGGGGAACGGTTTCATCTGCCAATAGGCGACGGCCAGCCCCACGACCTCGCGTCCGGCGGCAGCGGGCGTCATGAGGAAGGTGAAGAAGTCGTCCCACGTTTTCCCGCCGACGTAGGGAAGCGCCCACTCGCCCCACAACGTGGTGGTGGCGATGCCGCGCATGTTCTCACAGAAACGCACCCCGTTGACGGTCGTCTCACCAACGCCGGGGATATCGTCGATGAGAACCGCCAGCCAGAAACTCAGCGCCAAGCCCAGGAAACACAGCAGAAGGTTGGCCGGATGAATCGCCATCCGGAATGACCGGAGGATCTCGAGAAACGCACAGCACCGGCGCCAGTCGATCGTTTGGATTTCGCCGCCTTCCTCAGACATGAGCTTCTCCTTTTAGGAACACGCCAGACTTCGACGCCGCCACGTAAACGGCCGTGGGACCAAGTCCCGTTGCCGCGCCACCATGTTCGGCCCGGCCCAAAGACGTGTCAAGAACTATTATGCTCGCGGTCCTGTTCCGGCAGGACCTTCTCGGTCGTGGCCGCATCGTCGGCCACCTCGTCGATGGGCCGGCTGATGACGTAGCGATCCTCAAACCAGCAGCCGAGTTCCGCCATCTTGCAACGCTCGCAGCAGAACGGCCACCAGCGTTTGTGCTCCGGGTCGTCCGGATCCAACAGACGGTCGCAGTACCGACACTGTTCCTGCACCGGCGGCCTCACTCCTTGTCGACGTGTGGGCAGGTTCCCGCCGCCTTCTTGCAGCCGGTGCACGCGCCGGAGGAGGTCTCGGCACCCTTCTCCGAGGCGTCCGCCTTCGGCTTATCCTTCTTCGCACCATCCTTGTAAGACTGGCTGCGGTAGTCGGTGGCGTAGAACCCGGAGCCCTTGAAGATCAGCGCTGCACCCGTCCCCAGCAGCCGGCGGACTTTCATCTTGCCGCACTCAGGGCACTTGCGCACAGGCCTGGCCTTGATGGACTGGAACTTCTCAAACGTGTGACCACAGGCTTCACACTGGTATTCGTACGTCGGCATGGTCTTGCCCTCATCCGCCCGCCTTGCGGGACTTCAGTGGTCGGTATCCTCGCGCGGCTCGCCGCCGGCCGCAGCGGCCCCGTCGGTTGGCACATCTTCATCCGTCTCGGCCTCCGGCTTTCCGCTGGAGACAGCCACGCGGCTGGCACGGAGCGTCCGGTCGCCGAGCCGGTACCCCTTCTGCATCTCCTCGATAACGTGGCCGCTGGGGTGCTCGTCGCTGGGCAGATGGGCCACGGCCTCATGATGCTCAGGGTCGAAGGCCCGCTGGTCGGCCTCGATCGGCGTGATGCCGTGCTTCTTCAAGGCCGCCAGCAACTGGCCGTGGAGCAGGCGGACCCCCTCGAGGAAGGCGTCGAGGTCCGGGGTGGCTTCGGCGGCAGCGATGGCGCGCTCGAGGTTGTCGATGACCGGCAGCAGATCGAGCACCAGGTCGCCGACCGCTTCCTGGCGTCCGTCCTGGACGCGCCGCTCGGCCCGCTTCTGGTAGTTGGAGAACTCGGCCGCCAGGCGCTGAAGGCTGTCGAGGAGTTCCCGGCACTGGCGCTCTTTGGTCTCGCGGGCATCCTCGCCTTCGGCAGGCGGGGCTTCCTGCCGACCCTCCTCGGGCGTGGCCGCCTCCGGCTCATCGCGCTGCTTGTTCTTCTTGGCACGAGGTGCTTTGCTCTTCTTGGTTCGCGTCATGACGGGGGCTCGTCCTTCTGGCTGTGTTGAGTGAAGTAACCGGCCAGTTTTTCGAGGAAACTCTCGCGTTGCGGCAGAACGCCTTTCTTCTCGGTCCCGGCGAATTCGCGAAGCAGGTCCTGCTGACGGCGAGTGAGTTTCTTCGGAATCTCGACCACCACCTGCACGAGGATGTCGCCGCGACCGTAGCCCTGGACGTCCGGCAGGCCCTTGCCTTCGAGCCGGTAGAGGTCGCCGCTCTGGGTCCCGCGTGTGATCTCCATCTCCTCTTTGCCTTCGAGGGTGGGCACATCCACCTTCGCCCCGAGCGCAGCCTGCGTGAAACTGATGGGCAGCATGCACAGCAGGTCGCGGCCGTGGCGGTCGAAGAAGGCGTGCGGCTGCACGCGGACCACCGCAAACAGGTCGCCGCGCGGCGCGCCGGGCTCGCCCGCGTTGCCCTGCCCGGCGTAGCGGATGCGCTGGCCGTCCTCCATGCCGGGCGGTATCTGAACGTCGATGGTTCGCTTGCGCGTGACGAATCGCCGGCCGCCGCACGTAGCGCACGGGTCGGTGATGACCGTGCCGGCCCCGCCGCAGTGGGGACAATCCCGGACGAGCCGAAAGAACCCGCCGCCGTGCTGGACGCGTCCTTGCCCGCCGCAGGTGCGGCAGGTTTCCCGCTTGCCGGAGACCGACCCGCTACCGCCGCACGCCTCGCACCGTTCGCGGCGCGAAAGTCGGACCGTCTTGGTCACGCCCGAGAGGACGTCCTCAAGGCTGACGTCGATGAAGCACCGCAGGCTCTGCCCGGGTTGCGGGCCCTGGCGTCTTCCCCGCCGTCCGCCGAACCCGCCGAACAGGTCGCCGAATCCGAAGACGTCCTCGAACATCGAGAAGATGTCGCGCACGTCCACATGCGAGAAGTCGTGGACGCCCGCACCGCGCAGCCCCGCCTTGCCGAACCGATCGTATCGTTGACGCTTGCCGGGGTCCGACAGGACCTCGTAGGCTTCGGCGCACTTCTTGAAGCGGGCCTCGGCCTCCTGGTCGCCGGGGTTGCGGTCCGGGTGACACTTGATGGCGCACTGCCGATAGGCCTTCTTGATCTCATCGGCCGACGCATTGCGCCCGACGCCGAGAATAGCGTAATAGTTGTCGTCGTCCGGCATGGGCAGGCCTTCGGCCCTCCGCGCGGCGGCCTTCCCAGGCCGCCGCGGAACCCGCCGAGTACAGCATTCGTGGTGGCCTGGGAAGGCCACCACGCGGGAGTTCGGTTCTCCGGCGCGCCTTGCAAGCGAGGCGGTCAACCAGGACGCCGCCACGAGCCCGTCAGCCTACGCCCGCACCTGAACACACGGGGCGGTGGTGTGCACCTGCGCCCCCGTGTGTCTCGTAGCCAATGTTCGGCTCCGTCTACGCGACGGCCTCGTCGTCGATCTCTTCGTCCTCATCTTCCGGCGCGTCGGTTACCATGACGTCGGTCGTCAGCATGAGCGAGGCGATGGAGGCCGCGTTCTGCAGCGCCGTCCGGGTGACCTTTGCCGGGTCGATGATGCCCATCTTCACCATGTCGCCGTACTCGCCGGTCTGGGCGTTGAAGCCGTGCGTCTTGGGTCTCCCTCGGACGTCTTCGACGACGACGGACCCGTCTTGTCCGGCGTTGGCGGCTATCTGGCGCATCGGCTCTTCAAGGGCCCGTTTGACGGTTTCGACGCCGAGTTTCTCGTCGCCGCGCGCCCTCTTCTTAACGGCTTCCACCGCGCGAATGGCCCTCAGGCACACCACGCCGCCGCCCGGCACGACGCCTTCCTGGACGGCGGCGCGGGTGGCGTGCATGGCATCCTCGACGCGTGCCTTTCTCTCCTTGACCTCGGTCTCGGTGGCGCCGCCGGCCTTGATGATCGCGACGCCGCCCGTCAACTTGGCCAGGCGTTCTTCGAGTTTTTCCTTATCGTAATCGCTGGTGGTCGCCTCGATCTGCGTGCGGATCTGTGCGATGCGTTCCTTAACGGCGCTCTTCTTGGCGCCCCCGTCGATGATGGTGGTCGTGTCCTTGTCCACGACGACGCGCTTGGCGGTGCCGAGTTGCGTGAGTTCCAGGTTTTCGAGTTTCGTTCCCAGGTCTTCGCTTACGAAGGTTCCGCCCGTCAGGACGGCGATGTCCTGGAGGATCGCCTTGCGTCGGTCGCCGAATCCGGGGGCCTTGACGGCACATACCCCGAGGACGCCGCGCAGGCGGTTCACAACCAGGGCCGCCAGCGACTCGCCCTCAACGTCCTCGGCGATGATCAGGAGCGGCCGGGCGCTGGAGGCGATCTTCTCGAGCAGCGGCACGAGGTCCCGCAGGTTCGAGATCTTCTTTTCGTGAATCAGCAGATAAGGATCCTCCAACTCGCATTCCATCGTCTGGGGGTTCGTAAGGAAGTACGGGCTGAGGAACCCTTTGTCGAACTGCATGCCCTCGGTGATCTCGTACTTCGTCTCGAGGCTCTTTCCCTCCTCGGCCGTGATGACGCCCTCCAGCCCAACCTGCTCGAGAGCGTCGGCAATCATGTTGCCGATGGTGGCATCGCCGTTCGCGCTGATCGTGGCCACCTGGGCCCATTCATCGCGGCCCTTGAGTTTGCGGCTCTGGTCCCAGATGCTATCGACGGCGGCGTCGACGGCCATGTCGATGCCGCGCTTCAGGGCCATCGGGTTCGCCCCGGCCGTCACGTGCCGCAGGCCCTGCTCGAAGATCGACTCGGCCAGGACGATGGCCGTCGTGGTACCGTCGCCGACGTCGTCGGCCGTCTTCGAGGCGACCTGGTTGGCCATCTTGGCGCCCATGTTCTCGAACTTTTCGGGCAGTTCGATCTCTTTCGAGACGGTGATGCCGTCCTTCGTGACCTTCGGGCCGCCGTAGGACTTCTGGAGGATGACGTTGCGGCCGGTGGGGCCGAGCGTGATCCTGACGACGTCGGCGAGTTTCTTGAGGCCTGCCGCCATCTTGCGTTTTGCGTCGTCGGCGTACATCAGTTGCTTAGGCATTTACTGTCTCCTAACCGCGCAAACAGGGGTCGCACTAAATCATTTTACGTCCGGCCCCCCAGGGGCTGCCCGTGCAGGAACTCTTAGCATACGCATGCCGTCAACCTGCACTGGTTCAGCAGCCTGCTCGTCATAGGGGCCAAGACTAGCCACCCAGCCGTAGTGTTTCTCCTCCTCCGCGCACTGTCGTCGCTTGTATCCCCATATCTGACCTGCGCGTGGAGTGTCTGGTGGAAACACTAAATAGTACTCAATGTTCTTCTCGTCTCCCATAGACTGGCTCCTTTCTTGTCCCGCCCAAACAAGCGCGCCCTTCCGCGCCCGGCTGGACTCAGGCGCGCTCTACTCGACGATCGCCAGGATATCGCTCTCGCGAAGGATGACCAGGTCCACCTCGTCGACTTCGATCTCGGTGCCGCCGTACTTGGCGTAGACGACCGTCTCGCCCTTCTTGACGGCGGGTTTGGCCCGCTCGCCGGTGTCGAGGACCTTGCCCGGTCCGACGGCGACGACCTTGCCCTGCTGCGGCTTTTCCTGAGCGGTGTCGGGCAGCACGATGCCGCCTCGCGTGGTCTGCTCGGCCTCAAGCGGTTTGACGACAATCCGGTCTTCGAGGGGTTCGATTTTCATAGGTTGGTCTCCGTCAACACGATTCCAATTGAGGTTCACACTGCCCCGCCTCCGCTCCCTTGCGGTCGCGGCTCGGAACTGGCCGTTGCCCTTACGGTCGCGGCTCGGAACTGGCCGTTGCCCTTACAGTCGCGGCTCGGAACTGGCCGTTGCCCTTACGGTCGCGGCTCGGAACTGTCCGTTGCCGTTTGCCGTTCAATCCGCAATGCTACTCTGCGAAGCAGCGCTTCGCTGCGAAGCACGAGTCCGCAATCCGCAATGGTTTACATCATGCCGCCCATGCCGCCCATGCCGCCCATGCCGCCGGGAGGCATGCCGCCGGGTGGACCGCCTTCGTCCTTCGGTTCGGGCTTGGTGGCGATGCAGGCGTCGGTCGTGATCAGCAGTCCCGCCACCGACGCGGCGTTCTGAAGAGCGATCCGGACGACCTTCGTCGGGTCCACGATGCCGGCCTTGATCATGTCGCCGTAGCGGCCCTTGTCGGCGTCGAAGCCGTAGGCGCCCTTCTTGCGGAGGATGTTGCGGACCACCACGCCGCCCTCGTATCCCGCGTTGGCGACGATCTGCCGGGCGGGGGCTTCCATGGCCCGTCGGACGACACGGACGCCGGTGGCCTCATCGTCGCCGGCCGTCTTGACACCGTCGAGGGCGCCCAGGCACCTGAGCAGCGCCACCCCGCCGCCCGGAACGATGCCCTCTTCGATGGCAGCGCGTGTGGAGTGGAGGGCGTCCTCGACGAGGGCCTTTCGTTCCTTCATCTCGACCTCGGTGGCAGCGCCGACGCTGATCTGTGCCACGCCGCCCGAGAGTTTGGCGAGTCGTTCCTGGAGTTTTTCGCGGTCATAGTCGCTGGTGGTGATCTCGATCTCGCGTTTGATCTGTTCGATGCGGCCGCGGATGGCGTCGGTGGAGCCCGCGCCTTCGACGATGGTGGTGTTGTCGTCGTTGATGGTGACCTTCTTGGCGGTGCCGAGGTCCTCGATGCTGATATTCTCGACGTCGATGCCGAGGTCTTTCATGATCGCCCGGCCGCCGGTCAGGATGGCGATGTCGTCGAGCATAGCCTTGCGGCGGTCGCCGTACCCCGGCGCCTTGACGGCGCAGCCCCGGAGGATGCCGCGGAGTTTGTTGACGACGAGCGTGGCCAGCGCCTCGCCGTCCACGTCCTCGGCCACAATCAGGAGCGGCCGGTTCGCCTTGGAGATCTTCTCCAGGAGCGGCACGAGGTTCTTGGCGCTGGAGATCTTCTCCTCGTGGATCAGGACGAGCGGTCGCTCCAGGATGCATTCCATGCGGTCGGGATCGGTGACGAAATGGGGGCTGAGGTACCCGCGGTCGAACTGCATGCCCTCGACCACCTCGACGACGGTTTCAAGGCCCTTTCCCTCCTCGACCGTGATGACGCCGTCCTTGCCCACCTTGTCGAGCGCCTCGGACAGCATCTTGCCGACGCCGATGTCGCCGTTGGCACTGATGGTGCCGACCTGGGAGACCTCCTCGGACTTGCTGACGTCAATGGGCTTCGAGATCGTCTCGAGGTGGTCGACGACGGCCGTGACGGCCTTCTGGATGCCTCGGTTCAGGGCCATGGCGTCGGCGCCGGCGGTGATGTTCCTGAGGGCTTCCTTGAACAGGGCCTCGGCAATGACGGTGGCAGTGGTGGTGCCGTCGCCGGCGACGTCGCTGGTCTTGGAGGCGGCCTCCTTGACGAGTTGGGCGCCCATGTTCTCGTACTTGTCCTTGAGGTCGATCTCCTCGGCCACGGTCACACCGTCTTTCGTGACCGTCGGTGCGCCCCAGCCCTTGTCCAGGACGGCATTGCGTCCGCGAGGGCCAAGGGTCGATTTAACGGCCCTGGCCAGTTTCTTGACGCCGGCAAGCAGCCCCGCCCGCGCCTCCTCATCAAAGGCCAACATTTTGGCTGCCATGCTCTCGGGTCTCCTTTCCTACGGGTTCGGTCGGTTGAATTCGTAAGAATGAGCCCACCCCCGACCCCGCCGGGCGGGTCTGGACCCTTCTCGCTCTCTCAGATGGTAAAGGAGGAGCAAAGCCGGTGCCAAATGGCCCGCTACCGCGCCCCGGCGGGCCGTGACAGCCCCTCCTGAGCGAAAGGGTACTTTTACCACAACCGCACCACGACTTCAAGGGCCTTTCCACGCGGTCGTAGCGGCCGTTTAGGCAGGGAAATCACGGGCCGGGGGTGCCATTGTGGCAGACGGTCGGCGAGGCAGATGGGCGAGTGCCACCCGGCGACTTGCCCTCGGCGGTCAACTGGCCACTCCGCCCGCCGCAACCTTGCATACAGAGCCCGCGACCGATACGATAGCCTCCACGGCAGGCCGCCGACCGAGAAGGAGCCGCCATGGCCAAGAAGTATTTCGTCCTCGACACGAACGTCCTGCTGCACGACCCCGGCGCGCTGATGGCGTTCGGCGACAACGAGGTGGTGCTGCCGTTCCAGGTCATCGAGGAACTCGACGGGTTCAAGAAGGGCTCCGACGACACCAGCCAGCACGCGCGCCAGGTCATACGGACGCTGGACCGGCTGCGCACCAAGGGCCGGCTGATGGAAGGCGTGCCGGTGGAGGAGACCGGCGGCACGCTCCGTGTCGTCCTGGACGACGAGGTGCCGGACCACCCGCTGCTTCGCACCGGTCAGCCGGACGACAGGATCATCGGCGTGGCCCAGCGTCTTATGCAGGAAGGCAAGCCGACCACGTTCATCACGAAAGACATCAACGCCCGGATCAAGAGCGACGCCCTCGGCATCAAGACCGAAGACTACGAGAAGCACAAGGTGGATTTCAGCCATATCTACCTGGGGTACCGCGAACTGGAGGTTGAGCGGCCGGCGCTGGCCCGGCTCCAGAAGGACAAGGCCGTCGATCCGCCGGCCGACGATTTTGAGCCCAACGAGTTCGCCATCCTGACCGACGCCGCCGACGCCGACCATCAGGCCGTCGCCCGTTTCGATTCCCATCAGGGCAAACTCGTTGCCCTTCGCTTCGGCACGAAGACGTACCAGAACGTCTCGGCCCGCAACCCTCAGCAGCAGATGGCCATCGAACTGCTGATGCTCGACCAGGTGCAACTGGTCACGCTGCTCGGCCCGGCCGGCACCGGCAAGACCCTCCTGGCGGTGGCGTGCGGGATGCAGAAGGTCCTGGCCGAGAAGAAGTACGAGAAACTGCTCGTCTCGCGGCCGGTCATTCCGTTCGGAAAGGACATCGGGTACCTGCCCGGCGACAAGGAGGAAAAACTCTACCCGTGGATGCAGCCGATCTTCGACAACCTCGCTTACATTCTGCGTACCAAGAAGAGCGGCGGCGACAGCGGCATGGACGAGCGAATCAGGGACCTCGTGGAATCCGGCGCCATTGAACTCGAGGCCCTGACCTACATCCGCGGGCGCAGCATCCCCGACCAGTTCATCATCGTGGACGAGGCCCAGAACCTGACGCCACGCGAAATCAAAACCGTTACCAGCCGCGTCGGCGAGGACTCCAAACTCGTCCTCACGGGCGACCCGTGGCAGATAGACAACCCGTACCTCGACTCCTCCTCGAACGGCCTGTCCTACGCCGCCGAGCGGATGAAAGGCCTCGACCTTGCCGGCCACGTCATGCTCCAGACGAGCGAGCGAAGCGAACTGGCCAGTCTCGCCGCCCAAAGACTTTAGAAAGGTTATGCCATGGCAGAAACCGTCAGCATTCAGGAGTTCTCCAAACTCGACCTGCGAGTCGGGCGCGTGCTGGACGTCCGCGACCATCCGAACGCGTCGAAACTCTACCTCATCGACGTGGACCTCGGCCCGGAACTCGGCCAGCGTCAGACGGTGGCGGGCCTCAAGCCGTACATGCCACCGGAAGCCCTCAAAGACCAACTGGTCATCGTGGTCGTCAACCTGGAACCGGCCACGCTCCGCGGGGAGCAGTCCGAGGGCATGCTCCTGGCCGCACAGGAAGGCGACAACATCGTCTGCCTGACGGTCGCCTCGCCGGTCGCCCCGGGGTCGAAGGTCCTCTAGGCCGCGCGGCACCGTGAGCAGGCCGGATGTCCAACCCGGCGCCATCGTGATGCGCCGGCCGCCGGACCTGCGTCCAGACCGGACCTGCGCGCCGCCGGGATAAACGGTCTTTGAGATTGTGGCCCCGCCCCGTCGCCGATAGAATCCGGCGTGTGGCAGTGAAACACGTAGGGGCGAGGCCCGTGGGACGTCCGCGAATCTTCATCAGCGCCGGCGAAATGTCCGGGGACCTTCACGGCTCGAACCTGATCCGGGCGATTCTTCGCAAGGCGCCCGGGGCCGAGATCGTCGGCCTGGGTGGCTCGAAGATGGAAGCCGCCGGCGCGCGTCTGCTGGCCAACACCGTCGAGTTCGGCATCATCGGGCTCCTGCCACTGTTCGGATCAATCTCGCGGTACCTCGACCTGCTGAGCCGCGCGGACCGTTTCGTAGCCGCCTGGCGGCCGGACGTGGCCGTGACGATCGATTGTCCGGGCTTCCACTTCCTGTTGGCGAGCCGTCTTCGCGCCCGGCGTGTCCCCGTCCTCTGGTACATTCCGCCGCAACTGTGGGCGTGGGCTCCGTGGCGGGTCAGGAAACTGCGGCGCCGCTTCACGCACGTGGCGTGCGTGCTGCCGATTGAGGAGACGTTCTTCGGCGAGCACGGCGTTCCGGCCACGTTCGTGGGCCACCCGGTCGTTGACCATCTGCGCGGGCTCGACCTCGACGAGGACTTCATCGGCAGCCTCCGGACCCGGCGCGACGACCGCGTTGTCGCCCTGATGCCCGGCAGCCGCCGACAGGAAGTGGCGCCGATCCTGCGGCGGCAACTCGCCGTGGCCCGAGCCCTGGCTGCGCGAGACCCGCACTGCTCGTTTGTCATGGCCCTGGCGTCGGAAGAACATCGGGCGTGGGCGGCGACTGAGACGGCCGCCAGCGGGCTGGCCATCCGTACGGTTGTCGGAAAGACGCACGAGGTCGAGAGCGCCGCGGACCTCGCCCTGACCAAGTCCGGCACGACCACGCTGGAACTCGTGTACTACGGGACGCCCATGGCGGTCTTCTACAACGTGTCTTGGGCCGAGTGGAACTTCGCGGGGCGATGGCTCGTCAAGACGCCTTACCTGGGCCTGCCGAACGCCATGGCGGGCCGGCGCATCGTGCCCGAGTACATGTGGAACAAGCCGCCCACGCCCACAGAAATCGACGAGGTCGTCAGTCTGCTGGCCGATGAGCGGCGCCGCCGCCAGATGCAATCAGACCTGGCCGAAGTGCGCCGGCAAATCGACGTCGCCGGCACCGCCGACAACGCGGCCGGGTTGGTCCTGGAGATGGTCGGCAAACGCGTGCCCCAACCGCCCGCGTGGCGGTTCGGGCTTGCGATGTGAACCCCTTGGCGCCGCGTGTCCGACGCGGCGGCCGCAACCTCTTCATGCAGCGCTGCCATCTGCGATCGGCCCAGGCCAGGGAGTTGCTGTCATTTCGCGGCGGCGAGGGCCCCCGCGGCGGCGTTGCGGACGTGGCCTTCGGAGGGCTTGGTGCGGGTGTCGCGCAGATGGGTATAGATGCCGGTCGCAGCGGCCCTGTTTCCTGCCGCCATCAGGTTCTCGGCCAGCAGGAAACACGCCTCGGTGTAGCGAATCCTCTCCCAACCCTTATGGCTGTCGGCCGCCTTGAGGAGCGTGCCGGCCGAGTCGGCATCGGCGACTCGGGCAAGGCCCCATGCTGCGGCCAGTCGGATGCGGGGGTCGCCGTCGTCGACGGCCTTCCTGAACGTGCCGACGGCCTTCGTGTCGGCCAGGGCGCCGAGGGCCTGGATGATCGCAAGGCGACACGCGCCCTTGACCTTGGGCAGCGCGCCGCGGAGCCCGTCGGCGGCGCCCTCGCGGATGGCGACGAGCGCCCGCGCGGCCGGCTCGCACAGGTGCGGGTCGAGCAGGGCCTTTCCAAGGGCCGGCGCCACCTCCACCCCGCCGGCCACCTGCAACTGCCGGATGAGGAATCTCTGCACGCCCTTGGGCCGGCCGGCGAGTTGCGACGCCACGGTCCGGGCAAACTCGGCCCGAGGCGCCCCGTCCTTGAGTCTGCAGACGTGGACGGCCAGGACGTGGAGGGCGTAGTGCGGCTTGATGTCGTTGCCCTGGCCCGGTTCGACGAGCATGTCGATGAGGGCGAGAAGCGCGTCGCGTCCGCCCTTGTGGATGTCGGCCACGGCCTTTTCGACCTCCTCCTTGTCGATGTTGGCGTATGTGCCCCGCTTATCCGGGTCGGGCATGCGGTCGACGAGAGATTTGAGTTTCGCTGGCGCGGCCATCGGGATGGTCCTTTCTGAGTCAGGTTCGTCTTAGAGGTGCCACGGGGCCCGCATGGGCTGGTTCACGAGACGGTTGGCGAATTCATCGCCGATGACCTGCTCGGCGACCGGGTCGTACCGGATCTTGCGTCCACAGCGGATGGCGATGTTCGCCAGGTGCAGCACCGTCGCCGCGCGGTGGGCGGCTTCGGCGTGGCCGGCCGACCGTTTGCGGGTGCGGACGGCTTCGACGAACGTGCGCGGCGGCTCGGGCTCGGGCATGGCCTCGACCTTCTTCCGGCTTTCCTCATCGAGGTCCTCCAGTTCGACGTGGCGGGCCTCCTTGCGGTCGTAGGGCTTGCCCCACTCGCCGCCATCGAGAACGAAGGTGAGGCCGTCGGCATACTTCAACTCGACCCACCCCCACATGCCGGCTGCTTCCGGATGTGCCGGCGGGGCGTAGGCTTCGACCTCGACCGGGCTGGTATCGTCTTTGCCGTAGACCCACTGGATGGGGTCCAGGTAATGCTGAGCGAAGTCGGCCAAGCCCTGGCCTTCGTAGTCCCAGTAGTAGCGGTGGCTCCAGCCGAAGCGGTGCGGGTGATAGGGCGCCAGCCGCGCCGGGCCGCAGTACGTGTCCCAGTCGAGGTGCGCCGGCACGGGCTGGGGGACCTGGTTCACCTGGCCGCAGTACCGCTTGATGTGGAACCCACCACGCTTGATCCAGACGCCCGGGCAGTCCCTCAGCAGTCCGCTGCGCATGATCTTGTGGATGAGGCGGCTGCGGCTGCTCTTGTGCGCGCCGAAGCGGCCGCTCGTGCCGATCTGGAAGACGCGGCCGTACCGTTCGCCGGCCTTGACGACGGCGCGTCCTTCCGCGATGAACTTGGTCATGGGCTTCTCGCAGAGGACGTCCTTGCCCGCCTGCATGGCGGCGATGGTGATGACGGCATGCCAGTGCGGAGGCGTGGCAACGCTGACGACGTCGAGGTCGCTCCGTTCGATGAGGCGGCGGAAATCGGTGTAACCCTCGGCGCCCGGGCCGAACTTCTTAACCGCCTGGGCCAGGCGATTCTTGTCGACGTCGCAGCAGGCGATGATCTTGTAGTGGCCCCCAGCGCCCCCGATGTAGTTCCGGACGTCCTCGCCGCCCTGGCCGCCGCAGCCGACGAGCCCGACGGCGAAGGTCTCGCTGGGCGGCGCGTTGCCTGGCCCGCCGAGGACGCGGCGGGGCACGATCGCGGCCGCCGCCGTCGCCGCCGTGCCCGCCAGGAAGCGGCGGCGACTTATCCGCCGTTTGCCGAGGGAGGATCCCCTTCGAGCCACCGTTCGCCATGTGCGCATATACATCTCTCCCATAACCTGTTGCTATGAATGTCGCCGGGATTCATCGCCGTGCACTTGCCGGGTTCAGTACTGCGGCTGCACCCAGACCTCTGCTGAACTGACAAGCGTCCCGGCGCAGTGGGTCCAGCGGATGGAGACCTCCTCGGACGCCTCCGGCTTGATCTCCTTGGTCACGGCGCTTTTGGCGGCGCCGACGATCCGGCCTTTCGTGTCGAGCAGGATGACGATCATGTCCATGTCTCGGACGGGCACGGCGCCGTGGTTCGTCACGCTGACCGAAACCTCTCCCTCCGGCGCCACGGAGTTGGGGTCGCGTTTGGGCCAGGGATCGCTGGCCTCCAGGCGCGGCAACTCACGCGGAACGCCGGTCGGCTCGGTCTCCCACCCCGCCAGGGCCCACCGCGTCGACCGCACGCCCTGCTCGTGCGTCCATTCGGCCACCAGCGGCACCGTATACTTGGGGGGAATGTTGATGAGAATGCCGACCGCGTCGCCGAGCAGTTTCTCGTCCTCGTCGTAAAGCCCAACGACGACCTTCATCGACCGAATGAGGTCGTCGGTGTTGTTTCTGACGTGGCCGACGGCATAGGTAACGGTCTCGTCCTTGTAGCCCCGCAGGAGGCGCTCGACCTTGACCTGGACCAGTTCACGCTGAGGTACCGGCGCCGGTGCCGCCGCGGCGCCCGGTGAAGCCGCCTCGCCCGGGGTGCTGCCGACGACCTTGTCCCGCTGGAAGTGATGACCGGTCAGGTCGCCGCCAACGGTCGGCATAAGTTCCCCGCCCCCGCGGCCGAACACAACGAACAGGCCGATGAGCACGCCAATGAAGCCAACCCCGATGAGCACCAGCCAGACGATGGCGACGTTCTTGCTGCGGATGCCGACCCTGGCCCTGGCGCCGGGGCGAGTCGTGGTCAGCGGATGATCGCCCGCCATCACATCGCGCATGGCCTCGATGGCCGCCTCAGCCGTCTCCGTCTTCTGCGTAATCTTGACGACCGTCTTGCAGTGGGGACAGCGGACCTCGCGGTTCAGTTGGTCGACCCGAAGCCTGAACCGTTTCTGGCAGAAGCCGCACTGCACCTGAACGGTTTCCGGCATTTTCGACGCTCCCTTCTCCCTGGGTTAGTACGAGCCAAGCGGCCGTCTGTCGCACCGGAAACGAGCCACCACACAAGACGTGCCACCACATTGATTCTACTGCCTCCACACGCACCGTCAAGACGGTGGGTGATGCCGGCCGGCGCATGGTGCCCCTGGGTTGTGGCAAGTTTTTCTGGCGAGCGCAGGCGGTTGTAGCGCCCGTACGGGCGGCCGTTGGCGGCGGCGCCGGCCAGGATGCGCCGGGGATAAACCCCGGCGCTACAACCACCACAGAGGCCAAGCCGCAGGAAATCGTCCCCCTGCCAGAAATTGCTGCCACACCCTCCCCCTGGGCTACGGCTGGTTTTTCCTTGACCCCCCGCCCGCCTGCGTCGATAGTATAGCGTCGTGAAACGGCGGCGCGACAATCGGGTTCCGGGCAACAATGCCTAACGCCCGCGGCCGCCGCGCGCCGACTCAAAGCCAACGGCCTCGGGACACGCTTCCCGGGGCCGATTTTGCTGTAGAGCAGGAGAACATCCCATGAAGACGACGACGTACCGGACCCACACGTGCGGCGAACTCACCAAGGCCGAGACCGACCGGACGGTACGGCTGGCCGGCTGGGTCGATTCCGCTCGCGATCACGGCGGGGTCATCTTCGTCGATCTGAGAGATCGCTACGGCCGCACCCAGTGCGTCTTCAAACCCGAGAACAGCCCCGAGGCCCATGCGCTGGCCGAGCGGCTGCACAACCAGTACGTCATTCAGGTTGAGGGCACCGTGCGCCCGCGGCCCGACGATGCCATCAACCCTAAACTCCCGACCGGCGAGATCGAGGTGCACGTCGCCTCGGCCGAGGTCCTCGCCGCCAGCGACACGCCACCATTCGAGGTAACCGACGACGTCGAACTTGGCGAGGACATCCGCCTGCGCCACCGGTACCTCGACCTTCGCCGTCCGACGATGCAGCAGAACTTATTGACTCGCGCGCTGATCGTCCGCACGATACGCCGGACGCTCGAAGCGGAGGACTTCATCGACATCGAGACGCCGCTGCTGACGAAATCAACGCCCGAAGGGGCACGCGACTTCCTCGTCCCCAGCCGCATGAACCCCGGCCGATTCTACGCCCTGCCACAGTCGCCGCAACTGTTCAAGCAGATCCTGATGATCGCCGGCTACGACCGCTACTACCAGATCGCCAAGTGCCTGCGAGACGAAGACCTGCGGGCCGACCGCCAGCCGGAGTTCACCCAACTCGACGTCGAGATGGCGTTCATTACGGAAGAAGACATCATGGCCGTCACCGAGCGCGTCGTGGCGGCCGTCGTCAAGACAGTCCTCGACGTGGACGTCGAACTGCCGTTTCCGCGGCTCACCTTTGCCGAGGCGATGCGCGACTACGGTTCCGACAAGCCGGACCGGCGCTTTGAGATGAAACTCGCCGACGCCGGCGAGGTGGCCAGGGCGAGCGAGTTCCGCATCTTTCGCGAGGCCGCCGAAGCCGGAGGCCACGTCCGCGGTCTCAAGGTGCCCGGGGGCAAACAGTTCAGTCGCAAGGACATCGACGGCCTGGCGACCTTTGCCGCCGACTTCGGCGCGAAGGGATTGGCCTGGCTCCGTACCGAGACCGACGGCCTGACCGGCCCCATCGCCAAGTTCTTCACGCCGGAGCAACTGGCCGAGATGCAGCAGACCTTTGCCGCCGACGCGGGCGACCTGCTGCTGTTCGTGGCCGACGAACCGGCCGTCGTCGCCGCCAGCCTGGGCGCGCTGCGCGTCCACCTGGGCCATCGCCTCGGCATCGTGCCCGAGGACAAACCCAACTTCTGCTGGGTCACCGAGTTCCCGATGTTCGAGTACGACGTGGACGAGAAGCGTTACGTGGCCATCCACCACCCGTTCACCAGCCCGATGCCCGAGGACGCCGACCGTCTGGAGTCCGAACCGCTCTCGGTCCGGGCCCGGGCCTACGACCTGGTCCTGAACGGCATCGAACTCGGCGGCGGCAGCATCCGTATCCACCGTCAGGACGTTCAGCAGCGCGTCTTCCGGATGCTGGGCATCGGCAAGGAAGAGGCCGACGTGAAGTTCGGGTTCCTGCTGGAGGCCCTGCGCTACGGCGCGCCGCCCCACGGCGGCATCGCCCTCGGCCTGGACCGGTTCGTACGACTCCTGTTGGGCGAGTCGAGCATCCGCGAGACCATCGCCTTCCCGAAAACGCAACGGGCCCAGTGCCTGATGACGGGGGCGCCCAGCACGGTGGACGAGCGCAGCCTGCGCGACCTGCACATTCGCCTGCGGCCCGAAGCGACCAGTTAGCCGCAGGGCTTGCCCCGCGCGCCCCTTGGCACGGGCGGCAGCCGCGCGGCCGATAGTTTACCATTTGTTTTTCCCCGCTGTTCCGCACCGAGCCGGGCAGACCGCGTCCAACGCTACTTTGTCAACTTCGCATCGCCACCCCATAGGGATAGCGCGGTCCGTACGGACCGCGCGGCGGCCAGGATTGACCGCCGCGCTATCACTTGCCTGCATCGACGGGAAGTTGACAACGTAGCACAAGGAGACTTCAGTCGCCGACCACGTTGTGCCGATAAACGGATACCGTCGCTGCAGACCACCCGGACCGGCCAGAACCACAAGGATAAGGAGTTGCCGACCGTGGGAACCATACTGGACACATTGACGCGGCGTCTCGCGGGCAACCGCCGCCGCCACCGTCGCCAGCGTCGAAAATACGACACGGTCGTCCGTGACGAGGCGTGGCGTGAGGTGTTCCGGGGCTGGACGGTGGACGTCTCGCCGACCGGCGCGAAACTGGCCGGGTTCCCGGCCCAAGTGGGAGTGCTCGAGGGACAGGACGTCACCCTGGAGTTCCTGCTCGTTCCCAAGAACGTAGACCAGATCGCTCGCCGGGTGCCGGTTCCCAGCCACGTTGTCCGCGTCGATGAGCAAGGAGATAATTACACCATCGCCGTCATGTTCAACAAGGTGCTCGAGTAGCCGGCGGCCAACACCCAATAGCCCTCACCAGGCCGGCGTCTCCGGTGCAGGTGCCGGCCTGTCCTGCCTTCGAAGAGGGTCTTCCCTCGAGGCAACTCGCAGCCGCGCATGCGGAGCGCTGCCTGGCGTGCGGTCGCAGCATCGGCGCCGAATTCATTCTCGCCCGCCTTGATACTCGTCGCCACCACGTATAGAATAGCAGAATGAGATGGGTAAGGAGACCGGGGTCGCCATGTGGGACTACACAGAAATAGTCAAAGAGCACTTCCTGAACCCGAAGCACACCGGCGTCATCGAGCACCCGGACCTCGACGCCACCGTGGGCAACCTTACGTGCGGCGACGCCCTGCGGCTGATGATCAAACTCGATGAGGCCGGCCGCATCGCCGACGCCAAATTCCAGACCTTCGGCTGCGCCAGCGCCATCGCCTCCTCCGACGCGCTCATCGAACTCATCAAGGGCAAGACCATCGAGGAAGCCGAAAGGTTGACGAACGACGACATCGTCGCCTACCTGGGCGGCTTGCCCGAGGCCAAGATGCACTGCTCCGTCATGGGCACGGAGGCCCTTCAGAAGGCCATCGCCCTGTACCGCGGGCACCCGTTCGAACTCGAAGACAAGGGCACCATCGTCTGCCGATGCTTCGGTGTGACCGACAAACTCATCGAGAAGGTCGTCCGCGAGCACAACCTGCACACCGTCGAGCAGGTGACGCACTTCACCAAGGCGGGCGGCGGATGCCAGGGATGCCACCCTGAAATCGAGGCCATCATCGAGAAGGTCCACGGGCCCAAGGCCGAGCACGTCGCCAAAGCGAGACAGCGCCGGACGCCCATGACGAACCTGGAGCGCATGACCCTGATCCAGCAGGTCATCGAGCAGGAGATCCGGCCAATGCTCCAGGCCGACGGCGGCGACATCGAACTGGTGGACATCGACGGCAAGACGGTCCAGGTGGCGCTTCGCGGCCACTGCGCCTGGTGCCGCGTCAAGGATTTCACCCTCAAGGGGTCGATCGAGAATCGACTCAGGGAACTCGTCGATCCGCAGATCGTCGTCGAAGACGTGGGCGGCCGCCTGCCCGAAGGCACCGCGTGAGAGGAACCACCACCGTGGACAACACCATCTACCTCGACAACAACGCCACGACGCCCGTGGCGCCCGAGGTGCGCGAGGCCATGATGCCGTTCCTCGACCGACTGTACGGCAACCCATCGAGCATCCACACCTTCGGCGGCCAGGTGAAGGCCCACGTTGACAAGGCCCGCCAGAGGCTGGCCGACCTGGTGGGGTGCCATCCGACGGAGATCATTTTCACGTCGTGCGGCACCGAGAGCGACAACACGGCCATCACCAGCGCCCTGGACTGCTACCCCGAGCGGCGCCACCTCATCACGACGCGCGTCGAACACCCCGGGGTCAAGAACCTGTGCCAGGCGCTTGGGCAGGGCGGCCGCGGCCGACCGCTCTATCGCGTGACGGAGATCCCGGTCGATGCCGAAGGCCTGCTCGACGTGGCCGCCTTCGAGGATGCCCTCGACGACTCGACCGCTGTCGTCAGCGTGATGTGGGCCAACAACGAGACCGGCGTCCTGTTTCCCGTCGAGACGGTCGGCGCCCTGTGCCGCGACCGCGGCGTCCTCTTTCACACCGACGCCATCCAGGCCGTCGGCAAGATTCCGATGGACCTGGCGGACCTGCCGATCGACATGCTGAGCCTCTCGGGCCACAAACTGCACGCCCCGAAGGGCATCGGGGCGCTGTACGTGCGCCGCGGGACGCGGTTCAGCCCGCACATCATCGGCGGGCACCAGGAGAGCAACCGTCGAGGCGGCACCGAATCGGTTCCGCTCATCGTCGCCCTCGGCAAGGCGGCGGAACTGGCCAAGCAGAACCTCCACAAAGAGAACACCGAGGTGGCCGCCCTGCGCGACCGCCTGGAGAACGACCTCCTGGAGAAGGCCCCCGACGCCCACGTCAACGGCAGCCGGGAGCAACGGCTCCCGAATACGACCAACATCAGTTTCGAGTACGTCGAGGGCGAGGCCATCCTCCTGATGCTCGACCAGCACGGCATCTGCGCATCGAGCGGCTCGGCCTGCACCACCGGCAGCCTCGAACCCAGCCACGTGCTGCGCGCGATGGGCGTGCCCTTCACGGCAGCGCATGGATCCATCCGATTCAGTTTGAGCATCTACAACACGCGGGAGGAGATCGACAAGGTCCTGGAGGTCGTGCCGCCGATCATCCAGCGGCTGCGCCAGATCAGCCCCTTCGGCCACGACAAGGCGCCGGCGAAGAGCAAAGCGTAATCAAGAGCCGCGCTTCCCATTCGCCGGGTGGCACGGTCACGCGCAAGCGTGGCCGTGTTCTACATTTGGCGCACACGGCCGTCCCGGCGCGCCGGGACTTCCGTGCCACCCCTGAACCCGCCAACCCCCCTACGACCACACCCACCACGGCGCCTGGACGTTTTCACCATAGACAACGATGTCGAACACGACGTGCGCGGCAAGCGGCGTGAGGACGCTGCCGGAGAGTTCGCGAAGCGCACCGAAGACCACGCCACCTATGAGCGTCCACACGGCGAGAAACTCAAGGTCGATAACGACGCCGTCCGGCGGAAACGCAAACAGCGCCGCCTTGTACGCCGTGTGAGCCGCAGCCGCAAGAAGCACCGCCGCGACCAGCCCCAGCCGTCGCAGCCTCCCCTGGACGTACCCGCGATAGAGGAGTTCTTCGGCCGCTCCGATGGCGGAAGCAACCAACACAAACCGGCCGACGCCTGAAGGCAACGCCCCCATCTCCCACACGACGCGATGGAGGACGCCGAGCCCCGCCCCCACGGCGCAAGCAAGAATCACATACGCCGCCACTTTCCCGGAGAGCGGCGATAGACCGAGGATCTCAGCGGGGCGACGTTCGACACGAAAGGAACTCGCGACGGCCACCGCCGTCACAAGCAGCCCGGCGCCCGACACCACGACCCACGGCCGGCCGCTTCGGACGAACAGGGCGAACAGAACCATCCCCGCCGACGCGGCGGCCGCTTCGAGCACCGGACGCCGAAGGTCGCGCGGATGGCCGGCCACGTCAGGCATGGGAGGCGTTTCGCTTCCGCCGCGCTGCCAGCCACCACGCCATCACGGCAAGCGGCACGAGCAGCAGGATCCACCCCGACCCCAGGCAGAGCGGAGCGAGGCGGACGACGGCCGTGTCGGGCAGTTCTTTCTGGAGCCGGACCACCATCTCCTGGTGCTCCGGCTTCACCTTGCCGTCTTTCTTTTCCACGGCCACCGCCAGGAACTCCAGGCCTTTCATCTGGTAGAGGGGGTCGGGGGGCGCCTTGGTCGCCAGGATCAGCGCTTTCAGGTGCTTGAGGTCCCCGGCGGGCCTCAGGTCCGTGATCTTCTCGCACCCGGTCGCCTCGAGCACGACCAGGTCCGGATGGCTGCGGACGACCTCTGCGAACTGCTCCTGCGTCGTCGCGGGCGGCAGGGCCAGCCACTTGAGACCTTTGAGTTTCTCCAGGACCGCCAGGTCGGTCACGCCCTCGCAGGATCGCAGGCACACGGTCTTTAAGTGCGGGTGGTTGGCGAGGGCGCTGATGTCGGTGAGCGGCTTCTCGGCCATCAGGTTCAGTTCCTCAAGGCCCGGCTGTTTGCCGAGGCACGACAGGTCTTTCATCTTCCCGCGGAAGACGACGAGCGACCGCAGACTTGCGAGGCCATCGGGAAGCGGACCGGCCTTCTCGACGTCCCACTTGGTGAGGAGAAGCGTTTCCAGGTTCGAGAGACCTGCCAGGAATGGAAGATCCGCCTCTTGGTCGCCCTTCATGACGAGCATCCGGAGTTGCTTCTCGCCGAACAGGGCCGCCCAGTGCAACTTGTTAAGCGTCGCGTCCTCGATCAAAAGCCACCCGGGATCGAAAAGCGGCAGTAAGACGGGCAGCGCGTCGGCCTCCGTGACGATCAGCCCGACCGCGGGGTTCTCGGCGGCCAACCTCTTGATCAGGGCCTCCGCATCAACCCCTTCAGGCGGTTCCTTGGCGCCGACGCCGACCAAACGCAGGGACGCCATCTGCTCGGGTGTGGCCTTCTTCAGCCATTCCCAGCCGCCCTCCTCATCCAGCGACAGGGTCACCGTCTTGCCGGCGAGCGTGGTGCGGACCTTGTCGCCGGCCACCTTCAGCGACCGGCCGTCCGCGGATCGATAGGGAATCCACAGGTTCTGCGGGACCGCGATCACTTCCCCGTCCCTGACGAGCAGATGGGTCGCCTCCCCTTCCTTGGCCCCGGCAAGAAAGAGCCCATACAGCGGAGACATGACCGTGAACCTCTCGCCGCCTTCAATCCGGACGACCTGCGGCGGGCGCCAGGCCCCGCGCTCGGAGGACCTCCCCCAGCATGGGGCGCCCATCACCGGAAAGACGACCAGCAGCAAGAGCAGGACGACCGGGCGGCGGCTCGACATGACCTTCCCCTTTCATCGCCGGTGAGAATACGCGCAACCTATCCCCGCACGGGAAAGGTGTCAACAGATATGTGGCCTGCCGAGTCCGCTCACAGCCGCCACGGTGGTCCTCAAGACGAGCGCAGTCCGTACGGACCGCGCGGGCCGCACGCACCTTTTCCTTGAGACGAGCCGCGCGCTCTGGTACGTTTCCACCGACGGCGTGAGCGCCGAGAACCCGAAAGGGGACACGCGATGGCGAAAATCCTGATCACCTACTATTCCCGCAGCGGAAACACCGCCAAGATGGCCGAACTCGTGGCGGAGGGGGCACGCAAGGTCAAGGGGGCCGAGACGATCATCAAGAAGGTCGAGGACACCGACGCCGAGAGCCTGACCGACTACGACGCACTTCTCGCCGGCAGCCCCACGTATTACGGACAGATGGCTGCCCAGGTCAAAGACCTCTTCGACAGGAGCGTGGTCCTGCACGGCCAACTCGAGGGCAAGGTCGGCGGCGCGTTCACCAGCGCGGCCAACCTGGGCGGGGGGAACGAGACGACGATCCTCTCGATCCTCCAGGCCATGCTCATCCACGGCATGATCGTCCAGGGCACCAGCCAGCGTGACCACTACGGCCCGGTGGCCATCGGCGCGCCCGACGACCGGGCCATTGGCGAATGCCGCAAACTCGGCCGCAACGTGGCAGAACTGGCGGTCAGACTGCACGGCTGAGCGTCCTTCGGAGCACGTCGCGCGGCAAATGAGCACGCGCCGTCAGGCAGGGGGTGTGGCAAGTTTTTCTGGCGAGCGCAGGCGGTTGTAGCGCCGGGCTTTATGCCCGGCGGCCGTTGGCGGCGGCGCCGGCCAGGATGCGCCGGGGATAAACCCCGGCGCTACGGCCAAGCCGCAGGAAATCGTCCCAT
>JAUVZF010000038.1 GCA_030602705.1 Planctomycetota bacterium
CTGATCTCCGGGCCGTGCGTCATCGAGTCGGAGGACCTCTGCCGCCGCGTCGCAGAGCACATGAAAGAGGTGACCGAGCGGCTCGGGATTCCGTACATCTTCAAGGCGTCGTACGACAAGGCGAACCGCACAAGCGGCGCCTCGTTCCGCGGTCCGGGATGGGACGAGGGGCTGATGATCCTCAACGGCCTCCGCCAGGACGTCGGTGTGCCGATCCTGAGCGACGTCCACGGCGTCCAGGAGGCCCGGAAGGCCGGCGGCGTGCTCGACTGCCTCCAGGTGCCCGCGTTTCTCTGCCGCCAGACCGACATCGTGCAGGCGGCGGCCAAATGGGGCAACGCGGTGAACCTGAAGAAGGGCCAGTTCCTCGCGCCGTGGGACATGAAACACGTCGTCGCCAAGGCCGAGGAAGCGGGCGCCACGAACATCCTGGTGACCGAACGCGGCACGAGTTTCGGCTACAACCGCCTGGTCTCCGACATGGCGGGCCTGCCGGCGCTCGCAGAATTGGGGCGCCCCGTGGTATTCGACGCCACGCACAGCGCCCAGCAGCCGGGTGGGCTCGGCGCCGTCACGGGCGGCAGCCGCGAGACGGCTGCCCTGCTCGCGAAGGCGGCCGTCGCGGCCGGGGCCGACGGACTGTTTCTCGAAGTTCACCCCGACCCCGACAACGCCAAATCCGACGGTCCCAATTCCATCGCCCTCTCGGACGTCGAAGCGCTGCTGGAGACCTGTTTGGCGATCAGGGCGGCGGTGGGCTGACGCCAGTTGTGTACCGGGCAAGAGCACGGCCGGACAAGCCTGCCCTGAGCCTGCCGAATGGGACCGGCCGTGGCACCATGTCATAACAGAGGCGCTAGCGACCGTCACCGCAGCGGCTTGTGCCCGAAGCGGCGGCGGATGCGGTTGGCGGCTGCCAGGAGGTGGGAATCGAGCGAGAGAAACTTCGTGACGGACGCCGTCGAGACACCCAGACGCTTGGCCGCCTCGCTCACCTTCCCGCAGTCGGCTGCGAGGCGGTCCAGGATTTCGGCGGCGGCCACGAGGTAGGCGGAACTCCTGCGGCTCGCGCGCGGCCAGGCAGGATCGGCCAGAACGGTCCGCAGCGCGTCTGACGGCGTGCGGACCTTTTCGCGAACCTCCAGCGCGATGGCCTTGCGGAGCCGTTTGATCGCCCGTCGGCGGTTCTCGTGCTGGCTGCGGCGTTCGGTCGCCGTGACGACCACGCCCGTCGGCTTATGCGTCAGACGGACCGCCGAGTCGCGCTTGTTGCGATGCTGCCCGCCGGGGCCGGAGGCGCGGTAGGTCTCGACCGTGCACGCGGCAAGGAGTTTCTCGTCGGGCTGAGTCAGGTACGTGTTGCGCTGGTTTGCCATGAGCGTGTGTTAACCGCAGGGGTTGTCCCAGTACGGATCCCAGTACGGACTCGTATAGGCCCGGCGCGTTGGGCCTTACTCGGCGAAAAAGGACGTTGCCCCACTTCCTCGGCGGCGTATTATAGCACCGCGCGGCCGGCCCACAATGGATTGCCGCCGCTGGAGCAGAGCAAGGACCCATGGACGCGCACACGCTTGAGCGCCTGGAGTTCGAGAAGGTCCTCGACCGGATTGCGGCCCTTTGTGTGCTCACGCTCGGCGCCGAGTGCACGCGGGCGCTGCGTCCGATGGACGACCTGGCGCGCATCGAGACGCGGTCGCAGCGGATTGCCGAGGGCGCGGCCATCGTCGCGGCCGGCCACGACTTCTCGGTCGAGCGTTTCGACGACCCCGGCGCCCTGCTGGACCGGGCGGGGATCGAAGGCATGGCGCTGCGGCCGGACGAACTTCAGACCGTGGCGGCCATCCTGAGAAACGCGCGCGACCTCCAGAAGGCGCTCAGCCGCATGGCCGCGGCGCCGTCGCTCGCGAAACTCTCGTCCGACCTCGCGCCGAATCCCGACCTCCTCAAAGAGATCGACCGGTGCATCGAGCCCGACGGCACGATCGCCGACGACGCATCGCCGGAACTCAAACGCGTCCGCCGCGAGATGGCCGCACTCCAGAACCGCATCCGCACGCGGCTCGAAGCGCTTATCGCCGACGCGGACGTCCAGCCGCTGCTGACGGGCGATTACGTCACGCAGCGAAACGGCCGCAACGTCGTCCCCGTCCTCGCCACGCAGTCGGGCCAGGTGCCGGGCATCATTCACGACCGCTCCGATACGGGGCACACGGTTTTCGTTGAGCCCACCTTCGCCGTCGAGATGGGCAACGACCTGCGGTGCCTCGCCTCCGACGAAGAGCGTGAGGTCCAGCGCATCCTCCGGCAACTGACCGACGGCGTCCGTGCGCACCTTGAACCGCTGCGGCTGACGGTCCGGACGCTTGTGCAGTTCGACGTTATCCGCGCGTGCGCGCGGTACGCCGCCGCCCGGAAGATGACGCGGCCGGCCTTCTCAACGGACGGCGTGCTGAATATCGTCGGCGGTCGGCACCCGATCCTGGAGGACACGCTCGCGTCGAGCGGCGAGAAGGTCGTGCCGCTCGATTTCACCCTCGGCGGCCCCGTCCGGACGATCGCCATCACGGGCGCGAACGCGGGCGGCAAGACGGTCGCCCTGAAGACGATCGGCCTGGTGTGCCTGATGGCCCAGACCGGCCTGATGGCGCCGGTCGAGGAGCGTTCAACGTTCGTGCCGCTGCGCGAGGTGCTCGTCGATATCGGCGACGAGCAGAGCATCGAGGCGAACCTCTCGACCTTCTCCGGTCACATCCGACACATTCGCGAGATCCTGAAGACCGCCGACAACGAGACACTCGTCCTGCTGGACGAGATCGGCGCGGGCACCGACCCCGTTGAGGGCGGCGCGCTGGCCTGTGCCATCATCAAGGCGCTGCACCAGCGCGGGGCGAACGCTGTCGTCACGACGCACCTCGGGCAGGTCAAAGGGTTCGTCCACGAGCAGGACGGCATGGAGAACGCCGCCGTCCAGTTCGACCCCGATACGCTGAGCCCCACGTACGAGTTGATCGTCGGCCGCCCGGGGGCCAGTCACGCCCTGCTTATCGCCGAACGATACGGCCTGCCCGCCGAAGTCCTCTCGAGCGCCGAGCAACTCCTCGATTCCGACGCCATCGAGATGGAGGGCCTGCTTGCGCGCCTCACGGCATCGCTCAAGAAGGCCGAGGCCGACGCCCGCAAGGCCAAGCGCGAACGGGCCGAGGCCGAGAAGGCCCGGAAGGACCTGGCCGGGCAACTGGCGGACCTCAAGAAAGAGCGGAAGGAATCGCTGCGCCGCGCGGTGGCCGAGGCCCAGGGCCTCGTGGAGAACACGCGCCGCGAGATGCAGCAGGCACTCGACGAGGCCCGCCGCGCGGGCGCCGACGCCGCCGCCACAACCCACCTCCGCCGCCAGGTCGAGGCCAAGCGCGACCGGTTCAAGAAGAAGTCCCGCGAACTCGCACCCCGGCGGCGGCCGCCGCTGCCGCTTGAGACGATCCGCGCCGGAGACACCGTGTGGATCGAAACGATGCAGCGGCACGCGACCGTGAGCCGCATCGACCGGCGGCGGCGCAAGGTGACGCTCGACGCCGGGGGACTCGAGATCGAGGCCGACGCTTCCACAATCCGCAAGGCCGACCGCGAGGACAAGGTCGAAGCGGCGCCCGAGCGGGAAGGACGGACGGTTGTAGAGGGCTCTCGGGCGGCCGTCGCCCCGGAACTCAACATGCGAGGCATGCGCGTTGATGAGGCCCTGCGGGCGCTGGAGCAGTATCTGAACGAGGCGTGCGTCGCCGACCTGGGCTCCGTCCGCATCATCCACGGCCACGGCACGGGGGCGCTGCGGGAAATGGTGCAGCGGGAACTGAAAGAACACCCGCTCGTCGAGTCGTTCCGCTACGGCGAGTGGGGCGAGGGGGGGCGCGGCGTGACCGTCGCGCTCCTGAAGTAGGCCGGGGCACACCACTGTCGGTGCCTCGGAATGGTTAGGGCAAACCGAAAGGAGACCAGGATGAGAGCCGCATGGGTGAGCGTTTGCATTCTCTTGCTTCCGAGCATGGCGTTGGCTGATGCCTTGGCAAACGGCGCTTTCGTCCTCGAAAGGACCGCCTACCAGAAACTCGTCGAAAAGGCGGGAGGCAGCGACAAGGTCAAGCCGGAAGACTTTTTGAAAACAAGAGTCTGTATGCTGGTGTTCAAGGACTATGGCTCAAAGGAGTTCAGGGTCGGCGACCAACGATTCCGGATCCATGTGGCTCGGAAGGAGCGCCGGGTGATTTACAGCATCTTCCGCATCATCAAAAAGAGCCCGGAGCTGGGGAGCGCCTCCCCGCCGCCAACTGGTAACCCGCCCGCGAAAGAAACCTACGAGACCCTTGAGTGTGTGGGAGAACTCACCCAGAGCAACATTCCCAAGAAGGACTGGGAAAAGGACACCTTCGTGGTTCTCTGGAACGTGGGCAACTACCTGCCCAGTTAGGCGTCTGGCAAGCATGGCCCGGCCTACAAGTCAAGGATGATCTCGTCCAGCGGGCGCTTGGGCACGTGGTGGACGTCCTGGGCGTCGCGGTAATAGTCCACGCCGGCGCCCGCTTTCATCTCCTCCAGAACGCACTTCTCGGCCGGGACGCCGAGCGCGACGACGAGAAGAATCTCGCAGCGGTCGGGAATGTTGAAATCCTGCCGGATGCCCTCACGGTTGATGGCGCCCAACATGCATCCGCCCAGGCCGCGTTCTGTCGCCGCCAGGAGCATCGACTGGGCCGCAATGCCGTGGTCGCAACCGGGGTCCTTGGCGATCTCGGTATCGCAGAGGATGATGACATAGGCGGCCGGCCGCTCGCCCTCGGCCGGACCGGGCCAGTCCTTGAGCGCCCCCGCCCAGGCCAAGTGCGCGAACAGCCGCGCGCAGCCGTCCGGATCGTTGATCAGCACGTACTTGAGCGGCTGGCGGTTCGCCGCGCTCGGCGTCCGCCGCGCGATGTCAACCAGGTCGCGGAGCGTATCGGCGCCGACGGCCTTCGACTGGTCATAGCGACGGTACGAGCGGTTCCTGACAATCAGTTGCTCGAAGTTCATACGTGGCATCTCCTCGTCGTTCTTCTCTTGGGTCGCGTGCTTGCCTGAAGCATAACGTCCGGCGGCGGCCGAGGGCAAGCCTTCAACGGCGCGCGCGAAAATGGCCTGTATCTTGACAACCGTCCATGACGACAGTATTAGGGCAACCTGCAGCGGGGTCCCCGAGCGAGGAACGCATCGATTGGCAAAGAACATCGTCATTGTTGAAAGTCCTGCCAAGGCCAGAACGATCGAGCGCTATCTCGGCGCGGGTTACCGCGTTGCGGCGTCGCTGGGCCACGTGCGCGACCTGCCGCAGCGCGAACTCGGCGTGGACATCGAACACGACTTCGAGCCCACCTACACGGTCCTGAGCAGCAAGAAGAAGGTGCTGGCGAACCTCAAGAAAGCGGTCGCCGCCGCGGCCGACGTCTTCATGGCCACCGACCTCGACCGCGAAGGCGAGGCCATTGCCTGGCACCTGTGTCAGGCGCTCGGCCTCGACCCGAACAACGTCCGCCGCGTCACGTTCAACGAGATCACCAAGTCGGCCATCACGGAGGCGTTCGCGCATCCCGGCCACATCAACATGGACAAGGTGTCGGCCCAGGAGGCGCGGCGAATCCTGGACCGCCTGGTCGGTTACAAACTCAGCCCGCTGCTCTGGAAGAAGGTGGCCAAGGGGCTCTCGGCCGGGCGGGTACAGAGCGTGGCGGTGCGGCTGGTGGTGGAGCGCGAACGCGAGATCCGGGCGTTCGTGCCCGAAGAGTCGTGGCGCATCACCGCCCACCTCAGCCGCACGGGCGACGAGCAGACCTTCAAGGCCACGCTCGCCGAAGTCAACCGCACCAAGTTCGCCGCCACCGCAGAGGCCCAGGCCAGATCTGTCGGCGACGCCATGCGGGCCGCCGCATACAGCGTCCGGTCGGTCGAGAAGCGCCGGGCCAAGGATTGGCCGCTGCCGCCGTTCATCACGAGCCAGTTGCAGCGGGCTGCCAGCACGGTGCTCGGCTTCAGCGCCAAGAAGACGATGACGCTTGCCCAGCGGCTGTACCATGGCGTGCAACTCGGGGCGGAAGGGTCGGTAGCGCTCATCACGTACATGCGGACCGATTCGCACCGCGTCGCTCCGACCGCCCAGGCTGCGGCACGGGAACTCATTCAGGCGAGTTTCGGCGCCGACTATCTGCCGGACAAGCCGCCCGTGTACCGTTCACGAGGCCGCGCGCAGGAGGCCCACGAGGCCATCCGCCCGACCGACGTCGCCCGCACGCCCGAATCCGTCAAGCCGCACGTCGGACGCGACGAGGCACGTCTGTACGAACTCATCTGGAAACGGTTCGTCGCCAGCCAGATGAAACCGGCCCTGTGGGACGTGACGGACGTTGAGGTCGAGGCGGCGGCCGACGCGATGACCGGCCTGCTGAAGGCGCGCGGACGGACGCTCGTCTTCGACGGCCATACGAAGGTCGCCGGCGTCCGCGCGGGCAAGGACGAGCAGCAACTGCCGGCCCTTGAGGAAGGCGAGCCGCTCGAACTCAAGGACCTGGACCTCGATCAACTTTTCACCCAGCCGCCGTCGCGGTACACCGAAGCAACCCTGGTCCGCAAACTCGAGGAACTCGGCATCGGCCGCCCCAGCACCTACGCCGCGATCATCTCGACGATCCAGGATCGCGGCTACGCCGAGCAGAAAAAGAACCTCTTCCTTCGCTGCGAGAACTACCCCACGTGCCGGTACACCGTGCCCTGCAACCTTTACGGCAAGCCCGTCGGCCCGCCTATCCAGGACTCGACGTGCAACACCTGCAAGGGGACGATGAGCCTGAAGGAAGGCAAGCGGTGCTTCTTCGCCACCGACCTGGGAGAGGTGGTGACCGACAAACTCGTCCGCCATTTCCCCAAGATCATGGACGCCAAGTTCACCGGCCACATGGAGGACGAACTCGACCAGGTCGAGGAGGCCAAGATACCCTGGCTCCAGGTTGTCCGCGAGTTCTGGGGTCCCTTCTCGGTCGCACTCAAGGCGGCGAGTGAAAACATGGAGAGCGCGAAAAACGGAACCGTCGATGATGCCGGCCCCTGCCCCGACTGCGGCGCCCCGCTGGTCAAGCGATGGTCGAAGCGCGGGCCGTTCCTCGGATGCAGCACCTATCCGGAGTGCAAGTACACGCGCGATCTGAACGGAAACGACCGGCCGAAACCCAAGCCCACCGAGCATGTGTGCGAGGAGTGCGGCGGGGCGATGCTGCTGCGCCTCAACCGTCGCGGCCAGCCGTTTCTGGGGTGCGAGAACTACCCCAAGTGCAAGAACACCCTGCCCTGCGACGCCGACGGCAACCCCGTCAAGGACAAGCCCACAGGCGAGGTGTGCGAGAAGTGCGGCGCGCCGATGGTCGTCAAGAGCGGACGCCGCGGACGGTTCATGGCGTGTTCGGCCTTTCCGAAGTGCCGCAACACCAAGCCCCTGCCCAAGGACAAGACCGCCGACGGCAAGGCTGCCGCCAAATCCGCCGGCACGTCCGCCCGAAAGGCCCCCGCCGGCCGCAAGTCGAAGGCCATCACCACCGACCGCGACTGTCCGGACTGCGGGGCGAAACTCGTCATCCGCACCGGCCGGCGCGGCTCTTTTCTAGGCTGCTCGGCCTACCCCAAGTGCCGCCACACCGAAAACCTGCCGGAAGAACTCAAAGAAACCGACAACGCGGAAGGCGAGTGACCTTGCGCATCACCGTCCTCGGCTCGGGAACCAGCCACGGCATACCGATGATCGGGTGCCGCTGCGCCGTGTGCACATCGGACGACCCGCGAAACCGCCGCACACGCACCAGCGCAGCCGTGCGGCTGCACGAGCAGACGCTGCTCATCGACACGGCGCCGGAACTCAGGCTCCAGGCCGTTGAGCACGGCATCGACCGCATCGACGCCGTGGCCTTTACCCACGCCCACGCCGACCACGTCATGGGGTTCGACGACCTTCGCCGGTTCGCGGAACTGGCCGAAAAGCCGATACCCGTCTATGCCTCGCCCTCGACGCTCGCGAGCCTCTACCGCCTCTTCGAGTACGCCCTGACCGACGCCCGGCTGACCGGCTTCGGCATTCCGATCGTCGAGTGGCACGCCCTCTCGGAACCGGTCGAACTCGACGGCCACCGCGTAACGCCGGTGTCGCTCCAGCACGGCGAGAGCCCCACCACGGGCCTGCGGATCGATGCACCCGACGGGGCGTCGCTGGCGTGGTGCCCGGACTGCTGTGGAATCCCGGCGGCGTCGGTGGATCTGCTTCGCGGCCTGGACGTGCTCTTTCTCGACGGTCTGCGGCACAAGCCGCATCCCACACACTTCACGGTGGCCGAGGCGGTCGAGGCCATCCGCAACCTGGCGCCGCGCGAGGCCTGGCTCATTCACATGACGCACGACCTGGACCACGCCGAGACCGAGGCATCTCTGCCGCAATCCGACGACGTGCCTGGCGGCATCCACCTGGCCTGCGACGGGCTGGTGGTCGACGTGGCCCGCTGAGGCGTTCCGAACAGCACGCGCCGCGCAAGCGCGGCGGCTAACGGCTCAGCCGAGCGCCGCGCGGCCCGTACGTGTTTAGCGTCCCACGCGCCGCCAAGAGGGTGGCACGGTCACGCGGCAGTACGCGTGGCCGTGGCTCGCCCCGCGCCGAGCAGCACACGGTCATCCCGGCGCGCCGGGACGCGTGGCCGTGCCACCCCGCGAAACACGTACTACCGGCCATGGCACACCGGCGGTCAGCCGCCGATCGAGATGAGGTGCGACGTGCTTCTCAGGTACATCCGGCCGCCGGCGACGGCGGGGGTCGCCTGGCTCTTCTCGCCCAACGGGTTGACCGCCAGCAACTCGTACTGGTCGGCGGCCCGGATGACGACGACGTTGCCGTCCATCGTGATGCAGTAGAGGCGGCCGTCAACCCACACCGGAGACCCCGCGAACCTCCCGCCGGGCTTGGCCTGCCAGAGTTGCTCGCCCGTGGCGCCGCGCAGGCAGTAAGCGCGCCCGTCGTCGCGGAAGATGAACAGCAACTCGTCCTTTGCCAGCGGGGTGGAACAGTAGGAGTACGGGCCCTTCTGGCGGGCCACGGTCGGCTGGCCGGAAGCCGTGGCAGGCGGCCGGACCGCGACGCAGTTCCGCCCGGAACTGCCGATCAGCAGCCCATCGGCGAGAATCGGCGAGGCCACCACACGCCACCGGAAGGCCGACTTCAGTTCCCACACCACCTTGCCCGTCTGCAAATCCACGGCCGTCATGCCATGGGCCAAACTGGTGAAGATGAGTTGCGGCGGGCGGCCCTTCGGAGCAAACAGGCAAGGCGTCGAATAGCCTGTCTTGATGCTCGTCTGCCGCTCCAGTTCCCAGCGGGCCTTGCCCGTCTTACGGTCCACCGCGACCCAACTGCTTGGGTACGGGCTCTTATTCTCTTGCTCGCGTGTGAACACCACCAGGTCGTCCACGACGATCGGCGACATGGCCGCACCGTGCGGGCAGTGCACGCCCGCGAACGTACTCTGCCAGACCTGGGCGCCGCCGTGGTCGAGCGCCACCAGCCTCACCTGCTTCGTCGTCGTCCAGAGCGCATAGACGTGGTCGGCGTCCACCGCGGGCGTGGCCGCAGCGTAGGTGTTGCGCTCGTGCAGCGAGTATTGCACCGGCGGGTATTGCTTGCACCAGAGCATCTTGCCGTCGGAAGCGCGCAAGGCCGCGAGCATGCGCCGGCCGGAGTCCCGGTGGTCGCAGGTCACGAAGACCTTCTCACCCCAGACGACGGGCGATGAGTGGCCGCCGCCCGGCAGTTCGACCTTCCAGTTATAGTCCTTCTCGGTCCACTTGACCGGAATGGTGGTTGCCTGGCCGATGCCCTGGCCGTTTGGTCCTCGAAAGCGCGGCCAGTTCTGCCCGTCGGCCGTCCCGGCGGCCGAGGTGAAACCCATCATGAGAGCCAGAACCAGAATCGGATTCCGTCGCCCGGCCCGTGCGCTCATTCTTTTACCGCGCCAGCGTCCTCGTCGTCAACGGCTCTTGGCTCCGCTTCGGGGGAGGCTGGTTTCTCGCGCGAGTTTTGCTTTGACGCCCCCGCGTCCGAAGGCGAAGTCCCTGTTTCGGTGGAGTCCTTGGTCAGGCGGTCAAGAAACTCGGGATTGACCTTTTCTCCCAACTCCTGGCACTTTTTGACGTCCGCCCACGCCTTGTCGTACCGGCCCAGTTTGTGATGTGCCGCGGCCCGCAGCCTATAGATGTATTTCCATTCAGGTTTCAGTTCAACGGCCTTAGTGTAGTCTTCAATTGCTTTCTGGGGGTCGCCTTTCCGCGCATAAGCCTCACCGCGGTTCCAGTAGGCGAGGGCGAAAGAGGGATCAAGCCGAAGGGCCGTGGTATAGTCTTGGATGGCTCGCTCGTACTCGCCCTTTTCGCGCCACGCGTTGGCACGGGTATTATAGGCGCTGGGGTAATCCAGATCGAGTTCGATCTCACGAGTACAGTCTGCTATGGCACGGTCATACTCGCCTTTCTCGAAGTAGACAATGGCCCGGTTGTGGTACGGTCGGGGGTTCTCTGGATCGCGTTCAATGGCCCTGGTGTATTCCTCGAGTGCAAGGTCGTACTCACCTTTTTCCCTGTAGGCGTCACCGCGACCGCAGTACGGGCTTGAAGAATCGGGGCTTAACGCAATCGCTCTAGTGTAGGCCGCGATCGCGCGGTCCATATCCCCTTTCCGCCGATATGCGTTCCCTAGATTCAGATGAAATTTCCAGGTTCCGGGTTTCAGTTCGATGGCGCGGCTGTGATCCTCGATGGCCTGATCGTGTTGGCGCAGGTGGGAGTACGCGGTTCCCCGAGTGTCATAGGCAGCCGCAAGGTTTGGCTGAAGTTGGATGGCTTTGTTAAAGTCCTCAATAGCGAGACGATAGTTACCCATCTTGGTGTGGACGTCGCCGCGGTTCCTGTAGGGGTGGGCGTAGTTGCACCAGCCGAGGGAGATGGCCTTTGTATAATCGGCTAGGGCTTGCTCGTAGTCTCCTTTTTTGTAATGCGAAGCACCGCGATTGTTATAGGCATAGGCGTAATCGGGCCAGATTTCGAGCGCCTTGTTGTAGTCTTGGATTGCCTGGTCATACTCGCCCTGGTCGGAATAGATCATTCCGCGGTTGTTGTAGGCGATGGCGTAGTCGGGGTTCAGTTCGATGGCTCTTGTGTACTCGGTGAGGGCGCGGGCCTGGTCGCCAAGATGATCGTAACAGTAGCCGCGGTTCTTATGGGCGACGGCGTTCTCAGGCTGCAGTTCTATAACGCGGTTGTAGTCCTGGATTGCCCGCTCGAACTGGCCCAACTCCCTGCAGGCGAATGCGCGGCCGTGCAGGGCTTCGGCCCAGCGGGGATTTGATTCAATGGCCTTGGTATAATCCGGAACCGCGTGCGAGTAGTCCTCTTTCTTGCCATAAGTAATTGCACGGTGGTAGTACACCCAGGCCGCATGACGTTGCTGGGCCGCTATTTTCTCAAAGTCTTGCGCCGCCCCAGCATAGTTACCCCGACTACCGCGGTTAACCCCCCGCCGAGTTTGGGCGCCAATGTTATTAAGCAGGAGGTCAACGGTCCGGCCGAAATCTTCGATGGCCGCGTCGTATTCCCTTTTCTTTCCGTGAGACTTCCCCCGGCGGTAGTGAGCCGTGGCCAGGCGGGACCGCAGTTCCACGGCTCGGTCGAAGCCAGGAATGTCCCAATTGTGAGCGGGGGGTTTGCCTTCCGCCGCTGTGGCATCGATCAAGGCGCTCACCTCCCGCACTTGCAGTTCTACGGCCTTGGTGTAGTCGCGGATGGCCCGGTCGTAGTCGCCCTGCTTGAAGTACGCGCTGGCGCGGCAGTCATAGGCCCCTGCAAAGTTGGGATGGACGCGAATGGCCTCGGTGTACCAACTGATTCTTGCCATCGGATCCTTGGCCTCGAAACCCTTTCTCAGGACATCGAAGGCCTCCACGGCAGTCGTGTCGCGCTGCGGACCGCAGCCGGTCAGCGCCGTGGCTAGAAGAGTCGCGGTTCCCAACACCGCGACCAGCCCAACGCGGATTCGGATCATGATGACCCCCTGAACTTGATTTACAAAGAAACCGAACGTGCAGGATTGTCCCTGCGCTTTTAGGGATCAAGGTTAGATACCTGAACCGGCAGTGTCAACCACTATCGCTGCGCGCGTCGCAGCCCGAGAAGGGCAGCCGTAGCGCCGGGGCGATGCCCTGGCAGCGGTTGCCGTCCGGGCACGACCGGACCGCTCGAGTGAAGGTTACTTCGCCCTGGCGGCCGCATTGACGACCATCGGACGGTCCTTGGCATCGGTCAGGCGCAGGTAGAAGTTCCAGCCGAACACCACGTCCATAGGGATCCGAAGTCCGGGGCCGCACCGGGGCGCTTCATCCTTCGCAGCGCTGCGGCCAGCGAAGCAGAATGGTGGGCGTTACAGGACTCGAACCCCGTTCGCTAACCCCCGGCAATCATAAGGACTTACGCAAACCGACGCAAGAGCGCGGTGCAGAATCCGGTGCAGTTTCCCCCGATTTCGGGCCTGCCGTCAGGCCACGGCCCGTACGGGCCAGGGTGGACGCTGATTTACAGCGTGTGATCGGGGCATGGCCCCGCCTGCCAGAGAGCATCAAGGCGGGCATCCTGGAGGCCGGCGGCCGCGACCGCATCAGTTTCGAGGGAACTCGGCCGGCTTGTCTGTGCCGATGCCCCGCCTCGCGACGGCGAACAGGGCCGCCATCACGGCAAGGAGCAACACGACGCCCGGCCAGGCCGGCGGGCCGCCCTCCAGCCCCATGTCGAGCGGGTTCCGGCCGCTCGCGAGCACGATCGGGATCGCCAGCAGGATGCCGAGCAGCGCCTCGCCGGTGATGAGCCCGGCGGCAAAGAGGACGCCGCGGCCGGTGGGAGCGGTCGAGGTCGGGGCTTCCTCGCGTTCGCGCCTTCTGTGCCGGAGGCAAGTTGCAGCCCGGGCAACGAGGCCGCCGGCCAGGATGGCCACCCCCAGCTCCAGGGGAAGGTAGATGCCGACTGCCACGGCCAACACCGGCGTGCGGAACCGGCTCTTCAGCCGCTCCAGCACCACGTCGAGGACGATCACGCCGACCGCCAGCCCCATACCCGCCGCCATCATGTCCCACGGCAGGTCCCATGCGAAGACACCCTCGGCCAGCGAGGCCATAAGCGTGGCTTGCGGTGCACGGAGCGGCTCAGGGTGGGTCTGGGTCGCCACGCCGATGCCGTAGGCGTGAAGCAGCAGCGACAGGATCGGGGCGAGCACAAAGGCGGCGGCGATCACGCCGACGGCCTGCATCACCTGCTGCTTCCAGGGGGTGGCGCCCACGAGGTGGCCGGTCTTGAGGTCCTGGAGGTTGTCGCCGCCGATCGCCGCGGCGCAGCAGACCACCGCACCGATGAGAATCGCCGCGGCCGGCCCCGTCGCGCTCGCCGTACCCAGCGCAAGGAGCAGCAGCGCCGAGACCAGAATCGTGGCGATCGTTACCCCGGAGACCGGGTTGTTCGATGAACCGACCAGCCCCGCCATATACGACGCCACCGCCGAAAAGAGAAACCCGGCCACCAGCATCACCATCGCCATGAACGCCGATACGCCAGTGTCGCCCGTGACGTGGCGAAAGACGAAGAATAGCGGAACCACCGACACGATGAGGGTGAGCCCGATCCACTGCATCGGCACGTCGCGCTCCGTCCGCGGCACCGACGTAGCCCCCTGTTGCCGATACTGCCGGTAGGCCACAACGCCCGACCGGATACCCCGAACCAGGCTCGGCCACAGCCGCAGCACCGCCCACAGGCCGCCGACCACCATCGCCCCGACCCCGATGTAGCGCGTCTCGGTGGACCATATCTCCCATGCCAACTCCTGCGGCTCCACCGCCTCGCTGCCGGCAGCGAGAATCGGGACCGCCACCCACCAGTTCAGCGCCCCGCCCAGGAACACGAGCACAGCGATGTTGATGCCCACGATGTAGCCGACGGCCACCAGGGCCGGCGCCAGGCTCGTGCCGAAGTACGCCACCGTTCCGCCGACGCGGCCAGCGACCTCCAGAGATCCGGTCCACAGCCTGAGGCCCGTCTGGCCGAGTTTGTAGGTCGCTCCGAGCAGGCCGCCCGCGACGATTGGCCCAGCGCCTGCCCCGCCTCTGTTGCCGACTTCGAGCACTTGGGCCGTCGCCACGCCCTCGGGGAAGGCGAGTTCTGCCTCCACGACGAGCGCGCGGCGGAGCGGCACGGTGAACAGGACGCCAAGCAGGCCGCCCAAGCCCGCAATCACCGTGACTTCCCAGTAGCCGAAGGTCGTCCACGTCCCAAGGATCAACAGAGCAGGAAGCGTGAAGATGACGCCCGCTGCGAGCGCTTCGCCGGCCGAGGCCGCCGTCTGGACGATGTTGTTCTCCAGGATGTTCGACCGGCGGAACAGCCGCAACACGGCCATCGAGATCACGGCTGCCGGGATGGACGCCGAAACGGTCATCCCTGCCAGCAGGCCCAGATAGGCGTTCGCCCCGGCCAGCAACACCGAGAGCACCGCGCCGAGGATGACCGCCTTGGCTGTGATCTCCGGCAGGCCGGCTTCTCCCGCGCGCTTCGGTTCGGGTTGCGGCACTGGCGGGTCCCTCGCATGCCAACTCGCGCCGAGCATTGTAGTCCATCAAGACAGACCGGTCTATGGGCGAGAGCCGAATGTCGTGTCGGCGCTGACGGGCTCGTGGGATATGAGGCCAACAAGGCGGCCCTCAAGGAACTTGCGAGGGCCCTGAGAACGATGACCCCGAAGTAAGCCCTTATCGGCGGTCGTGATTCACGGCTGCCTTCACCGTCGCCAGGATGCCCGCCTTGACGGTCAAGACCGGCCCGCGACGTTCACCTGCTGTTGGCCGATGTTCACCTGGAGCGCTGCGATCCCCATCTTGCGAACGCGCGCCAACATCTCGCAGGCCCGCAAGTGCCGTCGCTGGGCACGCGAGCGCGTCGGCCCGGCAGACCCTGTCGAAACCCAGAACGTCGGCCATGAGTTCGACGAGCGGCGCCTTGACCTCGTTGACGGAGACGGGCTTCCGCAGCACCTGTTGGATGCTGGTGACACCGCCGCCGGAGATTCCGCAGGGCACGATGAGATCGAAGTGCGCGAGGTCGGGCGAGACGTTCAGGGCAAGGCCGTGATGGGCGATCCAGCGTTTGACGGCGACGCCGATGGCGGCCACCTTTTTCGGCCCCACCCAGACGCCCGTCATGCCGGCTGTGCGGCCGGCCGAGATCCCGAATCTCCCGACCAGCCGGACCAGAATCTCTTCGAGGTCGTGAACATACCTGCGCAGCGTCCGCCGCCGCCGCCCAAGGCGAACGACGGGATAGGCGACCAGTTGTCCAGGTCCGTGGTAGGTCACGTCGCCGCCGCGGCTGGTGCGGTGTACCTCGATGCCGAGTCCGGCCAACCGCTCGGTGGAGGCGAGGACGTGCTCGCCGCGGGAGTTTCTGCCCAGCGTAATCACGGGCGGGTCGTGCTCAAGCAGCAGGACGTAGGCGCGGTCGTCGTCCTCGGCGTCCGCCACCCGCCGGAGGAGTTCCTCCTGGATGCGCATCGCCGCCGCGTAGGGCACGGCGCCAAGATCGGCGTACACCAGATCCGCCATCGTTCGTCCTGTGGCTTGCTCTACAGGCTGGCCAGGTCGGGCTTGCGTGCCGCGCGGGTCTCGTCGAGCCTGCCGACGGGCGTGGTCCGCGGGCAGCCGGTTATCTGCTGCGGATCCGTCCGCGCGAGTTCCGCGATCTCGATCATGGCGGCGATGAAGGCATCGAGCGTTTCCTTCGACTCGGTCTCGGTCGGCTCGATCATCAGTGCCTCGGGAACCGTCGTCGGGAAGTACATGGTCGGAGGGTGGAAGCCGCGGTCGATGAGCGCCTTGGCAATGTCGATGGCGCGGACGCCCGCAGCGGCCTGCGCCGACGCGGAAAAGACGCACTCGTGCTTGCACGGCTGCGGGTAGGGCAGGTCGTAGTGGCCCTTGAGTTTCTCGCGGACGTAGTTGGCGTTGAGGACGGCGTTCTCGGCAACCCGCCGCAGCCCCTCGCCCCCGAGCATCAGCAGGTACGCATAGGCTTTGAGGATTACGCCGAAGTTCCCGTAGAACGGCGCAACGTAACCGATGGAGTGCGCCAGGTCGTAGTCCAGCCGGTACGAGCCGTCGGGGTTCTTGCGTACGACGGAGGCCGGCAGATAGTCCACCAGTCTTTCGCAGACGCCCACCGGTCCGGCTCCCGGTCCGCCGCCGCCGTGCGGCGTTGCGAACGTCTTGTGAAGGTTCACGTGGATGATGTCGAAGCCGATGTCGCCCGGCCGGCACACGCCCAACAGCGCGTTCAGGTTGGCCCCGTCGCAGTACATCAGGCCGTCCGCCTCGTGGACCATGCGGCAGATTCTCGCGATGTCGGGGTTGAAGAGCCCCAGCGTGTTGGGGCAGGTCAGCATGACGCCGGCCACCTCGTCGTCCATCGCCGCCGCCAGCGTGCGGAGGTTCATGAGGCCGGTCTCGTCCGACGGAAGCGTCTGCACCTGGTAACCGGCGATGGCGGCGCTGGCAGGGTTGGTGCCGTGCGCGGTGTCGGGAATAAGGATGCGCGTCTTGCGGTTTTTCTTGTGCTTGTGATAGGCGGCCATGATCATCACGCCGGTCAGTTCGCCGTGAGCCCCGGCCAGGGGCTGCGTGGTGAAGGCGCTCATGCCGCAGATCTCGCACAGGAGGCGGTTCATCTCGAACAGCACCTCCAGTGCTCCCTGGACCATGACGTCGCCGCCGGGAAGTTGCGGCAGGAGGGGGTGCAACTCGCAGAAACCCGCAAGCCGGGCTATCTGCTCCGTGGCCTTGGGGTTGTACTTCATCGTGCAGGAACCCAGCGGATAGAAGCCGCTGTCCACGCCGAAGTTCTTCCGGGAAAGAGCCGTGAAGTGCCGCACGACGTCCGCCTCGGACAGTTCCGGCAGTTCGGCCGGCCGGTCGCGGAGCAGACGGGACGCCACTTCGGCGCGATCCGGGACGTCGCACTCGGGCGGCCTTGCGCCACGGCGGCCGGCAACGGACTTCTCGAAGATCACCGTCACAGCGAGACCTCCAACGCGTGGATGAAGAAATCGATTTCCTCTTTCGTCCGCTTCTCCGTCACGGCCACCAGCAGGGATTTCTCCATCGACGGATAATAGCGCGACAGCGGAAAACCGGCGGCGATTCCCTTCTCCAGAAGGCGGCGGATCACCACGTCGGCCCGCTCGGGCAGTTCCAGGGTGAACTCGTTGAAGTACCAGTTGTTCGGATAACGCAGGGCGACGCCGGGTATCTCCACAAGCCTCTTCTGGGCGTACCAGGATTTGTCCGCACAGACCTGGGCCACCTCGCACAGACCCTGTTTGCCCACCAGGCTAAGATAGACCAGCGACGTCAGGGCGCACAGCGCCTCGTTGGTGCAGATGTTCGAGGTGGCCTTATGGCGGCGGATGTGCTGTTCGCGCGCCTGGAGGGTCAGCACAAAACCCTCGCGGCCGTTCTCATCGACAGTCCGTCCGACGATGCGGCCCGGCATTTTGCGCACGAGGCCTCTGCGCGTCGCCAGGAAACCCAGATACGGGCCGCCGAAGGAAACGCTCATTCCCAGGCTCTGGCCCTCGCCCGTGGCGATGTCGGCGCCCATCGCGCCGGGGGTCTTCAAAAGGCCGAGCGAGATGGGATAGCACGAGACGATTACCAGGGCGCCGCGAGCGTGAGCCAGCCCGGCCAGGTCCGTAAAGTCGTCGATGCAGCCGAAGAAGTTGGGGTTCTGCACGACGACGGCGGCGGTGTCGGCCTTCAGGTGCTCGGCCATCCGGCTGCGATCGGCCCGGCCGTGCCGCAGGGGCGTCTCGGCCAGTTCGATGCCCAGGTTGCTCGTGTAACTGCGGATCATCTTCCGGTAGATGGGGTTGACGCCGTCGTCCATGACGACCCGGTTGCGACCCGTGGTCCTCATGGCCATCATGATGGCCTCGTAGATGGCCGTACCGCCGTCGTACAGCGAGGCGTTGGCGACTTCCATGCCCGTGAGGCGGCAGATGGCCGATTGGTACTCGTAGGCGGCCTGGAGCGTGCCCTGAGAGACCTCCGGCTGGTAGGGCGTGTAGGCGGTGTAGAACTCGCTGCGCGAGACGATGGCGTCCACGGCGGCCGGAATAAAGTGATCGTAGAACCCGGCGCCGAGAAAACTCATCAGGTGCGATGCGTTTCTGCCCGCCAGGGCTGCCATGTGGCGGCGGGTATCCTGTTCGGACATGCCGCGCGGAACGTCCAGTTCGCCGCATCGCAGCGACGGCGGAATGTCGCCGAACAGGTCCTGTGCCGTCAGGCCGATCTCACGCAGCATCTGCTCGCGCTGCCCGTCGGTATTGGCGATGAAAGGCATGCTCGGTATCGCCCTCCGCGGCGGGTTCGCCGTGCCACGGCTGAACCATGGTCACCCTGCACTACTCTGCGAAGCGGCGCTTCGCTGCGAAGCACGAGCGTGATGACCATGCCACCCGTCACCCGCCGTCATTCCTGTTCGCACTCGGCGCTCTTGACGTAAGCCTCGTAGTCGGCCGCCGTCATCAGGCCGTCGAGCGCGCCGGAGTCGTCGGCTCTCACCTTAATCATCCAGGCCCCGCCGTATGGGTCCTTGCTCACCAGGTCGAGGTCGTCCGCCACGGCCTGGTTGACTTCCACGACTTCGCCGCTCACCGGCGAATACAGTTCGACCGCCGCCTTGACGGACTCGATCACCCCGAAGGCGTCCTCCAGAGCAACCGTCTGTCCGGCCTCCGGGAGTTCGACGTAAACGATGTCGCCCAGTTGCCCGGCGGCGAAATCCGAGATTCCGACCACGACGAGGTTTGACGTTTCTTCGACCTTGGCCCATTCGTGGGTTTTCGTGAACCTCAAGTCCTTCGGAACCATTCTCGCCCTCCCGTCAGGACCGTTTGGTCCGCGCCGCTGCCGGTCACCTCGCCCAGTACGGGCCCGTATGGGGCGACTCGCCTGCGGAGAGCGGCGTCTCTTCGTCGGCACAGAACCCGTGGCCGACTGGCCGCGTGCCCCGGGTCCCCTCGGACCGCAAGTGGCGTGAAACGACGACGGCGCCCGCGCGCCTGCCCCTGACCTCGATGGAGAGGTCGTCGCCTTCGCCCAGCCGGCCGTCGAGCAGCGCCAGGCCGATGGGCCGCATTCCCGTCTCGTTCCGGCCGGCGTCCGTGCTCTCGCCCTCGATCTTCCAGTAGGGGACCATCGTCCCGCTGGTGACGTATCCGACGTGCCGGCCGTCGGCGCCGAAAACCCTGTCGCCGGCCCGCGCGATGGCCTTGCCCGTGACGGCCACCGGCCTGACGATTCTCGGCAGGTCGTCGAGCGACGAAAAGTCGCCGCAGGCGATCTTCTTGAAGGCTTCATGCTGCCGGCCGAGCGCGCCTCTGCCGATGAAGTCTCCTTTCCGGGGCGAGAGGCTCACGGCCCCGGCGGCAGACGGAGACGCAAGGACGGGAATGTCTCGTCCGTCCGGATCGGCGCCCAGTTCGTGGCCGTACAGCGGCAGGTTCGCCTCAAGCCGCAGGGTGTCCCGCGCGCCCAATCCGACCGGACTCACGCCGGCTTCGACCAGGAGGTCCCACAGTGCCGCAGCCTCTTCGGCAGGTGCGAAAAGTTCAAAACAGAGCGGTTCGCCCGTGTAGCCCGTCCTTGCCACCCGGACGCGCCGGCCCCGTATCGTCGCGGTGCTGAGACGGTTTCTCTGCGGCGGCTCCGGCAGGCGGCCCGAATCGATGAGGCCGGCAAGGATTTGCCCCGACAGGGGACCCTGAAGCGAAAGCATGGCCTGCTCGTCGGACCTGTCGGTCCATACGGATCCGTACTGGACCGGTTCCACGCCGGCAAAGTCGGGTAGAACGGCCTGGAAGTGGTCCAGGTCCTTCCGGCGGTTCGCCGCGTTTACGACCAGCAGATATTCCTCCGCGTCGAAGCGGTACAGGTAGGCATCATCGACGGCGCCGCCTTCGGCGTGGGCGGCAATCGTGTACTGCGCCTCGCCCACCGCCAGCCGGGCGGCGTCGTTGGTCAGAACGTGTTGCAGGAAACCGAGGGCGCCGGGGCCGCGAAACGCGAATCGGCCCATGTGCGAGACGTCGAAAAGGCCCGCCGACCTCCGCGTGGCCAGATGCTCCTGCACGATTCCGGACGGGTATTGCAGGGGCATCCGCCAGCCGCCGAACTCCACCATCCTGGCGCCCAGGGCAACGTGCCTGTCGTGGAGAACCGTTTTGCGGGGTTCCATCATGCTCCGGTCCGTTATGCGGCGGTTGCAAGGGAGGATGGCGGCGCGGCGGCCGCCGGTGAGGGTTCTCTCCGCCGACGTGACGGCATTATAGGAGCGGCGGCGGCGGCCACAAACAAAAATGCCGACGGCCGGCACCGGGGGGTGCCTCTCAGAAAAGCGATCCCCGGCCTAAAAGGCCGCGCCTGGCGGGTGGCACCTATGAAGAGCGAGAAGTCAAGTGAGAATTTTCCCTGTTCCCTCAAAGGCACGTCTTCGAGGGCATCCATCGTTCACCACGCCAGACGGGGCCCGATGGGCATGGGCAACCGTGGGAGGCCCGGAAGCGTTCGGACGGCGCCCACCATCAGCGGGCCAATCCACCGCGAACCGCATGTCATGCCGGCTCACCAGTCTACCTCCCGTTCGCGAAGAAACCTGGTCACACGGGCTTCTTGACGGCACCCAGACCTGTTCTGCGTTGACGTGACACACGGCACCGTCTAGAATCGCCCAAGCCGAGGGGGATAGCAGGGGAAAGCCTTTGTATGCCGACGCATCGCGGCGCCGAACTTCTGCGCATCACTGGAACGTGCGTCAGGCTGTCCCAGTCACTGTAGCGATCCTTGTCCTCGCATGTCTGGCTTGCGCGGCCGGTGCGGGGATGCCACGGTACTACACAAAGATGGGCACGTGGCAGGAAACGATGCTGGCGTCGCGGGAAGCGCTGGCAAGGCTGGAATCGAAACAACCACGGACGGATCGACTCAAGACGTGGGTCAGCCCGATCGTCCGCGGGGGCGATCCGGCCAGGCACGTCAGCATTGCCGTCGCCGGTCAGGAGAAATTGTACCTGTTCGTCGTCGGGGCCCCGGGGGTCGTCGCCGGATGCGCCACCTGGGCCGACGCCAAACTTGTCGCGTCGAACGGGGGCGAAACGCGCATCTGCCATCTCAAGGGCCTCGCCATCCGGGCCCCGCAGCGCAGCATCGACCGGAATCTGGAATCAGGCGTCAGCGGGCCGCTGCGGCTCAACGGACGCCGGTTCGACCACGGCATCCACGTATACGCCCCCGCCCGCATTCGCGTGCCGCTGGACGGCAAGTACGAGCGGTTCGAGTCCGAGATCGGCATCGGCGACTGGGTCGCCGGCCGCGGCACCGTACGGTTCATCGTAACGGGCCCCGAGGGGGCGGCCAGGCTGGACCTGTGGGACGCCGTGGCGGAGGATTTCACAAGGGGGGTCCACCGCCGCCGGATGAAGTGGGAACGCGAGGATCGCATCTGGGACGAGGACTGGCCGCTCGGCGATTACGCCGCCCTCGCCGAGCGCTACGCCAAGGCCGCCCGGCGTGTCCCGCCGCTGGCCGAGAAAGCCCGCCGTCTTGCACGCAATGTCCATGACGGTGCCGGACTCGATACGGTCCGGCATCTGTACTACCGCTCCCGCACGATCGCCCAGGCCGTGGCCCGAGCCGGAGCGCTTGACATCGAGGCCCTGCGGCTGGCCGTCACGGACCTGACGGAGACCTTCGACGAGACGTACCCGGACGGCCCGCGGTACCTGCGTCGCCTGGCAGCGATCGAGAAATCGCTCGCAGCCGCCCCGTCAGGAGATGGGCCGCGGAGCCTGGCCGATTTTGAGCGCGTCGAGTCGCTCGTGGCCGACTTCGACCGGCTGCGGCGCGAGGCGCTGCTGGCCAACCCGCTCATGGACTTCGACCGTTTGCTCCTCGTTCGGCGCAAGCCCCACGGCGACGCCCGCCGGCCCGACGGCACGGGATACGGCCTGGGCGAGTACATCGGTCTGCCGCGACAGAGCAGCAAGTGCAACCCCAACATCGACCGGCCCTTCGACTGGGACAACGAGATCGCCGTCCTCTCGCCGGTGCGACCGCACGGGCGGCTGACCACGCTGTACAACTCCGACGGCCGCCGGCTCATCACCGACCTCGACCTGCATTGGGACGCCGATCGCCTCCTGTTCTCCATGCCGGGGAGCCACAAGAAGTGGCACGTCTTTGAGATCGGTTCGGACGGCAAAGGTCTGCGCCAGGTCACGCCCGGCGACCAGCCGGACGTCCACTACTACGATTCCTGTTACCTGCCGGACGGGAGAATCGCCTTCGTCTCGACGGCTCCGCTTCAGGGAGTCCCCTGCAACGCAAGCGTGATCGTCGGCATGATGTACACGATGAACGCCGACGGCACGGGCATCCGCCAGGTCGCGTTCGAGCAGGATCACGACTACTGCCCGAGCGTCACCAACGATGGCCGCATCCTGTACCTGCGGTGGGATTACACCGACACGCCGCACGTCTGGAACCGCATCCTCTTCACGATGAACCCCGACGGGACCGGCCAGGCCGAGTACTACGGGGCCAGTTCGTACTGGCCCAACGGCATCTTCTTCGCCCGCGCCGTCCCGGGTCATCCGACGAAGGTCGCCGGCATCGTCACCGGTCACCACGTCGGCCGGGTGGGCGAACTGGTGATCTTCGACCCGGTCCGCGGGCGGCAGGAGGCCAAGGGTGTGGTGCAGCGGATTCCCGGCCGCGGGCAGACGGTCGAGCCGCTCATTCAGGACAAGTTGACGGAGTTCTCCTGGCCGAAGTTCCTGCACCCGTACCCGCTGAGCGAAAAGTACTTCATCGTCTCGGCCAAACCGACGCCCGACTCGCTCTGGGGCATCTACCTGGTGGACGTCTTCGACAACAGGGTGCTCCTGAAAGAGCGCGAGGGCGACGTGCTGCTGGAGCCCATCCCCCTGAAGAGGACCCCGCGGCCACCGGTCGTCCCGCCCCGGTCGGAACCCGAACACCAGGACGCCGTCGTGTACATGCAGGACGTGTACGAAGGGCCGTCCGTGGCGGGCATCCCGCGCGGAACGGTCAAACGCCTGCGCGTCTTCGCCTACCATTTCGGATACCAACGCATCGCCGGCATCAACCACCGCGTCGGCGCCGACGGTCCGTGGGAGGCCAAACGGGTGCTCGGCACCGTCGGCGTGGAAGCGGACGGGTCGGCCCTGTTCCGCATCCCGGCGAAGACGCCGATTTCGGTTCAGCCGCTCGATGCCGAGGGCAAAGCCATCCAGTTGATGCGCAGTTGGTTGACGGCGATGCCGGGCGAGACGCTCAGTTGCGTGGGCTGTCACGAGAACCGCGGCTCGGCGCCGCTGGTGCGCCGGACCCTGGCCAGCGCCCGCCCGCCCCAGGAGATCGAGCCGTGGCACGGGCCCGTCCGGGGATTCAGTTTCAAACGCGAAGTCCAGCCCGTGCTGGACAAGTACTGCGCCGGCTGCCACAACGGTAAGCCGCGAGAGGACGGCGCCACGATCCCCGACCTGCGGGCCGACCAAGAGACATACGTCGTCTATCGGGGCGGCGATCCGAAGGCCAGGACCGTCCAGGATACGCCCAAGAAACAGTTGCTCGGCAAGTACGGCGGCATCTTCGAGCCGAGTTACATCGCGCTGCGCCGCTACGTACGCGTGGGCGGGCTTGAAAGCGACCTGCATCTGCTGCCGCCCATGGAGTTTCACGCCGACACGAGCGAACTGTTCCAGATGCTCCGCAAGGGCCATCACGGCGTCGCCCTCGACGAGGAAGCCTGGGACCGGCTGGCGACTTGGATCGACCTGAACGCACCGTGCCACGGGACGTGGAGCGAGTTGACGCGCATCGGAGGCAACCAGCGCAGGCGGCGCCGCGACCTGGCGCGGCTGTACGGCGGCCTCGACCAGGACCCGGAGGAAATCCTCCCCACGCCAAGAGTCCCTGTTAAGCCGATCATCCCCAAGGCGCCGGCCAAAGCGCGAGTCCGTCAGGTGACCTGCGAAGGCTGGCCGTTCGCCGCCAACGAAGCCCGCCGCCGGCAGGCGAAGGCCGCCCCAGTAACTCGCACCATCGACCTGGGCGGCGGCGTGACGATGGAACTGGTCCGGATCCCCGCCGGCCGCTTCATCCTGGGCGATGCCAACGGCCACGACGATGAACGCCCGCGGACCATCGTGACTATCGGGAAGCCGTTCTGGATGGGCACGTGTGAAGTCACAAACGAGCAGTTCGCACGGTTCGACCCGTCGCACGACAGCCGCTTCGAACACCGTACGTCCTGGTTTTTCAGCGAGAACTACCTGGGCTGGCCGCTGAACCGGCCCAGGCAGCCTGTGGTACGAGTGTCGTGGAACCGGGCGATGGCATTCTGCCGGTGGTTGAGTCGCAAGACAAACCTCAGCATCACGCTGCCGACTGAGAGCCAGTGGGAGTACGCCTGCCGCGCCGGAACGAGCGGCCCCTTCTTCTACGGCGACCTGGACACCGACTTCTCGGCCTTCGCCAACATGGCCGACGCGAGCATCCGCAAACTGGCTTACGAGGGCTGGCGGCCGAAATCCCCCGACCTGGTTCCGAGAGATGCGCGATACGACGACCACACGCTGGTGACGGCCGACGTCGGATCGTATCGGCCCAACGCCTGGGGCCTGCACGACATGCACGGAAACGCCGCCGAATGGAGCCGAACGACGCGCCGGCCGTATCCGTACCGCGACGGCGACGGACGTAGTGACCCCGGCACCACCGGCCGGAAGGTGGTGCGCGGCGGGTCGTGGTACGACCGCCCGAAGCGCTGCCGCTCGGCGTTCCGGGTGAGTTACGCGCCGTACCAGCCGGTCTTCAACGTTGGATTCCGCGTGGTCTGTGAGGCACCACCGGAAGGGACAGCCGTGACTGCAAGTGCGTCTCGGTAAACGGTGCGCGGCGGCGGCAGGGGTGCGGCCTGTTCATCGCGTTTCACGGCACTACGTCGAGTCGGCTGGCGTGCGGGCCGCCACATCGGTCGGTCCGGCCACCCTCGGCCGGCAGCGAACACGGGAGGTGCAGAATGATTCCCGGCAACCTGACCAAATGGGTGGCGATCCTTGTTGTGTCGCTTCCCGCGGTGGTGCATCTGCTGAGCGACGTGCAGGCCGCGCCTGGTGAGATCGCCGTTTCGGTCCTATCGGATCCCTCGCCGGGTCCCGCCGCCGAACACGGGTTGGGCAAGGTGATGTCGGCGCTGAAGGCCAAGGGGACGGCGGCCGAACGGGCCGCATCACCGGCGTCGGCCCGCGGGAAGGTGCTGGTCCTGGCCGGTTTGTCATCGGCCGCCGGGCCGGTGGCCGAGGCCCTCAAGGCGGCGGGCGTGTCAGTGCCCGCGGTTGCCGAATCGCTCGCGATCCGTCACACAAGGCTCAACGGGAAGCCGGCCCTGGTGGTGGCGGGCTCGGATGATCGCGGCTTGATGTACGCTTTGCTCGACGTGGCCGACCGCATCGGCTGGGCCGAGGACGCCAACCGTCCGTTCAGCGAGGTGGCGAGCACCGTCGAGAAGCCCTACGTGCCGGACCGCGCCCTCTCGATCTACACGATGCACCGAAAGCACTTCGAGAGCCGGTTCTACGACGAAGCGTACTGGACCCGATACCTCGACATGCTGGCCGCCAACCGGTTCAACTCGTTCGTCCTGATATTCGGCTACGAGAACTGGGGATACTTCTCGCCGCCGTACCCGTACTTCTTCGATCTGGACGGGTTTCCGGACGTCCGCGTAGTGGGCATGACCAAAGCGCAGCAACAGAAGAATCTGAAGTCGCTGAACCGCCTCATCGAGATGACGCACGAGCGGGGGCTGGGTTTCACCCTTGGCATCTGGGACCACATCTATCGAGGCGGCGTCCAGGGGCCGAGCGACAGGGCCAGGAAGCCGACGCCCGGCATCGTGTGGGGGCTGAAGGCCGACAACCTGAGGGCCTACTCGACGGCCGCCCTCGCGGAATTCCTTCGCCTAGTACCCGACCTGGACGCCATCCACTTCCGCATGCACGGCGAGTCGGGCCTCAAACGCGGAGAGATGCCCGCCTTCTGGGAAGACATCTACCGCGTCGTCAAGGCGTCGCGCCCCGGCATTCGCTTCGATGCGCGGGCCAAGAACTTCCCGCACGACCTCATCGACAAGGCCGTCGAGATGGGCATCAACATCCGCATGTGCACCAAGTACTGGATGGAACAGATGGGCCTTCCGTTTCACCCCACGCACATTCATCCGAGAAACCAGCACGACCGCCGCCACGGCTACGCCGACATGCTCCGCTACCCGCAGACGTACAAGATGCATTGGCGGCTCTGGAACGGCGGGACGGCGCGGATCCTGCTCTGGGGCGATCCCGATTACGGCCGGCGGTTCGCCGGGAGCACCCACCTGTACGACGGCGAAGGCTTCGAGGTCAACGAACCGTTGGCCACCAAGATGCAGGACCAGCCGCACGATGCGGAACCGTTCGACCTGCTCCGACCCAAGTACCGGTACTACGAGTACGAATTCGAGCGGTACTGGCACTTCTACCAGGTCTTCGGCCGCGCCGGCTACAACCCCGACACGCCGCCGGAGGTCTGGCAGAAGGAGTTCGAGCGGCGTTTCGGTCCGGAGGCGGGGCCGTACGTCATGCGTGCCGTCCACCGCGCCAGCCGGATTCTGCCGCGCGCCGTGGCGTACTCGTACCCCTACAACCACTTTCCCACCACCAGAGGCTGGGTTGAGCGGCAGCGCCAGGGAGACCTGCCCGCTTACGCGAAGGCCCTGCCGAGCGATACTGAGCAGTTCCTGAGTATGGACGATGCCGCCAAGTGCATCGTGGAAGGCAAGGATTCGGCCAGGATCTGGCCGCACGAGTCCAGTGCGTGGTTTGCCCGCGCATCAGAGGACGTTCTCGGCTTGGCGGACGAGGCCCGGAAGCGAATCGGCGCGAACCGCAGCAAGGAATTCGATTCGACGCTGGTCGATCTGACGATCCTGGCCAACCTGGCGTCGTACCACTCCCGGCGTTCACTCGCGGGCGTGGCGTGGGCCTTGTTCTCCCGCACCAACGACGTGAGCGCCCTCGATGACGCCATCGCCCACGAGAAGCGCGCAATTGAGGCGTGGGAAGGAATCGTCAAGGCCGCTGCAGACGTGTATCACGACGATCTGGCCTTCGGCCGCAGACGCTCCGGTCTGGCCGGCCACTGGCGGGACGAACTCCTCCTGCTGAAGAAGGGCCTCGCGGAACTCGAGCAGAAGCGGAAAGACTTCCGCCCCAAGGCCGACCGGGCGGGCCCACTCATCGCACACGTCCCGACCCGCAAGGCGTCGCCCGGCCAGGACCTGGTGGTCCGTGCAACCGTAAGCGGCAAGGAGCCGATCGGGCGGGTGCGCGTCGGCTACCGCAGCGGCGCCGGCAACATCGCGTATGCGGACATGGGACGAACCGCACCGTTCGTTTACTGCGCCGCGATTCCCGAATCGGCGGTCACCGAGGGCCTGACCTACTTCATCGAGGCCACCGACGAGGCCGGCCGCCGCGCAATCTGGCCGCCCGATGGTCGGACCGAACCCATCGCCGTGACGGTCACCCGCGACAGCCGGCCGCCGACCGTCATACACGAGCCGATCGCCCGCGCACCGGCGGCTAAGCCGCTCAAGGTCACCGCCACGGCGCGCGATCCCTCCGGCGTCAAGTGGGTCCGGCTGCGGTACCGCGGCGTCAACCAGATGTTCGACTACCGGACGCTCCCCATGCTGCCGACCGGCGAGAAGGATCAGTACCAGGCCGAAGTTCCGGCCGAACACGTCGCGGCGAGGTGGAATTTCATGTACTTCATCGAGGTGATGGACACCTGCGGCAACGGCAAGATCCACCCCGACCTGGAGACGGAAACGCCGTACGTCGTCGTCCGGTTGCTGCGGTGAGCCGCAAGGCGAACCGGCAAGGGCAACCGACGGCGACTTGGGCGAGGCCACACAACGGCAGTTCACTGACACAAAGGAGATGAATCGATGTTGAGTCGACGCAAACTCCTTGCGGCAGCCGGCGGCATCGCGGCGGCGGGTTGTCTGGCCGAGCAATCTCAAATCCTGAAAGCCGCGCCTCAGGCCGCCACCGAGTTCGGCAGGGTCAAGATCACCGACGTCAAGACCGCCTCCGTCAAGTTGACCTACTACGCCGCACACCTCGTCAAGGTGACCACCGACTCCGGTCTCTACGGCCTGGGTGAGGCGTACAACCGCGGCGGCGTCATCGACCACATCCACCGCATCAAACGGCGGATCATCGGCAGGGACCCGCTCCAGGTCGACGTCCTGTACCAGGCGATGTCGGATACCGGCATCGGCGAAGGCTCACGGGCAGGCTCGCTCTGTGGCGCCATCTCGGGCATCGAGACGGCACTGTGGGACCTGGCGGGCAAGGTCCTGAACGTGCCCGTCTACGTTCTGCTGGGCGGCAAGTTCCGCGACAAGGTGCTCATCTACCACGACACCGGCTCGCCCAACCGGCAGGACCCCAAACCGTGGGTGGCCGAGGCCCAACGGTCGAGGGCGCTGGGGTTTCGGGCGATGAAGTTCGACCTGAACCCGTTTCGCGGCGAGCGGTGGAACCGTTCCCTCGCGTCCGAAGACATGAAGGTCTGGGTCAAGATCCTCGAGGCGATTCGGGCCGAACTGGGTCCCGACTTCCCGCTGGGCGTGGACTTGCACTGGAAGTACAACACGCGCGACGCCATGCGGTTTGTGCAGATGGTCGAGCACCTGAACCTGTGGTTCCTCGAAGACCCGATGCCGCCGGAAAACGCCGACGCCTTCGCCCGGCTGACGGCCGCCAGCAAGGTCCCCATCGCCACCGGCGAGAACCTGTACACGCGGCAATCCTTCCGCCCCTTCATCGAGAAGCAGGCGTGCGACATCATCCAGCCCGATGCCCAGAAGTGCGGCGGGCTGCTCGAGATGAAGAAGATCGCCGACTGGGCCGACCTCTATTACCTGAACATGCTGTGCCACAACATGTGCTCGCCGGTCGGCACCATCGCCTCGGCCCATGCGTGCGCTGCCATCCGGTCGTTCCTCGCCCTGGAGTCCGACAGCGTCGAACTGCCGCACTGGCAAGACATCATCCAGCACAACGGCCCGATCTACCGTGACGGCTACTTTGAACTGCCGAACAAGCCCGGCCTGGGCATCGAACTCGATGAAGACGTCTGCCGCAAGCATTTGGCCGCCGGGTCCGGGTTCTTCGAGTAAGCCGGACCGACCGACGGCGCAGAACCCCAGCGCCCGGAACCACGAGGAAAGGGAGAGAGCGAAAAATGACCGCACACGCTGCTCACCGCCGCAGGTTCTTGAAGGCCATGTGCCTGGGAGCGGCTTCGGTGCCCGTGTCACGGGCACTGGCCGCCGGCGAGGCCGCCGCGAGCAACCGCTCGCCGGCGCCCCGGCCGCGCGGGGCCCGTCCACGCCTGGACGGCATGAAGGTGGATGTGCTCGTCGTCGGCGGTGGGCCGGCCGGCCTCGGCGCAGCCCTGGGCGCCGCCCGAACGGGCGCCAGGACGCTTCTGATCGAGAACCACGCCTTCTTCGGCGGCGTGGCCGCATGGTGCCTCGGCATGCCCATCAACCAGATGCGACCGGGAAGCAAACCCCGATCCAAGGTCCACGAACTGGTCATCGCCAAACTCGAGGCATATGGACCACAGGCTCTCCGGATGGGCACGCACCAGGCCTGGTGCAACGTGGACTACCTGAAGGTCGCCGTCCTCGACGCCCTGGACGAGGTCGGTTGCGAGTACCTTGTCCACGCCCGAGCCGTGGATGCCGTCGTCGAAAGGGGCCGCATCACGGGCGTGGTCGTTTCGACGAAGCAGGGCCTGGCCACGATCCATGCCAAGGCCGTTGTCGATTGCACGGGCGATGCCGACGTGGCCTACTTCGCGGGTGCCGAAACCATGAAGGAAGTCGGCAACCTCTCGCCCATCACGCTCTGTCTGAACCTGACGAACGTGACGCGCGACGAGGTCCGCAAAGCGAACCTCCGCGAGGTTGCCCGGAAGGCCCGCGAGAAGTATCCGCTGATCCCCAAAGGCTGGGGCCTCGGCCGCGTCTCAAACTCGAGCAGTTTCTACATCAACCACGCCGGCACACGCGACCTCGGCCAGTTCGACGCCACCGACCCGTTTGAGCGCAGTAAGGCCGAGTGCCTGAGCCGGCGGCAGGTGCTCCAGATGGTCCTGGCGATGCGCGAGTTCGGAGGCGATGCGCTGAAGGACATCGAACTCATCGGCACGGGCACGCAGGTCGGCGTCCGCGAGACGCGCCGCGTCAAAGGACCGTATGTGCTGACCGAAGAGGATGCCCTGGCCGGCCGGACGTTCGACGACGTCATCGCCTGGCGCAGCGGCTTTCTCGACATCGGTTTCGTGCGCCTCTCGAAGATGAAGATCCACGACGTGCCTTACCGTGCCATCCTGCCGGAGAGACTCGACGGCCTGCTCGTGGCCGGTCGCTGCATTTCGGCCACCCACGTGGCCGCCTCGGCCGGCAAGAGCATGGGCAACTGCGTGGCCACCGGCCATGCGGCCGGGCTGGCGGCGGCCCTGTCGGCCGGTAAGGGCTGCCTGCCGCGCAACCTGAACATCAAGACGCTCCAGGACGCCCTCCGGGCCGACGGCGTGGACCTCGCGCGCGGCGGGGACGACCAGGAAGGGCTTAGAAACCGGGGTTGAGAGCACGGGACGCAACTCAAGCGAGGCGTTCCTGTCAGAAGGCGCTCGGAGTCGGTCGTGTGGGAGAGGGGCCGGTTTGATGAAGCAGAAGCGTTGGTGGACCATCGCCGCAGCCTGTGCCGTTCTGCACGTGGCGTGCTCAGCCCACCCGCCGACGCAGGCGCTGACCCCTTCCCGATTCTTGTGCCAAGTGTTATGAGAGAATCGGGTGTTGATTCGCCGGCTGGGCCGGAGGGAGGGGCGGAGCCCCGACCGAAGGATCAGCCGGCGTTGCCGCCGAGAACGCCTCGGCGGGATTGCCTTCCAGGGTGACCGACGATCACTACCGGCAGGCGGTGCAGAATCCGGTGCAGTCCGTATCCGCCACGACCTGCCAGGACCTGCCCGCAGCGCCGGGCCGTGAGCGCGAACCCGCGATTGTCGCGTCAGGGCAGCAGGTGGCAGTTGGCGGCAACAACATATCGAGGGAACTAGTGGGCGTTACAGGACTCGAACCTGTGACCTCCTCCTTGTAAGAGAGGCGCTCTAGCCGGCTGAGCTAAACGCCCACCTCCGCCAGCACGCGAAGTATAGCCCGCTGCCACCATGGATGCAAGGCCGTCGGCCGGCTCGCAGGCCGCGCGCGAATTACCATCACTCGTGGAGGTCGCCTGCCTGGGTGGCACGGCAGCCCAAAGGGCGGCCGTGTTGGACACGGGGTACACACGGCCACGCTTCGCGTTGCCGTGCCACCCTCCCTCGCCCGAGGGCTCACGGACAGACTCAAGGCTGGGTGGCACGGCAGCCCAAAGGGCGGCCGTGTTGGACACGGGGTACACACGGCCACGCTTCGCGTTGCCGTGCCACCCTCCCTCGCCCGAGGGCCCACGGACGGACTCAAGATAGCGTTGACTTGCGCTCGAAAGACCGCTACAGTATGCGGGCTAAGACGTGGACCACGAACCGGGCACGGGTGGAAACATGGGGGACTCAGGGTGGGCTTCGACGCCGAATTCGTCAGAGGGTTGATCCTGCGCCTGCCCGTGGTCCTCTTTGCCCTGACCATCCACGAGTTCATGCACGGCTTCGCCGCGTACCGGTGCGGCGACGATACGGCCTACCGCGCCGGCAGATTGACACTGAACCCGCTCGCTCATTTGGACGTGCTCGGCACGATCTGCCTGATCTTCGGCCCCATCGGGTGGGCCAAGGCTGTGCCGGTCAACCCGTACAACTACGGCCACCCGCGGCGCGACGACATCATCGTCAGCGGAGCGGGCATTGCGGCCAACTTTACACTGGGCGTCGTGTGTGCGCTGGTGCTGCGGTTTTTCGGCACACAACTGGCGGGGATCGCCGAGGTGGGCGAGACGCTGTTCTCGCTGGTGTGGGTGGGCAGCCTGGTGAACTTCGCCCTTGCCATCTTCAACCTGCTGCCGATTCCGCCGCTCGACGGGTCGCACATCCTGGAGAACCTGCTGCCGGCGGGCGCCGCCATCCGGTTCGCCGAGTTCAGGCGTCATGGAGTGTTTGTGCTGTTGCTGTTCGTCCTGGCGAACCGATTCATTGGCGAGGCCCTGGGCTTCAGCCTGCTGGGTTACCCGATCTTCCGGCTGATGGAGATCTTCTCCGGGATGGATCTGGTTTAGGAACGGGAAGGACACACGATGGGCGAGGCAGGCGGCGGTCGTCAGCGAATCCTGAGCGGCATGCGCCCCACGGGGCGGCTCCACCTGGGGAACCTGGTGGGGGCGCTGGCGAACTGGCGCGGCCTTCAGGACGACTACGACTGCTTCTTCATGATCGCCGATTACCACGCCCTGATGAGCGAGTACGAGAACCCGGCCGCCATCTCGGCCAACGCCCGGGAGGTGCTCATCGACTTCGTCTCGTGCGGCCTGGACCCGGAGCGGAGCGTCATCTTTCGCCAGAGCGACGTGCCTCATCACGCCCAACTGCACCTGATCCTCTCGTGCTACACGCCCATCGGGTGGCTCGAGCGCTGCCCGACCTACAAGGAGCAGGTGCAGCAACTGAAGAGCAAGGGTATCCACAACTATGCGTTCCTCGGGTACCCCGTGCTCCAGGCGGCCGACATCCTCGTTTACAAGGCCCACCTGGTGCCGGTCGGCGAGGACCAGTTGCCGCACCTTGAACTCGCGCGCGAGATCGTGCGGCGCTTCAACTCCCTGACCGGCGCCAGGGCCCTCGTGGAGCCGCAGGGCAAACTGACGAGCAGCCCGCGCCTGCTCGGCACGGACCGACGCAAGATGTCCAAGAGTTACCACAACCAGATCGACATCGCCGACGAGGCCGACACGATCCGCAAGAAGGTCCGCTCGATGATCACCGACCCGAAACGGATCAGGCGCGACGACGTCGGCCACCCCGAGGAGTGCAACGTCTGCCAGTACCACAAGACCTTCGCGCCGGATGAGGCCGACGAGATGGCCGAGAAGTGCCGCACCGCCGCCTGGGGCTGCACCGACTGCAAGGCCAGCCTGGCCGACGTCCTGGTCGAGATGCTCAGGGAGCCCCGCGAGAAGCGAGCCGAACTCGAAGCCGACCCCGAGCGCCTCAAGGCAATCCTCGCCGACGGCGCCGACCGGGCCAGGGCCGTGGCCGACGAAACCCTCCGCGAGGTCAAGAACCTGACGGGCCTCGGCGGATGGTAGTCTCGCACCGCGCGCGGCGATGGCGGGCACAGCCGCGAACGAAGGCGATCGCTGCGATGACCTACAAAGTCGAACTCGACATCTACAACGGGCCGATGGACCTCCTGCTCTACCTCATCCGGCGCGACGAGGTCGAGATTACGGACCTTCCCGTCGCCCGCATCGCCGACCAGTACATCGAGTACCTCGACGTGCTCAAGACCCTCGACATCGAACTGGCCGGCGAGTTCGTGGTCATGGCGGCCACGCTGCTCGAACTCAAGAGCCGCGCCCTGCTGCCGCGCCCCCCCGAACTCGAAGACGAAGACGAAGGCGAGACCGAGGACCCGCGCGAAACGCTTATCCGCCAACTCATCGAGTACCGCCGCTTCAAACAAGCCGGCGGGTTCCTCGGCGACCGCGGCCGCGAGATGGCTCGCCGGTTCCCCAGGCAGATCGACCCGCACCTTCTCGAAGACCTCGAAGCCGGGGCCGAAGACACACCGCCCGAAGACCTCCTCCAAGGCACCGAAGTCTGGGACCTCATCAGCGCCTTCAGCAAGGTCATGCGGACGCTGGGCTACTCGCGACCGCGAGAGGTCGTCTACAACGACACGCCGGTCGAGGAGGCGGCCACCGAACTCATCGAGCGGCTCGAAACCCGGAAGTCGCTCCTCTTTGCCGACCTGTTTGCCGGCGGCCGCAGCCTCAACTACTGCATCGCCATGTTCCTGGCCGTCCTGGAACTCGTTCGCCGGCGGCGTATCGGCGCCGAGCAGGCGGCGGACTTCATGGACCTGAGAGTTTACCTGCGCGATCCGTCCACCGAAGAACCCGCCAAGAAGCGGCGGCCGCGGGGCGCTGGGGCGTCGCGCGACGCCCTCAAACGCAAGCACCCGCGGCGGCCCTCCGCCCAACAGGTCGGCAACGTCCGCCGCATGATGGAGGAGGTCCAACTCGAAAAGACCGAGTTCGACAAGGCCCTCGACGCGATCGACGTCCCCGAGGTCGAGCCGTTTCACCCCATCTATTCCGACGCCGAACTCATGGGCCGACCCGACGAACCCGAAAGCGACGATGCGGCCGAACCGGAAACGCCCGAGCCCGCCGACGACGGCCGCCAGCCCGCGGAAGATGGCGGCGGGCCGACATGACTTTTGCGCGGTGGGTCTCCGGACCCACCGTATCTCGCGCGGCACAAGATGTGGCTGGCGCCCTGCCGGCCCTGATATAATGAATTCGCCGGAGGCACCTGTTTAGCATGCTCTCGAAGCGATGTCATTTCGACCGAGGCCGTACGGCCGAGCGGAGCGCTGTACCCCGAGTGCCCGCAGGCAATCTCGTCGTCCGGACACGGATAACAGCGAGATTCCTCGACTCGCTTCGCTCGCTCGGAATGACACGCTAAACACGTACCGCCGCAGGCACGGAGAGTCAGGGGTCAATCATGAAGTTGAAGTTCCCGGTCATCGACGCCGACGTTCCCGAGACGATCGACCTGACGGAAAACGCACGACTCGTCCTGGAGAAGCGTTACCTGAAGAAGGACGATCGCGGCTCCCCCATCGAGTCGCCCGAAGACATGTTCCGCCGGGTGGCGGCCAACGTGGCCCAGGCCGAGATGACGTGGGGCAATCCGCGCCTGGTCCGTTTGGCGGAGGAAGAGTTCTACGGCATGATGGCCCGGATGGAGTTCCTGCCGAACTCGCCGACGCTGATGAACGCCGGACGCCGCCTGCAGCAACTCGCCGCCTGCTTCGTCCTGCCCGTGCCCGACGACATCGAGAAAATCTTCGACGCCATCAAGCACGCCGCCGTCATCCACAAATCGGGCGGTGGGACCGGCTTTTCCTTCAGCCGCATTCGACCCGTCGACGACCTCGTCGAGTCGAGCCGCGGCCGCGCCTCGGGCCCCATCTCATTCATGAAAGTCTTCAACTACGCCACCGGCGCCATCAACCAGGGCGGCTTCCGACGCGGCGCGAACATGGGCGTGCTGCGGTGCGACCATCCCGACGTCCAGGCCTTCGCCTGCGCCAAACACGACGAAGGCGAACTCGAGAACTTCAACATCTCCGTCGCCTGCACCCGCCGCTTCATGGACGCCCTGCGCAACGGCAAGTCGTTCGACCTCGTCAACCCTCACGGCGGCCGCATCGTCAGGCGCGAGCCGGCCCGCAAAATCTGGGAGACCATGGCCGAGCAGGCACACGCGGGCGGCGATCCCGGCGCCGTCTTCCTCGACCGCATCAACGACGACAACCCCACCCCCCGCATCGGACGCATCGAATGCACCAACCCCTGCGGCGAGCAGCCCCTCCTGCCCTACGAGGCCTGCAACCTGGGCTCCGTCAACCTCGCCAAGGTCCTCGACAACGGCCGCATCAACTGGGACCACCTCGGGGCCATCGTACGCCAGGCCGTCCGGTTCCTCGACGACTGCATCCAGATGAGCCGCTACCCCCTGCCACAGATTGCCGAGATGGTCATGGGCAACCGCAAGATCGGCCTCGGCGTGATGGGCTTTGCAGATATGCTGCTGCGTCTGGGCGTGCGCTACGATTCGGCCAAGGCGCTGGAGACCGCCCGCGACGTCATGAACTTCGTCCGTAACGAGGCCGACCGCGCCAGCGCGGCCCTCGCGAATGACCGCGGCCCGTTTCCGAACATCCGCGGCAGCATCTACGACCGGCCCGAGTGCCCCGCCTACCGAAACGCCTGCCGCACGACGGTCGCCCCCACCGGCACCCTCTCGATCATCGCGGGGTGCTCCTCCGGCATCGAACCGATCTTCGCCCTGGCAATGGAGCGCCACGTGCTGGACGGCGCGCGGCTGTTCGAGGTCCACCCCATCTTCGAGGAGGTTGCGCGGCAGCGCCGCTTCTGGTCGCGGGCCCTCATCGACCGCGTCGCGAGAGCCCGGTCGCTGTCCGAGGTCAAGGGCGTCCCGAAGAACGTGGCCGCCCTGTTCGTCACGGCCCACGAGATCGCCCCGAAGTGGCACGTCGAGATTCAGGCAGCGTTCCAGAAACACGTCGATAACGCCGTCTCGAAGACCGTGAACCTGCCGCACGAGGCAACCGTCGAAGACGTGGCCGACGTCTACTGGATGGCCTACGAGATGGGCTGCAAAGGCATCACCGTCTATCGCGACCGCAGCCGCACCGAACAGGTCCTCGTGCGGCCGGCCGTGCCCGGCACGGAACTCGAACCCACGCCCCTCTCCTGCAACCGTCCGGAACTGTGCGGGGGAATCTAAGCCCCACAACGCTACGTTCCGCCAGGCGGCCTTCGGCATACGCCCCCGATCAGGTCACACGTTGACAGCCCTCGACGGCGGCCGTACAATCCCGGACATGAAACGACCAATGATCGTGCTGATCGTGGCGGCCGGTATGCTGGCCGCCGGTGGCTGCCGCAGGAACATGGGCCTGTTGATAAGACCCGTCGCCCTCAGCGAGGAACTCGAGGAGACGGTCATCCACGCCGACCCGGGCCTGTTCGTGAGCGACAAGATCGCCCTCGTGGACGTGGACGGGCTCCTCTTCAACCAGCGCGGCGGCGGGATGTTCGGCTCCGGCGAGAACGCCGTCAGCCTGTTCGTCGAGAAACTCGACAAGGCCG
>JAUVZF010000010.1 GCA_030602705.1 Planctomycetota bacterium
GCTCTCGAAGCGATGTCATTTCGACCGAGGCCGTACGGCCGAGCGGAGAAATCTCGTCGTCCGGACACGGATAACGGCGATCCCGGCGCGCCGGGACTCGACTCGCTTCGCTCGCTCGGAATGACACGCTAAACACGTACGGGCAGTCTTGCCGCCGCGCGGAGGGCACAGGAGCGTGCCGGCTCACCTCCGGGTGCGGCACGTACGGGCCGCGCAGAACCGTCGTGGATGCCGAAGCCCTATGCGACCCGACGCCAAAACATGGCTGCTGATCTTGCTGGTAGCCGTCTTTCTCGGCCTGTTCCTGTTCTACCCACTCGGCAACGTCTTCAAGTCGGCCCTGTGGGAATCGACCGGCCCAACGCTGCACTACGTCCGAAACATCCTGGCGAAGGAGACCGTCCGCAACGGACTGACCAACGCGCTCTGGCTGGCCGTCACAACGACGATCATCTCCTCCATCCTGTCCATCCCGCTGGGGTACTTCCATGCGAAGACCGACTTTTGGGGCAAGCGTCTGCTGGGCGCGGGGATCCTGATGCCGCTGATCCTGCCCCCGTTCGTCGGCGCGCTGGGTCTGAAGCAGATCCTCGGCCCGTACGGTGTGCTGAACGCCGCGCTGGTCGGTCTGGGCCTCATGGACAAGGCCGGCGCGGTGGACTGGTTCCGGACGTACCCGTTCGTGGGGGTTGTGATCCTCCAATCGCTGCACCTGTTCCCGATCCTGTACCTGAACGTGGTGGCGGGCATGGCGAACGTGGACCCGTCGCTGGAGGATGCGGCCCGGAGCGTCGGGGCGGGACCGTGGCGGGTCTTCTTCCGCGTAACGTTCCCGTTGATTCTGCCGGCCTACTTCGCGGGGGCGGTCATCGTGTTTATCTGGGCGCTGACGGACCTCGGCACGCCGCTGATGTTCAACTTCCGCGAGGTCATCGCCGTCCAGATCTTCGACCGGGTCAGCGAACCGTCAAGCCCGGAGGCCAACGCCCTGGTGGTCGTCCTGCTGGCGCTGGTGGTGGTCCTCTTCTGGGGCGCCCGCAAGACGTTCGGCCGCAAGGCCTTCGGCATGATGAGCGTGGCCACGCGCACCGGCGAGCCGGAACGGCTCGGGCGCGGCGCGACGGTGGGCGTGTGGCTCCTGTTCGGCGCCGTCATCCTGCTGGCCATCGTGCCGCACATCTCGGTCATTCTCTACAGTCTCAAGACGCAGTGGCAGTCCACGGTGCTGCCGGCGGGGCTGACGCTGGAGCACCACCGGGCGGCGCTGGCGCACCGGTGGACGCTGCCCAGCATCCGCAACTCGGTGCTGTACTCGCTGGGGGCGGTGGCTATCAACGCCTTTCTGGCCGTGTGGATCGGCTACGTCCTGGTCCGAAAGCGTTTCGTCGGTCGCGGACTGCTGGATGCGGCCGTGATGCTGCCGCTGGCGCTGCCGGGCATCGTGTTGGCGTTCGGGTACCTGAACTGCTTCGCCGATTGGGGCGACTGGTTCGTCGCCAGCGGCCTGTGGGGCGAGAACTACCTGTATCCTCAGGCGAACCCGGTGGTGCTGCTGGTGGTGGCGTACGCGGTGCGGCGGCTGCCGTACATGGTCCGGTCGGCGGTGGCCGGGTTCCAGCAGACCAGCCGCACGCTGGAGGAAGCGGCCCAGAGCGTGGGCGCGGGGCCCGTCCGAACGCTCTGGCGGATCACGGTACCGCTGATTGCGGCCAACCTGGCGGCGGGGGCGATGCTGACGTTCGCGTTCTGTATGCTCGAGGTCTCCGACAGTCTAATCCTCGCGCAGGACGATGCCTTCAATCCCGTCACGCGGACGATCTTCCGCATCTACTCCAGCGAGTACGCCATCACCGGCGAGGCGGTCGCCAGCGCCCTGGGCGTCTGGGCGATGGTGTTCCTGGCGGCCACGCTCCTGGGCGCAAGCATCCTGATGGGGAAGCGGTTGGGAGCGATCTTCCGGGCGTAAGCGTCGAAAAAAGGTGCCGGGAAAAAGGTGCCAGGAACCTTTTCTGCATAGCACCCTGCGGGCCCTTTGGGGAAAAGGCTCCTGGCACCTTTTTCCTGGCACCTTTTTTCTCTATCCGGAGTCGGCGACGGTGGCCTCGAGGTTGCCTTCGTGGATCTCGTGCCACGTCACCGTTCGGTTCCCGCCCAGATCCTTGGCGTGGTACATGGCCTGGTCGGCCCGGCTTACGAGTTCGTGGGAGGGGATGTCGAGACCGTGGTCGAGGACGGCGACGCCGGCACTGGTGGCCACCTGTATCTTCAGGTCGCCGTGGGTAACCACGTGCTCGGCGATGCCTCGGCGGATCGTGTCGGCCAGGGTGGCGGCATCCTCGCGGCCGGTTTCAGGCAGAACGAGCAGGAACTCCTCGCCACCGTAACGGGCCACAATGTCGCTGGCGCGGAGCCGATCGCGCAGCCGGTCGGCCACGTGCTTCAGGCACACGTCGCCCACCTCGTGGCCGTAGGTATCGTTGACCGACTTGAAGTGGTCGAGGTCCATCAGGACCACGGCCAGCGGCCTGCCGCTGCGCCGGCAGCGAGCGATCTCGCGTTCAAAGAGCAAATCGGCTTGGCGGCGGTTCAAGAGGCCCGTCAGATAATCGGTCGTGGCCATGCGCGCCAGGGCCGCGTTGGCCTCCTCCAGTTTGGTCTTGGCGTTCTCGAGGTTTGCCTGCATCCGGCGCTGTTTGGTTACGTCACGGCCGAACGCCACGATGTGGTACGGCATGCCGCGCTGGTCGGACGACATCGTATAGGTCCAGGCGATCAGCCGCCGATCCCTCGACTTGGTGATGATGGTGTGCTCTCGCTGGCCGATGGGGTCGGGCTTCCCTTCGGCGACCTCGACGATGAACTGCTGGAACCCGGGGCGATCGTCGGGCGGCAGAAACACGTCGGCATACCGTCGTCCGACCACGTCGTCTCGCCCGTAGCCGCTGATCTGTTCGGCGCCGTGGTTAAACATCGTGATGCGGCCATCGTCCAGCGACACGCCGACGATGAACAACTCGTTCGTCTCGATGATGCCCCGGACGAAGTCGCGTTCGCGGCGGAGCGCGTCGCGGGCGGCCTTCATCTCGGTGATGTCCTTGCCGATGGTGATGTAACCTTCCAGGCTGCCGTCGGCGTTCTTGAGGGGGGTGACCGTGAGCAGTATCGGCACCTCGGAACCGTCTTTGCGGGTGGCCTGGAGTTCAGCCTCGAAGCGGCCGTCCCGCTCAACGGCTTGGAAGACGTCGGCGACTGCTTCCGGCCCTTCGGCCGAGCAAAACGCGGCGATGTTCATCTTGCCGGTGACTTCTTCGGGTTCCCATCCCAGGATCCGTGCGCCGCCGCCGCTGTACGACGTGATCTGACCTTCGATATCGCACGTGATGATACAGTAATCGGTGACGCCGTTGAGGATGGCCTTCAGTTTGGCCTCGTGGAGGCGGGCGATTTCCGCGCGGACACGTTCGTCCTCAGCGGCCTGGCGGTCTCGTACCTGGAACGCCTTCATGTCCTGCATCAGTGACAGAAAACCCACAAGCAGCAAAATGAGGCCGGACGCATAGATGGGAAACTGGCCGCCGATAGTCGCCACCGCAGCCGACCAACCGGGGTTCAGCGCGGCCGCCAAACGAAGCACCTCGCCGAGCATCAGGACGCCGACGCCAAGCAAAAGCGCCGCGTAACTGACGACCTTCCCGCCGACACGTCTCCAGACGAGCGTCGGGATGGCAAGCAGGGCGCCGACCAGGACGGTCAGGTGGAGCACAGAATACGGCACGCACCAGTCGATCAAAACTCCCCCATACCCATCCCGTCTTAGCGCGTGTTTCGCGGTTCAAACAGCACCCCCGCAGCACCCGTTTATCGGCAGAGAAACGCGGCGGCCTTGAGCAAAGGTACCCACCGGCCCACGGTCGGACGGAAAAGGTTCCAGAGGGACAAAAAAGGTTCCAGGAACCTTTTCTTGTTAAACGGCGTTTTTGGTATCAAGAACGCGGAAACGAAAAAAAGGTTCCTGGAACCTTTTTTAAGCCTTGGACGCCTGGGATGGGCTACAGCGCATCTAGTCTTGCGGAGATGCGGTGCCAGTGGGTCCCACGCCAGAAGACCTTCGCACACCGCCGGCAGCGGAAGAACTCGTCGCACCAGTTGAAGGTGCGGGGCGGCACTTCCGGTCGCGCGGCATCTTTGGGGATCGGCCGCAGACGGCCGCCGCAGGCCATGCAGCGCGGCTGACGGCACGTAAGCGACAGCGCCTGCGCCACGTACCGCAACTGCTCGAACTTGGTTTTTCCCGCCGGGATGAGCACTGCCCGGATGCGTCCGGACCGAATCGCGCCGTGCCGGGCGAGTTCGGTATCGGCCGTCAGGAGGATGCGTCCGCTCGCCAGGGCTCGTCGCACAAGTTCCGCGTCGTCGATGCCTTCGACCCAGGCGGCGTCGTAGCCTGCGGCGCGAAGCCAGCGCGCCAGCCCGCCCAGCATCGCGTCGCACCAGAACGCAGGCACTTCGTCGGTCTTGGCCTCATCGGTCGCCATAGCCAGCCTGCCGGCGCAAGCGCCTGTCGAGCCCAGTTCGAGCCCGCCGCGGGAGCGGCGGGGCATCCTGATCCGGCGCGTGCTCCGCCTCCTCACGCCCCGAACTTCGCGAGGCGGCCGGCGTGGGCCAGGGCAAGCGGTATCAGATGGGTGCTCGGCCGCAGGCCCAGGCCGCCCTGGATGCACGCGATCTCGTTGAACTCCGCGACGGCATCGCGCCGGGCGGTCCTGGCCGACAAGAGCACCGGCACCGGGTGCCACGAGTGCGACTTCATGGCCGACGGCGTCGAATGGTCGGCGGTCACCGTCAGGACATCGGGCCCGATGTTCTCAAGGGCAGGCAGCGCTGCGTCGGCCTCCTCGATGTAGGCGACCTTGGCCTCGAAGTCGCCGTCCTCGCCTGCCTTGTCGGTGTGCTTGTAGTGGAGGAAGAAGAAATCGTAGTCGTCCCACGCGGCGGCCAGGCTGGCGACGTCCTTGGCCACCTCGTTGCAGGCATCGAGGGCCTCCATGCCGACGAGTTTCGCGACGCCCCTGTACATCGGCGTGCCCGCGATCACGGCCGCACGAAGGCCGAACCGCTCCTGGACGCTCGGCCAGTTCGGGCGCCCGGCGAACCCGCGCGAGAGCACCATGTTGGCCTTCTCCTCGTCGGCCAGGACCTCACGCGCCTGCGTCAGAACCTTGCGAACCACCTCGGCCGCGCGAGCGGTCTCGGCGGAATCATCCTTGACCTGGACCTGGAGCGGCGGGACGCCCGTGGCCTGCGGGTCCGTATCCTCGAGGCCGTCGCCGAGCCCCTCGCCGCGAAGGACCAGCAGGGCACGGTGCTCTTTGACCGGCGCCCAATGGACTTCGACGCCGTCAACGTCGCGGATCGCGTCGGCAAGTTTGGCGACGAGGCGTTGGCACTCCTCGTTGGGAATGCGTCCCGCGCGGCGGTCGGAGACGTTGCCGCCCGAGTCGAGGGTGCAGAAGTTCAGCCGCGCCGCCACGTCGCCGGCCTGAAGGTCAAACCCGACGCCCGCCGCAGCCAGCGCCCCGCGGCCGCACTGGTACTCGATGGGGTCGTAACCGAACAGGCCCAGGTGCCCCGGCCCGCTGCCGGGCGTCACGCCGGGATAGACGGGCTCAAGAAGGCCGCAACACCCTTCGGCCACGAGGCGGTCGGCGTTGGGGGTGCGGGCGGCCTGAAGTTCGGTCAGGTCCTCAGGCCCCGCCTGGATGCCGCCGACGCCGTCCCACACGAACAGGATGATCTTCGACCCGTTGTCCTGAAGCAGATCCGCCAGGTCCATACTCGCCATGAGAGTCTCCTGCCCCGAGAGGATGCCCGCCAAGCCCCCGTTTAGCCGCGGGCGTACCAGCGCACCACTCACAACGTTTAGCCGCGGTCGGCACGACCGCGGCCGTACCGGCCGCGGCTAAACACGTACACTGCCCACCGCGCGCCACCTCCCAGCAGATGCCGCCGTTACCGCTTCTTCATGAACTTGAACATCTGTCGGTCGCCCGCGCGAACCAGCATGGGGAAGCCCTTGGCGAGGTCGGCCTTCTTCAGCGCGGCTCTCAGTTCCGCGACGGTCGTCACCTTCTTGCCGGCCACCTGGAGGATGAGCATACCGCCGCGGAGCCCCGCGCGCGAGCCGATCCCGCCGGGATCGGCGCTGGTAATCAACACGCCCTGGCCGCGCTCGTAACCGTACCGGTCGGCGGCCTCGTCGGTGACGCCGCTGACCTCGATGCCAAGGTCGTCGATCTCGGCCGGCGCGCCGGGCCTGGCCCGAGCCATGACCTGGGGCTGGTCGCTCCGCTTCTCGACCTTGACCTTGAGCGTCCGGCGTTTGCCGTCACGAACGATGACCACGTCGGCCCGGGCCCCGGGGTCGGTCCACGCAACGGCAGACTGGAGTTCCGCCGAGTTGGTGACGCGCTTGCCGTTGAACTCCAGGATGACGTCGCCGACCTTGACGCCGGCCTTGCCGGCCGGCCCGTCGTCAAAGACCTGGCTGACGAGCACGCCTTCGGTGTCCTTGAGTTTCATCGACTCGGCCATGTCCGTGGTGAGCGGCTGAATGCCGACGCCGAGCCACCCGCGGACCACGGTGCCTTTCTCGCGAAGGCGTTTGGCGACCTCGCGGGCCATGTCGATGGGAACGGCGAAACCGATGCCCATATACCCGCCGGAGCGGGTGGCGATGGCGGTGTTGATGCCGACGACCTCGCCGTTCATGTTGACGAGCGGCCCGCCCGAGTTGCCGGGGTTGATGGCGGCGTCGGTCTGGATGAAGTTCTCGTAGTCCGCGATGCCGACGCCGTGGCGACCGGTGGCGCTGATGATGCCGCTGGTCACCGTCTGCTCCAGACCGAACGGCGCCCCGATGGCCAGGACCCAATCGCCGACTTCCATTTTCTTGGAGGCGCCGAGTTTGGCAACCGGCAGGTTGGCGGCCTTGATGCGGATGACGGCGATCTCGGTGGGGGGGTCGGTGCCGATGACCTCGGCGTCAAACTCGCGGCCGTCGGCCAGGCGGACGGAGATCTCGTCGGCATCTTCCACCACGTGGTTGTTGGTCAGGATGTAGCCGCTCGAGTCCACGATGACGCCGGAGCCCAGGCCATGGCGCTGGAACTTGCGTTTGCGGTCGCCCCGCCCGCTGCGGTTGTCGAAATAGGGGCCGAAGAAACGCCGGAAGAACTCGTCCGTCCCGAACGGCCCCCGCGACGTCTCGACCGTTTGCTTGACGCCGATGGCGACCACGGCGGGTTTGACCCGCTTGGCCACCGCCCGGAACCGTTCCGACAGGCGGTCCAGATAGGCCGGCATCGGCGGAAGCGGCGGCACCTCCTCGGCGGCCCGCGCTTCGGGCGGCGCCACACGCTCGGCAGGAGGTAAGGTCAGATTCAGCAGGATCGGAATCGCCACTCCCCCGATCACGATGATCCCCAACGCCATCACCAAGACCAGCAGCAGTCGAACGTCACGCATACGAAACCTCCTTCACACCCGGTGCCACAATCAGGACCGGCCGCCTTGGCGCCTTCACTATCCATCCATCACACGCGGCCGGTGGGCCGTCTTATACACCCATCTTACGCTGCCGGGGCATGGCGCGGCAAGGTGATTTCGACTCCCCCGAACGGCCCCGGGCCGCCAATCGCCTGAGCCTTTTCGCTTGCATCGTGGAACCCGATTCGTATGGTACGGGGAAAAGGGCGGGGGGCCGCAGCCGTTCGTCGTGCGGCAACGCATGAGGAGGGTGCCGTGGACCGACGCAACAGGCGAGGCGGTGGCGGCCGACGCGAACACCGCCGAGGCGGAGCGCCACGACCGTCAGGCGATGAACGGCTCAGCCGGTTCCTGGCGTTTGTGCTCCGGCACCATCCGGAGGAGATCGACCTCGCGCTCGATGAGACGGGTTCGGCCGACCTCGAGGCCGTCGTTGTGGGCCTCCGCGCCCGTCCCGGATTTGCGGAGACGACGCGAGCGAACATCGAGCGTCTCGTGGCCGACGGCCCCGGCGCCGTCCGGTTCGAGATCGCCGGCGACCGCATTCGCGCCCGTTACGGCCACAGCCTTCCCCAACTTATTGAATACCCGCCGGCCGATCCTCCCGAGAACCTCTTTCACGGCACCACGCCGGAGAGCGCCGAGATGATTCTGGCGGCGGGCCTCAAGGCCGGCGACCGGCAGCGCGTTCATCTCTCGGTCGATACGCCGTCGGCCCGCGAGGTAGGGCTGCGGCGGTCGCCGGCGCCGGTCATCCTGCGGATCGATACGGCCTCCGCTTCGGGCGCGGGCGTTCGGTTTTACCGGGCCGCGCCGTCGGTGTGGCTGTCTGACAACATTCCGCCCGAGTGTATCTCCCGCGTCGAATAACTCCGCCCCCCATGGCGCAGGCAACTGCGGGGTACCGGCTCCGTGCGATGCGGCATTGCTTTTTGCATAGCCTGCGAGCGAACCAGGGCTTATACTTGAGTTGTCGATTACGTTCTACCCGGACACCACGGATCCAGGGCCTCGCAATGGAGCGACCGATGGCGATGCGTGTGCTTCGGCTTCTGGCGCTGGTCGGCCTGGCCCTGCCGGCCCTGCTCGGGGCGGGGCCGGACAAGGAGAACGCCGCCGCCTCAGCGCCGGACACACCGCCCCCTGAGACCGAGCCGCCATCCGAGCGGCTGCTCGCGGCCCGGATTCCTGTCAGCGGCATGATTGACGAAGCGCTGCGGACCAGCGTCGGCCGCCGCGCGGGCGAGGCCGTCGCCGACGGCAACCGGTTGCTCATCTTCCACATCACGTCGGGCGGCGGGTTCCTGGGCGACGGACTGGAACTGAGCCGCCGGATCGAACGCGTCGCCCGCGACGGCGTCCGAACCGTCGCCTACGTGGACTCGAAGGCCTACAGCGCCGCCGCCATCGCCGCGTTCTCGTGCCAGGAAATCGTGATGAGCCCGGAGGCCTCGGTGGGCGCCTGCACGCCGTATACCGCCATTCCCCTCGGCGGACTGCAACCCATGGAGGAGTCCGTCCGGGCCAAGATGGAAGGCACCATCGTCGAACGCATGGAGAGCCTCGCCGAAAAGCACGGGTATCCGGCGGCCTTGCTCAAGTCCATGGTCACCATGGCGACCGTGGTCGTCGAGATCACGAACTCGGGGACCGGCGAGACGAAGTACATTGAGGAGCAGGACCTGTTCAAGTTCAGCGGCGACTGGAAAAAGGGTGACATCGTTGTCTCCTCCACCGAAGTGCTGACGGTCGGCAGCGAGAAGGCCAACCGCTACGGCCTCGCGCAGCACGTTGCCCCCAACCTGAACGATCTGTACGACCTGTACCCGATCGAGGGCCGCATCATCGTGTATCCGGTCACGCTGAATGAGACGATGGTCGTGTGGCTGAACAACATGTACCTGAAGGCGCTGCTGGCGCTCATCGGTCTGCTGGGCATCTACGTCGAGTTGAACACGCCGGGTTTCGGCGTGCCGGGAACGGTGGGGATCCTGGCGTTCGGCATTCTGTTCACCGCATCGTTCCTGGCGGGTGAGCCGGGCTGGCTGCCGCCGCTGCTGTTCCTGGCAGGGATGGCGATGCTGGCGGTGGAGTTGCTCGTGACGCCGGGGTTCGGAATACTTGGCGGCGCCGGGCTGGTGCTTCTCGTTGCGAGCATCGTTCTGGTCCTGCCGAATCTCGAAGGCGTGCCGAAGCGGGACTTCGAATGGACCGGCCTGTACAACGGCCTGGCCCTGACGGCCGGGGTCCTGGTGACGTTCGTCGTCGGCGCGATCGTCCTGGCGAAGATTCTGCCGAGAGTCCCGATCCTGGGACGGCTCGTGCTGGCGCCCGGCACGGTGTCCGACGGTTCCAGCAGCGGTGCGGCGGCCGCCCAGGAGGCCGGGGCACGCGTCGGCGACACCGGCCGCACGGTCAGCAAACTGCGGCCGTCGGGCAAGGCGCGGTTCGGCGACCGCCTTGTGGACGTCGTGGCGGAAGGCGAGTTCCTGGATGCCGGCGCCGCGGTACGCGTGGCCCGCGTGCGAGGCAACCGGATTGTCGTGCGGCCGGTCGGCGAAGAGGCATCGGCCTAGAGGAGGAGTCGGGGTATGACGGTCCTGGCGTGGGAGCCCACGTGGTCACTAATCGTCATCGCGTTCGTCTTGGGGATCATCTTTGCGGTTGCCGAGGTCTTCTTGCCGAGCGGCGGGCTGCTGACGCTTCTATCGGTCCTGAGTTTTATCGCCGCCGTCGTGGTGGGCTTCACGATGGGGGCAACCGAAGGAATCGTCACGCTGGTGATCGTGGTGATCCTGGCGCCCACGCTCCTGTACGTCACCCTTCGCATCTGGCCGCATACGCCCATGGCGAAGAAGATTATCCTGACGGGCCCGTCCAGCACGGGGAAGGCGGGGGACCTGGCCGACCTCGACCCCGAGGAACTGGTCGGCAAGGTCGGCGTCGCCAAGACGCTCCTGCGCCCGGCGGGGAAGATGGTTCTTGACGACCGGCAGATCGATTGCGTGACCGAAGGCGACCTCGTGCAGGCCGGCCGCAAGATCGAGATCATCGAAGTCCACGGCGCCCGCGTCGTCGTCCGCGCCGTCGAGGAAGACGAGGAGACATAGCGTTTGAAATTTGAAATCTCAGATCTGGGATTCCAGATCCCAAAGGGAAGGAGCACACGATGTTGACTCACCTTCACACAGCAGCCGGGTGGCTGGCGATGCAGCGACCGGGCGGGGGACCGGGCACGGATGAGTGGGGCCCCGGTACCATCGCCGTGGTCGTCGCGCTGATCATCGTCCTGCTGGTCATCAGCCTGTTCCTGCTTCAGTTCATCGGCCTGTGGATCCGGTCGATCGCGTCGAAGGCCGGCATCGGCCTGCTCGACCTGGTTGCGATGCGGCTGCGGAAGGTGGACGTCCGCGTCATCGTCGGGACGAAGATCATGGCGGTCCAGGCGGGCATCCCGGCGCAGACACGCGACCTCGAGAGCCACTACCTGGCGGGGGGCAACCCCGTCAAGGTCGTCCGGGCGCTGATTGCGGCCGACCGGGCCAACATCGAACTCGATTTCAAGACCGCCGCCGCCATCGACCTGGCCGGACGCGACGTCCAGGAAGCCGTCGCTACGAGCGTCTTGCCGAAGGTCATCGACGTGCCGACCGCCGAGTCCGGCAAGATGAGCATCGACGCCGTCGCCAAGGACGGCATCCAGGTCAAGGCGAAGGCCCGCGTCACCGTCCGGGCGAACCTGGAGCGGCTGGTCGGCGGGGCGACCGAAGAGACCATCATCGCCCGCGTCGGCGAGGGCATCGTCACGACCATCGGCTCGTCCCAAAGTTACAAGGATGTCCTGGAGAACCCGGACGCCATCTCGAAGGGGGTCCTCGAGAAAGGGCTTGATTCGGGAACCGCCTTCGAGATTCTCTCGATCGACATCGCCGACGTGGACGTGGGCGACAACATCGGGGCGCGCCTCCAGGCCGACCAGGCCGAGGCGAACAAGCGCATGTTCCAGGCGGAGGCCGAGAAACGCCGCGCCGCCGCCGCCGCTCGCGAACAGGAAATGATAGCCCTCGTCGCCGAGAACCGGGCCAAGGTCGTCCTGGCGGAGGCCGAGATCCCCAAGGCCATGGCCGAGGCGTTCCGAAGCGGCAACCTCGGCATCATGGATTACTACCGCATGAAGAACATCCAGGCCGATACCTCGATGCGCGACTCCATCGGCCGAAGCGCCGAACCGCCCAAGCCGACCGAACCCGGCGCCTGAGACGCAACAAAACCAGACCGGGGCGGCCGCCCCTCGCCGCCCCGGACGGAGCCAGCGATGGAAGAATGGATCCCGTTCGTACTGTTCATTCTGCTCATGCTCGGTGGAGCCCTGCTGAAGCGATACGTCGAGAAACAGCAGGCCGGGAAGAACGCCGCCGAGCACAGGACCCCGGCCCGTGGGCAAGAGCCCGTGCTGCCCGAGCGGAGCATCGCTGCGCCGCAGCCCGGTGCCGGGCGTCCTCCGACACCCGCGGCGCCCGGCCGCCAGGTGCCGACCGGCGCTGCCGTGGCGCAGCGGGCCATGCGGCAGAAAGTCCAACGTCGCGGCACGCCTGCCCGTGCGGCGCGCGGCCGGGCCCGGGCCGAGGAGAAACACGAACCGGCGCCGGTCGCGCAACTCGAGCAGCGGCACCTCGGGTTGCCCAAGGCCGGCGAGATCTCGGCCCTTCGCGGCCGCACGATGCGCCCCGCCACCGAACGGCCAGCGGGCGTGCCATCGGTCGCCCCCCGGCCCGCGTCCAGATTTCTCGGCAACATGCTTCGCGGCAAGCACTTATCTCGCGCCATCGTCCTGTCGGAGATTCTCGGCCCGCCCAAAGGTCTGCGCGACCTGTAGGCGAGCAGCGCTTCCGTTCTAAGCCGCGCCCGGCAATCTGAGCCGCGCCCGCAACCTGAGCCGCGCCCGCAAGGAAGCGGCCGCTCCCTGGCAGTCGCGGCTCTGTTACGACACGCGGCTCTGTTACGACACGCGGCTCTGCTGCGACACGCGGCGTTACCCCTGCGTGAACAATTCCCTTGAGAAACCGTCGGCGGCAGCCTTATCATCATCTCAAGACCTCCGGGTGACACACGGATGAGCGACAACACCCAATCCGACGAATCGACCCTGCGCCGGCACCTCGAAGTCCTGCTTGGGGTCATGCGCCGGCTGGCCTCCGAGCCGCGTCTGGATCCGCTCCTCGGGTCCATCGCCGAAGAAACCTGCGAACTGCTGGGTGCCGAGCGGACCACGCTCTTCCTCTACGACGCGGGAACCGACGAACTCACCAGCCGCACCGTCACCGAGAGCGAGATCGAGGTCATTCGCTTCCCCGCCGACCGCGGCATCGCCGGGGCCGTCGCACGCAGCAAGCGGCCACTCATCATTCCCGATGCTTACGCCGACCCACGGTTCAACCCCGACGTGGACCGAAAGACCGGTTGGCGGACCCGGGATATCCTGGCCGTCCCCATGACCAATCTCGAAGGCGAACTCGTCGGCGTGCTCGAGGCCCTCAATAAGCGTGCCGGCTCGTTCACCAAAGACGACACGGCCCTGCTGACGGCCCTGGCGGACCAGGCAGGCGTGGCGCTGGAGCGTGCGCGGCTGCTGGAAGAGTTTCTCGCCAAGCGCCGGCTCGAGGACGAGATGAAACTGGCGCGCGACATCCAGATCGGCCTCCTGCCGCAGGAAGCACCCGGCCTCGACGGGTTCGATCTGGCCGGCTGGAGCCGGCCCTCGGAATACGCCGGCGGCGATTTCTTCGACATCTTCACCTGGGGCGACGGACGTGTCGGGCTGATGCTGGGCGATGCCGTCGGGCACGGCGTGGGACCGGCGCTGCTGGCCGCAGAGACACGGGCGCTCGTCCGGGCCCTGGCCCTTCGGGAAAGCCGGCCGGACGTCGTCCTGTGCGACACTAACCGGCTGCTGGCCGCCGACGTCGGCGAGGGCCGCTTCGTAACGCTCGCGCTGGCGGTCGCCGACGCCGCCGAGGGCACCGTCTCCTACGCCAGCGCCGGCCAGGGGCCGATAGTCCTGATGCGGGCCGACGGCCACCACGAACAGTTTAACGCCACGGGGCTTCCGCTCGGCATTTTGCCGGACGCACCCATCGAGGCCGGCGAGCCGATCAGGCTCGCGCCCGGCGACGCGTTCCTCCTGATTTCGGACGGCATCTTCGAGTGCGAGACGGCCGGCGGCGGAGACCTCGGCATGGACCGCGTACTCGCCAGCGTCCGCCGGCACCTGGGCGGGTCCGCCGAGTCGGTTATCCGGGCGCTCGAGGACCTGACCGAATCGGTCAGCCCGGACGGCCGGTTCCGCGACGACCGTACCGTCGTCGTTACGAAGCGCGTCTGACGAGGTTGCCGGGAGCCTGGTGCGGCGGGTCGGTCGCCTCCTCGGGTCGCCTGGGCCGCCTGGCCCGCCGCGCAAGGCGTAAACGAAGACACCTGCCATGGCCGAGCCTGTAAGCAGCGATCAATTCGACCGAGCGACCGATCCGGAGTACGCAGCCGTCTGTCCGATGGCCGTCCTCGCCGTGATCGTGGGCGTGTTGGGTGCGACGGCTTTTCTGGTGGCGCCGCTGGTCGCGGTGCCGGTCGTGGCGATCGTGCTGGGTCTGGCGGCCCATCGGAAGATCCGCAAATCGCAGGGCGTCCTGGTCGGGCGGAAACTGGCCCTGGCGGGGATCGTGCTCGGAATCGCAACAGCGGCACTGGGCGGCGGGTACCACCTCAGCATCTACCTGGGCGAACAACGGACGCTCGAGGACCTCAAGACGCAGGCTTCCGAGATGATCGACGACATCCTCGCCGGCCGGTATAAGAACGTGTTCGAGAAACTGCCGCATGATTCCGTTCAACGCAAGGTGGGGGTCGAGCGCTTCGGCAAAGCCATGTCCGATCTGTTCGAAGGCGGCGGCAATCTGGTCCAACGCAACCTGAGGTCGCTTCAGATCCTGCCTACCGAACGGGGCGGCCTCGTGGCGCCGGCCGAGATGTGCGTCAGGCTCGACCGCCGCACCCTCCAGATCACCCTGTGGTTCCGCCAGGAGGAGGACGGACGGTGGCAGTTCGCGGGCGTAGGCGGCCATGAGACTTTCGAGAGCATCGCGAAGCATGCCGGCCAGGACGGCCCGGCCCCCCTCCCTGCGCCCTATCAGCGTGGCCACGGGCACGGCCACCACCACCACTGAGGGAACCGCCATCCCGGCGCGTCGGCCCAGGCCCCCCTACTGCTTGACGCGCCGAATCGCCGCGCCTAGCCGGCGGAGTTTGCGCTCCAGGCGCTGGTAGCCGCGGTCCAGATGATACACCCGCGAGATGGTCGTCTTGCCCCCGGCCACAAGGCCTGCGATGACCAGAGCGGCCGAGGCCCGCAGATCGCTGGCCATCACCTCTGCGCCCGACAGGGTCCGCGTCCCGTGAACGACCACCGCGTTGCCCTCCTTGCGGATCTCGGCGCCCATGCGGCCGAGTTCGGCCACGTGCATGAACCGGTCGGGGAAAATCTTCTCGGTAACGACGCTGATGCCGTCGGCCACCGTCAGCAGCGCCATCATCTGGGCCTGAAGGTCCGTCGGAAAACCGGGGAACGGCAGTGTCGTCACGTCAACGCTCTTCGGGCGGCGGCTCGCGCGGACGCGGATCGTGTCGTCGAAATGCTGGACCTCGATGCCGATCTCACGCAGCACGCTCACCAGCGCGAACAGGTCGTCCCACCGCGCGCCCTCGACCGTCACGTCGCCGTGCGTTGCGGCTCCGGCCAGCAGGAGCGTCCCGGCCTCGATCCGGTCGGGGATGACCGTGTGCTCGCAGCCCGTCAGGTGGTCTACGCCCTCGACGACGAGGCGCGGCGACCCGACCCCGTAAATCTGGGCCCCCATCTTCACAAGCACGCGTGCCAGGTCCCGGACCTCCGGCTCGCACGCCGCGCAGTCGATGACGGTCGTGCCCTTGGCAAGAACCGCGGCCATCAGGATGTTCTCGGTCCCCGTGACGCTGGACCCGAACGGCCCGCCGAGGTACATCTCGGCCCCGTGCAGCCGCCGGCATCCTCCGACGATGTACCCGTGCCGGATGCGGATTCGCGCGCCGAGCGCCGCCAGGCCCTTCAGGTGCAGGTCCACCGGCCGGTCGCCGATGGCACAGCCGCCCGGCAGGCTGACCTCCGCTTTGCCGCGCCTCGCCACGAGAGGCCCGAGGACGCAGATGCCGGCACGCATCGTCCTCATGATCTTGTACGGTGCGCGGTTGCGGGTGGTGCGGCGAGGGCTCCGCAGGATCATGTCGCCGTCCGGTTCCCGCTCGACGCGGACGCCGAGCGTCTTCAGGAGACGTGTCATCGTCCGGATGTCGGCCAGGTCGGGCACGTCTTTCAGGCGCATGGGCCCCTCGGCCAGGATCGAAGCAGCCATGATTGGCAGGGCGGCGTTCTTGGCGCCGCCGGCGCGAACGCGGCCTTTCAGGCGGCGTCCGCCTGTGACGACCATTGCATCCATGAGCCTCTCGCTCCTCTGGGTCTTCAAACAGCGCGCGCCCGTACGGGCGGCTAACCTTGGGCCTCTCGCTCCTCTGGGTCTTCAAACAGCGCGCGCCCGTACGGGCGGCTAACCTTTGCGATGTCGCAGCGTGTGCCCCGGTGGCGCACGCCCTGTTTTAACGTTCCGGCTCGCGTTGTGCTACAAGGATTCGGTCCAGGCCGGCGTAATCTCTGAGGATCCGGACGTCGAGGAGGCCGCGGACGGTTGAAGCCGCCTCGGCCGCCCTGGCGCCCTGGCCGGCGCCGATTTCCACGAGCAACGTCGCTGTGGGCTTCAGATAGGCCCGCGCGCCCTTGAGGATGCGTTCGATGACTTCGGTTCCGTCGGGCCCGGCCACGAGCGCGTCGTGTGGTTCGTGTTCGCGTATTTCGCGCGGGAGGCCGTTCCATTCGGCCTCCGTGACGTACGGTGGGTTGGCGACGAGAAAATCTGCGGGCTCCGCGTCGGCGGCATCGAGGGCGTCGTACAGGTCGCCCTCCAGAAACGTGACTCGGGTCCCGACGCCGTGGGCCTGGGCGTTGATGCGGGCGACCTCAAGCACCGCCGGCGAGATGTCGGTCGCCGTGACGCGGCAATCCGGCAGGCGGACCGCCAGACTCACCGCCACGCATCCGCAGCCGGTGCACAGGTCGATGGCCGTGAGGGGGCCGGACGATTCCATCTCGCCCCCCTCAAGGAGCGGGGCCGGGGTGGCGCCGTTGCGACGAAGGACCTCCTCGACAAGCATCTCCGTCTCGGGCCGCGGGATGAGGCAATCGGGCGTGACCTTGAAGGCGAGCGAGAGAAACTCGCACGTGCCGACGAGGTAGCGGGTCGGCTCGCCGCCGGCGCGGCGGCGGACGAGTTCGCGGAAGGCGCTCCGCTCATCCTCGGCGACCGGGTCCTCGTACCGCAGGTACAGGTCGATGCGTTCCGCGCCCAGGACGTGGGCCAGAAGGATCTCGGCCTCCAGGCGCGGCTGGGCGACACCCCCGCGCTCAAAGAAGACGCGCGTCCATTCGATGAGGCGGCCGATAGTCCACTCGTCGGATGATACGTCGGGCATGACAGATCCGTTCGGGCGCCGGGCAACGCCCGTCGTGGCAAGGAACAGGTAGCCCTTTTACCGCCACGGCGGGTGCGTGGCAAGTCTAAAGCGAGGCGCGCCCTGTTCCAAGAGGCATCCGGCGGTCAGGGCCTGGGCTCAAGCCCCGCACTTCGCGCGGCGGGTCTCCGGACCCGCCGCGCTATGGCCGCTCCAGCGCGGGAGAACCCGGTCCTCTGCGCGGCGTAGTCCCGGTCTGTGTCGGGACGAAGGCGGGAGACCCACCGCGCGAAATGGCGAAGTGGCGTTGTAGGATTAAGGCTGTCCTGGCGAACCTTCACCGTGAGGGTTCAGAGGCATGTCTGAACCGCCGAACGAGACGGACGAGTTCCGCCTGGAATCCGCGCGCCGCCGCCCGAGCCTCCTGCGCGAGTTCTGGGACTTTTTGAAGCACAACAAGAAGTGGTGGCTGCTTCCGATCCTCATCTCGCTGCTGATTCTCGGCCTTCTGGCCATTCTGGGCGGCACGAGCCTGGCGCCGTTCATCTACACGGTCTTCTGATCGGGAGGCCGGTCGCGCCGTAACCGGCGCCGTGCCAGGGGGTTCAAGGTACGAGGTCCCAGGGGTGTTCCCGTCGCCGCGCCCACGTGGTGCCTGAGTTGATTGGCCGACGAGCCGCTTCCGGACGGCTTCGACACGACGCCGGTCGCGTGCCGGTTTCGCCGTCACACGCAGAGGATGTGTTTCCATGGCGAAGCGGATAGGCCTGCTGTGTCTGGCCCTCTTGCTGGCGACCGCCGCGGGGTGCGACAGGAAGGTCGAGCCGCCGCCCGAGCCCGACGCCGCCGAATCCGAACCCGCCCCACGCGCCTCCCCAGCGACCGGCGCTGCGAAAAGGACCGAGAGGCTCTTGAAGGCCATCCGCGCGGGTGACGCAGACGACGTGAAGCAAGCCATCCGCAACGGGGCCGATCCGAAGGCCCCGGGGGCCTACGGCCGCACGCCGCTCCACGTGGCCGCCGGCGAAGGCAACTTGCCCCTTGTCAAACTCCTGATCGCCAAGAAGGCCAACGTCCTATCTGCCGACAAGGGGGGCAACACGGCGCTCCACCTTGCCGCCGCCAAGGGCCACAACGCCGTCGTCGAGTACCTCCTGGCTCGCCGCGCCGACATCAACGCCCGCGACAAGGTCGGCCGAACCCCGCTCCACGTGGCCATAAGCGCCGGACAGGGTAGCGTTGCCGCGCTGCTTATCGAGAGCGGCGCCGATGCCAGGGCGAAAGATGCCGAGGGGCTCACGCCGCTTCACCTTGCGGCCAAGAGGGGCGACCGGGCTGCCGTCGCACGCCTCATCGAAAAGGGCGCCGCGGTCAACGCCATCGCCCGGAACGGCTGGACGCCCCTTCACTGCGCGGCCGGCGAAAACCGGACAGACGTGGTGAAACTGCTCCTGGACAAGGGCGCCCGCAAAGATGTCAAGGATAAGGATGATCGGACGCCCGTCCGCGTGGCGCTCGACGCGGGTCACGCCGACCTGATGGACCTCCTGGCCGACGAGCGGTTCAAGGTCGATGGAAGGGACTCCGGCGGCGTGACACCCCTGAGCCGGGCCATTGAGTCGAACCAGGCCGACGTCGTCAAACACCTGCTCGAGCAGGGCGCCAACCCCAACCTTTATCACGGCCGCGGTTTCTCGCCGCTCGGCCAGGCCATCATGAGGGGTAGCGGCACGATCGTGAGACTCCTGATCGAACACGGCGCCGACGTCAACGGCAAGGGTCGCGCCCGCCGCGCCATCCCGCCGTTGTGTCTGGCGGCAAGGGAACGGTCGGATCTGGTCAAGTTGCTCCTGGTGAAGGGCGCCGACGTCAACGTCCGCGACTCAAGCGGCGTCACGCCGTTGCACGTGGCGGCCGAGTTCAGCCACGGCGTCGCGGAATTGCTCATCGAGGAGGGCGCCGACGTCAAGGCTCGCGATGAAGACGGCCGCACCCCCCTTCACGTTGCGGCCGGTGCGCGGCGAAGCGACACCGCGTGGCTCCTGATCCAGAAGGGCGCCGACGTCAAGGCCAAGGACGCCGGCGGCGCCACGCCCCTGTTCGACGCCGCTCGGTCCGGCCGCCGGGACATCGCCGAGAAACTCATCCAGCGCGGGGCCGACGTCAACGCGGTCAGTTACCCCGTCAAGCGGAGCCGCACGGGCCGCCATGCCCCTGGCGGCAGGCCCAGCAGCACCCCGCTGCACGAGGCCGTGTATGTCGGCAGCCGACAACTGGTGGAATTGCTCATCCATCACGGCGCCGATGTGAACCGTGCTGTGGAATGCGGGACGCCCCTCCACCTGGCCGCCCGATGGGGACATGCGAGCGTGGCCGAACTGCTGCTCGCCAAAGGCGCCAACCCCAACGCCGAAGCCAAGACGGGAACGCCTGTCCACGAGGCCGTTAACTGGAACCACCGCGACGTCCTGGCCCTGCTCCTGGCCAAGGGAGGCGACGCCAAACGCAAAGGACCACGCGGATTCCCGCCCGTCTGCCTGGCCGCAGAGAACAGCCGCGACATGGTTCGCATGCTCCTCGACAAGGGCGCCGACGTAAACGCCAAGTTTTGGCGCGGCACGCCGCTCATCATCGCGGCCGAGGCCGGGCGGGCGGACGTGGTCGAACTGCTCCTCGCGCGAGGCGCCGACCTGAAGCCCAGAGCCGGCACCGAGCAGGCCATCCACAAGGCCGCCAAACGCGGATACCAGGACGTCGTCCGCAGGCTGCTCGAAACGGGCGCCGACGTGGGCGCCCAGGCCCCCGAGGGAACGCCCCTGCACATGGCTGCACGCAACGGGCACCGCAAGGTGGTCGAACTCCTCCTCGCCCGAGGCGCCGACCCCAACGCCGCCGGCCTCCGCGGTACCCCCCTGCACGAGGCGGCGCGGGGGGGCGACGCCGACATCGTCGGGCGCCTCCTTAACAAGGGCGCCGACGCCGACGCCGCGTCCCCGAACGTCGGCACGCCCCTTCAGGTCGCCGAGAGGGTCGGCCACAAGAAGGTGATCGAAATCCTCCGCAAACGCGCCCGCAAGCAGTAACCCGCCGCCGCGCCGACGGCCTACAGTGTCTCGGGCCTGCGCTGCACGTCGCCGAAAACCTCGTGGACCGTGGTGTCCATTTCCTCGTCGCTCATGGCGGGGACGCGGCCGGCCTCGTACAGCGATTGGATCCAGTTGTTGATCTGGACGATGCGCGGGTCGTTCTTGGCAACGTCCTCGGGCAGGTCGTACCGTCGCTGGATCCAGCCCAGGACGCCGGCAACGCCGCTCTTGTCCGTGAGGCCGATCCGGATCGGCCGTCCCAGGATATTGTCGGTGTCGAACGGGTTGTAGATCTCCTCGTTCTTCAGCAGTCCGTCGGCGTGGATGCCGGCCCGTGTCATGTTGAAGTCGCGGCCGACCAGGGGGCAGCGCGGGTCGATGCTCTGGCCGATCTCGGCCCGGTAGTAGTCGGCCATCTCGGTGATGACCGAGTAATCGACGCCTTCGGTCTCGCCCCAGAGCATGGCGTGCTCAACGATGAGGCCCTCGATGGGCGGGTTGCCGGTCCGCTCGCCGATCGAGAGGAACGTGCCGTTGGCCGCGCAGCAACCGTGCAGCCAGGCCGTCGTGGCGTTGACGAGGACCTTGTGGAAATCGTTGTGCCCGTGCCACTCCAGCCACTCGGGCGGCACACCCGCCTCACGCCGCAGGCAGTAGACGACCTTGGCCACCGAGCGCGGCAGTTGTGCCCCCACATACGGCACGCCGAAGCCGAGCGTGTCGCACATCCGGATCTTGACGGGCACCTCGTACTGCTCGGCCAGCGACATCAACTCCGCCACGAAGGGGGTAACGAATCCTTCGATGTCGGCCCGGGTGATGTCCTCCAGATGGCACCGCGGGATGATGCCCTCGTCGAGGGCCGCCTTGACCGTGTCGAGGTACATCTCGAGGGCCTGCTTGCGGGTCCGCTGCAGTTTCAGGAAGATGTGGTAGTCGGAGCACGAGGTCAGGATGCCCGTTTCCTTCAGGCCGATCTCCTTGACCAATCTGAAGTCTTCCTTGACGGGTCGGATCCATCCCGTGACCTGCGGATACTCGTACCCGAGCGCCAGACACTTCTCGACCGCCTCGCGGTCCTTCCTGCTATAGAGGAAGAACTCGCTGGCCCGGACCAGGCCGCGCGGCCCGGCGAGCCGGTGCATGAACTTGTACAATTCGACGATCTGCTCGACCGTGTACGGCGCGCGGGCCTGCTGACCGTCGCGGAACGTCGTGTCGGTGATCCACGTTTCCTCGGGGATGAACGTCGGCACCCTCTCATGCGTAAACGAGATCTTCGGAAACTGGTCGTACGGGAAGATGTCGCGGTACAGGTTCGGCTCCGCGACGTCCTCGAGCCGGTGCGGCTTGAGGTCCGTGTAGAAGGACTGTGTATGGTGGTCGAAGTGTAACACGTCGCGCTCCTTTCCGCTTCGCGGCCCGTCGCGGCCGACGGCCGGACATGCGGCACACTATCGAGAGCCGCGATTATATCGACAAAGGCCTCACCGTCAATCCTGGTGTGCCCTGGAGCAGTTCTCGAGGCCCGTCCGGACATCGCACTTTCTTCGCGTGGCCGGTGCCGGGTGCTTGAATGCGATAGGTTTATCCTGCAGGGCAGGCACGTGCCTCTGAAGGTTTTTTGTGTTGCGGCAAGCGGTGGAGTCTCTATCCTATGGTGCGACGAGAGGGCCGGGGGATGCACGTCCGCCCTGCTTTCGGGAGAAAGACCGCTCGCCGCCTGTGCAGGCGGGCTGTGGATACGGGCATTCGGTTAACCCAGGAAGGAGTATAGTCAATGGCGAAAGCAATGACGAAGTCGCAGGTGCTGACCGCTCTGGCTGAGACATTGGAGATCAGCAAGAAGGACGCCGCGCGGTTCGTCGAGGTCCTCGTGAATCTGGCCTACAGGGAGGCCCCGAACGGCTTCACGATCCCCGGCCTCGGGAAACTGGTCGTCGTCAACCGCAAGGCCCGCATGGGCCGCAACCCGCAGACCGGCGAGCCACTCCACATCCCGGCCAAGACGGTTCTGAAGTTCCGCATCGCCAAGGCCGCCAAGGACGCTTGCCTGTAGCGCAGGCTTTCCGCCGGTTCGACAATCGATCACCGCATACCAAGGGCCGACCGTCCTGACGGGTCGGTCTTTGCCTCTGCGCCGCCGGCCGCGGTTCAACCCTCCCCCCGCCGCAGCGTGACGTCCCGCAGCGCACCGCCCGTGTGCCACGTCGCAACGCCGAACGGGCGGCGGGGCTCGACCTCCAGCCAGATGCCGAACGTGTGGCCGCCGCGCTGCTGGTCGACGACCTTCTGGCCGTCGATGAACGCCTCGATACGCTCGTCCGTCACGCGCAGCGTCAGATGGTACCACCGGTTCGACTCGAAGGTGATGGTCCGGGCGGTGGCGTTCTCGGAGGCGCTGTACCCGTCCACGTTCGAGAGGCCGACGACCGTGCCGCCCCAGCCGTCGACGATCCACGTGCAGTGCGACGAGCCCACCGGAAACGTCATGCCGCAGAAGAAGTCGCGGCCGCCCGCGCGCATGGCGTCGAGTGCCACCTCGTAGTTCGTCGTGGGGAACTCGCCTGCGCGGGCGATGCCGGTCTGGTCGTCGCCCGCCTCAAGGTGAACGACGCCGCCGGCCACGTGGATCTTGCCGTGCTTCTCGAAGAACCCGTCCGCCGGCGCCGTCCAGCCGGTGAGGTCGCGGCCGTTGAAGAGACGGACGGCACCCGGCTCGAGCCGCTCGTCGGCCGGCGGCGGAATCCTCGACGTGGGAGGTTACCCCGTCTCGGCCTCGTGTACGAGATGGAAAAACCTGCTGCGCCCTGCATCGTGAGCAGGCTCACGCCAGCCGCCGGAAGATCTCGTCGTACGGAAACAGCCGGCCCGGGCAATGGGTGGGCTTGAGTTGCCCGTGGCCGTAGATGCGGCTGCGCGGAATGCCATACCGCTGCTGGAGGAACCGAACGACGCGGGCGCACGATTCGATCTGGGCTTCGGTCGGACGGTAGTGGTCGAAGTTGCCGACCAGGCACACACCGATGCCCACGTCGTTGTATTCGGGATGGCCCGCGACCTTGCAGTGGGCCCCGTGCTTCTGCTTGGGCCAGCGGCTGCCGATCTCGATGACGCCGTTGCCGGCCCCGGCGCCGTTTCCGATGACGAAGTGGTACCCGAGTTCATCCCACCCGTGGTTGCGGTGCATCCGGTCGAACTCGATGGCCGAGCCGCGGTCGGTCGCGCTGTGGTGCAGGATGATGTACCGCCAGTTGCGTTCGGCGCCCGGCGGAATCCACGCGCTCGGGCCGCGCGCAACGGCCACGCGTGATCCCGACCTCGCCTGCGACGGGCCGGCGGCATACGCCTTCGGGCCGCCGGTGCGCGGGCCGAAGTACGGCGGTGCGGGGTCGCGCACCAGGCCTGCCCCGCGGTTGCAGCCGGCGAGCACGAGGCCCGCCGACGCACCCGCAGCGCCGGTCACGAGTTTCTTCAGAAAATCTCTGCGGTTCATGCCCACCGTCCTGAATCGTCTGCGGCCTGAATCCCCACGGCACGGGCAGTCGTATTCCGCAAGACCCTCAGTGTTTCATCGTATGATTTGCGTCCGATAGTTCAACTTTCTTGGAAAAAACGTCGGGCCCCAACCCGCCGGCCATCGAGTTACTCGACCGGCGTCAGTCTTACGTAGTCCACACCCGCCATGTGGCCGGGCGTCATCTTCGGGTTGGCGCCGGTAATGACGAGGATGAACTTGTGTTTGCCGGCCTCCAGGTCGTCGAGTGCCCAGGTCGATCGGGCCGGTCGCAACGACGCCGTCGTTCCAGCAATCAATGGGTGAACCGAGTTTCTTCCCGTCGAGGCAGAACTGGATGATGGCGTAATCGATGGCCTTCGTCAGGTTGGTCGTGACCTTATATTTGCCGGTCTTCTTGACGGGCAGTTGGAGTTCGAGCCGGTCGCCGGACTTGCCGTGGGTCCACCACAGTTGACAGTCGCTCGACCATTTGGGACCGAATCCGCCCATCTGCTGCTGCCGGACTCTGCCGCCCGTCTTCGCCAGGACGTTCAACGTCTCGGCCTCGATGGCGCCTTTGACGATGCGCGGCTCGGGCGGTTTGGCGTAGCCGACGCGGTCGGCCACCGCAACGGCAAGCGCAAGTTCGCACGCGAATCCGTTCATCGGGGACCTCCCCTTCCGTTTCACTCCGGGGCTTGCTCCGGAATCAACGGGGCCTCATCTCGAAACACCGCCCACGCGTCGCCGAATTGCTGAATGAAATGCAGCGAATAACTCCGCCTGAAGACGAGCAGCGGCAGCAGGATAACGGCGCCAAGGTACGGCAGCGCCGCCAGGCAGCACGTAAAGCACGTGGCCAGGCACGTCGCGATGCCGATACCCAGGGCGAGAACGATCTTCATCAGGTAAAACAGCACGATCGGCCCGACGTGGCCCCGCAGCAGTTCCCGATAGAACACCCCCCACGCCGGCACCGCCCGCAGATTTTGCAGATACATCACGGGGATGATGAAATCCTCCAGGAACAACGAGACAACGACGGCGGTCAGCACGCAAGGAAGCCACAGCATAACGAAGGTCAAGATGGCCGCGATGGCCGTGCCGCCGAACTCCTCCGCCTGAATGTCGGCCCACGCAATCGCCAGCCCCAACAGGGCAACCAGCACGAAAACACCGAAACTGATCAGGCCGAACACCAGCCGGAACCAGAACAGGCTGTTGCCAAGCGCCCGGAACCGCCGCCACGGTTCCACCACGGCGCCGCGGTTACGCACCACGCCGTCAAGGAACATGAACTTGCCTCGCGACTGAAGCCACGACAGCACCAGGCCGATGGCTACCAGCAGGAGCAGCACGGCCACGCCCACCGAGATGACCAGCGTCAGGTGCTCCTCGGCCCATTCGGCCGCTTCGGCGAACGCCTCGCCGATGGGCGAAGGACCGCCCTCTTCCCAGCGGTACTTGCTGCCCACGTTGAAGTTCACGCCACCTTCGCCCAGATGAGCGAGCCAGGCGCAGAAACCCAGCACAAACCACTTGCGGAGGTCAAAAGGCTTGAACAGCACCAGCCCCACGCGCTTGAAAGCGGAACCGATCGGGTCGATGATGGAAATGGCCATACCATGCCCCTTGAAAAAGGACCGTTTCGCCAGCCCCGCAGCGGTCGCTACGGGCCGAACGTCACTTCGATTGCCTGGCCGCGCTCCACCTCAACCGGATGAGCCAGGGTCAGCGTCACGCACGCGCCGTCCTGTTTTACGTCGGCGGCGACCTTGCGGCCGGTGATGCCCTTGGCGGGGCCGGCCAGGATCGTGTGCCGTCCTTCCCTGAGCATCATCTCTTTCCACGAATCGTTCAGCCCGAACCAGGTGGTTGCGCCGCGCGAATCGTTGAGGGGTCCGAAATGGCACTGCCGGTACGTGGTGCCCTCGAAGTTCTCGACCGCCCGTTTCTTCACCAGGGCCGCACCCGAGTAGTACGCGTCGCCGCCCAGGTTGATGCCGAACCGGACGGTGCCCGAGACGAGGACCTTGTCGGTGATCGTGATGGTGGTGCCGTCGCGTCCGGCAGCCTTCGCGCCGCAACCCGTTGCCGTCACTGCCGCGATGACCAGCCAACGCGCCACACGCCTGGAGTTTATCGGTGGCCCCTTTCGCCAGATCAACGCGCCGCGCCCATACGGGTCCGTACTGGGACAAGCGCGGCGGCTAACATCGCGCCTATTTCGCCTTGCCGACGCGCCATTCGAGGATGCCGCCGGAGACCTTCGGCTGCAATTCGACCTCCAGCCGCAGGCCGTCCGTCTCGACCGCGTCGAACGTCACGCGGTTGAACTTGTCTTTCTCGACGCCGCCGGCCGACGCGCCGGTGACCGGCTTCGGCACGGGGCGGGTCGTGTCGCGCTTCTCGGGAATCCAGACCATCATGGGCCCCGCCTCGCGGTGGTCCCAGGCGTAGTACGGGACGGCGAGCAGGTCGGTGGGTGTATCGTCGCCGTCGTCGCGTCGGACCATCGCTTTGCCCTTGATGACCGTGACGCCGCCGAGGAGATCGCCGCGGTGTTCCGCCGCGAGTTTCGCATCCGGCGGCAGGTACAGGTTGCCGAGGTGCTTGCCGTTATCGGCGCCTTCGAGGCAGTAGACGATGGGCCCGCGCTGAATGGCCACGCGCCCGCTGTTGCCCTTGACCTTGGGATGCGAATAGACCCGGCGGACGGGCATCGGCAGGTTCAGTTCGATAACGTCGCCTTTCTTCCACTGGCGCGTGACGCGAGCATAGCCTTTCCGGATGTCGAGCCGGCCTACCGGCTCGCCGTTGACGGACACGCTTGCGCCGGGCGCGCCCTTGACGGAGGCCATGCGGTAAAGACCGGCCGTGGCCGTCTCGCCGCGTGACCAGGCGGGGATGCGCAGGGCGAGGGTAAACGCCGCAGGCCTGTCCGGTTCGACCGTCAGGCGTACTAGCCCGTCCCACGGGTAGCGCGTCTGCTGCTTGAGCGTCACGGTGCCGGCCTTCCATTTGACTCGCGCCGTGCTGGCGGCGTACAGGTTCACGTAGATGCCGTCGGAGTCGGTGGCGTAGACGTACCCGGGGATGGACGGCAGCGTCCGGACGACGTTCGTCGGGCAGCACGCGCAGCCGAACCACGCCTGGCGGTGGTGCTTGCCGCTGCTGTCGAGCGGATTGACGTAGAAGAACTTCTCGCCGTCGAGCGAGACGCCCGAGAGAAACCCATTGTAAAGAACCCGCTCGAGGATGTCGGCATACTTGGCGTCGGCGTGCAGGAGGTTCATCCGGTGGTTCCAGAACGCGTGGCCGCAGGCTGCACACGTCTCGCAGTAGGCCGTGCGGTTCGGCAACTCGTAGTTCTTTCCGAACGCCTCGCCGCGTCGGCTGGAACCGACGCCTCCGGTCACGTACATCTTCTTTGTGGCGGTGTTGGCCCAGAGTTGGTCGAGTGCGGCGATGTACGCCTTGTCGCGCGTGTAGGCGGCCACGTCGGCCATGCCGCAGTACAGGTACATCGCCCGGACGGCGTGGCCCACGGGCTCCGTCTGCTCGATGACGGGCGTGTGGTCCTGCAAGTACGGTCCGTAGAGTTTGCGGCCGCCGGCGCGTCCGCGCTCGTCGAGGAAGAACTTCGCGAGGTTCAGGTACCGCTCTTCGCCGGTCGCCTCGTAGAGTTTGACGAGCGCCAGTTCGATCTCCTCGTGTCCGGGCACGCCGTGCCGTTTGTCCGGCCCGAAGATGGAGTCGATGAGGTCGGCCAGGCGAATGGCCACATTGAGCATGCTCCGCTTGCCGGTGGCGCGGTAGTGGGCCACCGCCGCCTCAAAGAAGTGTCCGGCGCAGTAGAGTTCGTGCATCGAGCGGAGGTTCGTCCACCGCTTCTCGGGATCCTTGAGCGTGTAGAAACAGAAGAGGTAGCCGTTCTTCTGCTGGGCGGCGGCGATGGTGTCGATCAGGTCGTCCAGGTACTTCTCGAGTTTCGCATCCGGGTGGGCGGCCAACGAGTACGCCGCCCCTTCGATGACCTTGTAAACATCGCTGTCGTTAAAGTAGGTGCCCTCGAACTTCCCCTCCATGCGGCCGGCGGCCTTGGCGAAGTTGCGGATGCGGCCCGTGTCCTCGCACTTCTTGAAGTCGTGGGGAACCGTCTTGGTGCGGTTCGTTTCGATCCGCGGCGCCCAGAACGCATCCGTCACCTTGACGTCGGTAAACGGTACGGGCGTAAGTTTGCGGTGCGGCTTCTCGGCGGCCGCAAGCACCGACGCGCCGAGCGCCGTCGCCAGTAGAATCGACGTTACGCGCCTCATTCGCTTGCCTCCTGACAGTCTGCTCCTCAACCTCATCCCGTTCTGTTGAACGCTGCGCCGACCCGGCGGCGCTTCTGAAAACCGTCTGCCTATCTTCGCACAGCGGGCCGGCCGGCTCTACCGAAAAACGCGCCGTCGGTTCGCCCGCCGCCGGGATAGTCTTGCCTGGGCCGAAGCGGCGGGACTACAATGACCGAGCCGCGACGGGAGGCGATGGTGTGAGACTGCCCCGATCCGTAGCCCTGTACCTGCTCGCCGGCGTTGTGACGGCGGTTGCAGGGCGCGATACGCGCCCACCGGGGAATACGGCGCCGGCGACCCCTGGCGAACGCAAGGAATACAAAGTGACCAAGACCGATGAAGAGTGGGGCGAGCAGTTGACACCTGAACAGTTCCGCGTGACACGCCAGAAGGGCACCGAGCGGCCGTTCACCGGCAAGTACTGGGCCACGACAACGCCGGGCGTGTACCGGTGCGTCTGCTGCGGCCAGGCGGTGTTCGCGTCGGACGCGAAGTTCGACGCCAGGTGCGGCTGGCCGAGTTTCTTCGAGCCTGTCTGCGGGGAGCACATCGACGAGCAGCCGGACCATAGCGGCGGCAGGGAGCGCACCGAGGTCCAATGCAGTCGCTGCGGCGCCCACCTCGGCCACGTCTTCAACGACGGCCCGGCGCCGAAGGGCCTGCGGTACTGCATCAACTCCGCGGCCCTTGACCTCGAACCCAAGCCCAAAGACTCCGACAAGTAGGCCGCGCCCGCGCCGGCACGGTCCGGTGCCTGGCCTTCGCGAAGATCGAGGACCTGGTGTATGCGTGTACGAACGCGCACCGCGCGGGAGAGTCGGCGGCAGGTTCTTTTTAGCGCCGAGGGCGCAGAGGGAACGGAGAGATCGCGGAGAACGGCCGGAGTTTGTGTAACGGCAGAGGATAGCGACAGCCAAGCAGAATAAACTCGTGCCGTGGGTTACGCAGGAATGTCGGCATCAGGGACCGTTGCCCTATATGCCACCGATCATAATGAGAGCCAGAATCAGCAAAGGCATGCGAACCAAGTAATCAGCGGCCCATAAGGAGGCGAGTGCAGCGGCTGCGAGCATCAGCGTGCGCCACCTTCCCAGCCGGAACGCAAGCCAGCAGCAACCAAGGACCAGGACGATTCGTGTCGCGTAGAACAGCGCGCGTCGTGCGATCAGAACGCTCGTCTCAAGCGAATCACCTCCCGGTACAAGCAAGAGCCCATAGTACGCAACGTAAAAGGCCAGCGACACGACAAGCGAGCGCAGAAACCAGTGCCGCCAAGGTCGAGGTTCCAGCCCGAGTCCTCGCTTCTTCGCGATCAGGTACAGGACGCTTCCTAGAACACACGCGCCAACTCCAACCTGAACCACCTGGAGGAGAAACAACACCGTGTCCTGTTCCATCCGTATGCACTCCTTCGGCCGCTAGGTCTTACACCACCCCAACACGGTCGTGATCAAACGTTGTGGTTTGGCCGCGCCTCCGTTACCCAGTTACTTCGTCGTATCTTTGATGATCCCCGGCGGAAAGATCTCTTCCATATACGTTTCGATATACTCGGCGGCCTTGGTCGGCGGGACGCGCCAGTAGGTGGGGCATGGGGAGAGAACCTCGACAAGAGAGAACGCCTTCAGGTCGCGCTGGACGCGGAAACTTTTCTTGATAGCGTTCTTCGTGCGGCGGATCTTATTGGGTGTTCCGATGACGCACCGCTCGATGTACGCCGGCTGCTCGAGCGTCGCCAGCAGTTCGCACACGCGGAGGGGGTAGCCTTCGCCCGTGATGCTGCGGCCCTTGGGGCTGGTGGTCGTCTTCTGGCCGGGCACGGTAGTGGGGGCCATCTGGCCGCCCGTCATCCCGTAGACGGCGTTGTTGATGAAGATGACGCTGATGGGTTCGCCGCGGTTGGCCACGTGGACAATCTCGTTCGTTCCGATGGCAGCCAGGTCGCCGTCGCCCTGGTACGAGAAGACGAGTTTGTCGGGCCGCGCGCGTTTGACGCCGGCGGCCACCTCCGGCGTGCGGCCGTGGGCCGCCTCGCACATGTCGATGTCGAGGTACTGGTATGCCAGCACCGCGCAGCCGACGGGGGCCATGCCGATACAAGAGTCGCGGATGTCCCACTCGTCGATGATCTCGGCAAGGATGCGATGAACCACCCCGTGACCGCAACCCGGACAGTAGTGGGTCCGGTTGTCCAGCAGCGCCTTCGGGCGGCCGAGTTTCATTGCGGCTTGCGTCATGGGGACTTCCTCACTGGGACTTACCCTTGGCCTCGGCCATGAGTTCGGGGATCCGCTTTTTCGCACGCTGGCCGAGTTCGCATCCGGCGAACTCGCGGACGAGGACCCGCAGGATGCCCCCGGCCCGGGGAACCTGCTTGTTGGCGGCGGCCTGCTCGGCCTCGGCGAACCGTTTCTCGAACGCCTCGGCGAGCGTCCGGGCCTGGCTCGCGGCTTCCTGACACAGGCCGAACGTATCGGACATGGCGGCGGCGTCTTTCAGCATCTTGTAAGCCAGGCCGGGTTTCTTCCGCTTGACCAGTTCCTTCGACGCGGCGATCGCCGGCTCGACCATTCGGAACTCGGTGTTCGCAAGGAACCAGTCGCGCATGACCTTGGACTTCGCGTCAACGGCGTGCCCCCGCCCCTTGTAGATTTCGAACGTGACCCTGGCGCCGAGCCGCTTGTAGGACGCGACCGCGGTTTCGGCCGATTTCCGATACTGGTCGGTCTCACCGACGCCGACATAGACGGCCTTTCCCTTACAACTACCGGGCCCGCCCGGCCCACTGCCCCCGGCGCCCAGGATGAGGATCCCGGCCCACAGCGAAAGCGCCTGGCCGGCAATCTGGTTCGTCGTGAATCCGCCCTTGCTGAAGCCGCCGATGAACAACTGCTTGGTATCAACGTTCAGTTTCCTCACGAGCGGCGGAAGGATACGCTTCACGTTCGCCACGTCCTCGCTGCCGCCGCTGCTTACGCGCCCCCGCTCGTTGTACTCCATGCCAACGACGATGCACCGCTTGCCGCCGAGCACGCTCTTGAACGGCCACGTCGTCACCTTGCCGTTGAGCCCGTGATAACAGACCACGAGCGGCCACTTGCGGTCGGGCGTGTAGTCACTCGGCACGTACACGAGGTAGTACCCGTTGCCGCCGATCGAGGGGTCCTCGATCTTTGTTTCCTTGCCCGCAGGGAAGTCGGGCGGTTCGGCGCCCGCGGCCGAAGCGGCCAGCAGACACAGCACGATGAAAAGGCAGTTTCTCATGCCAGCCACCCTCCCGCCTCAGCGGCAGTCATGGAGTACCCGGCGCCTTCGCCTGCCGGCTACGGCGCGTCCTCGACTCATTTACTCCCTCGCTATTCGTTGAATCTGCTCGGCCACCTCGTGGACGGTCGGCACGCCGCCGCCCGCTCGCCAGTACAGGTCAAGCGGCGCGGGATGGCCGTACAGGGCAAGTTTCACGTCCTCGATCATCTGGCCCCAACTCATCTCGACCACCAGGAACCGTGCGCCGCGCTTGGCGGCCGCCACGAGCGGCTCGGCCGGGAACGGCCACAAGGTGATCGGCCGCACCAGACCCGCCTTGATGCCGGCGTCGCGTGCGGCCCTGGTGGCATCGCGTGTGATCCGGGCGCTCGTGCCGTACGCCACGAGGATGATCTCGGCGTCGTCGGCCGCGTCCTCCTCCCATCGCGGCAGTTCGTTCTCCATGGTCTCGTACTTGGCGCGGAGGCGCTGGTTGAACCCCTCGAGTTCGCCCGGCCGCCAGTAGAAACTCTTGACGATGCGTCTCTCGCGGCCGCCCGCGGCGCCCGTCAGGGCCCACGGGTGGTCCTGCACGCGTGGCACGTCCTTCATGGTCGGCAGGCGGACGGGCTCCATCATCTGGCCGAGTTGCTGGTCGGAGAGGATCAAGACGGGGCACCGCCATGTTTCGGCCAGGTCGAAGGCCTCGTGCGCCAGGTCGCACGTCTCCTGGACGGTGTGCGGCGCCAGGACGATGAGGCGGTAATCGCCGTGCCCCCCGCCTCGCGTCGCCTGGAAATAGTCGCCCTGAGCGCAGCGTACGTCGCCGAGGCCCGGCCCGCCGCGCTGAACGTTCAGGATGAGGGCGGGCAGTTCGCTGCCCGCGAGGTAACTGATGCCCTCCTGCTTGAGGCTGAGGCCGGGGCCGGACGATGAGGTCATGGCCCGCGCGCCGGCGGCCGCCGCACCGTGCACCAGGCTGATGGCTGCCAGTTCACTCTCGGCCTGGACAAACGTACCGCCCACCTCCGGCATGCGGGCCGACATGTACTCCGGCACGTCGTTCTGCGGCGTAATGGGGTACCCGAAGTAGAACCGGCACCCGGCGCGCACGGCGCCCTCGGCCGCCGCCACGTTCCCGGTCACAAGGACCTTCTCTTGAGTCTTGACCGCCACAGCGCGCCTCCTCCCAAGGGCAAGGTGATTCGCCATTTTAAGGCAGGGCAAGGGGCAGAGCAACGCAAAACGGCAGGGTGCGGCGACCGCGCCCGTAGCGCGGAGCAACGGCCGGGAACAAGGCGGGTGGTACCCTGGCACGGATACCCTGGCACGGCAGGCGTGCCGTGGCCTGACGGCGGCTCGTGCCGTGGCCGGCGGCATCCGTACGGAGGCCGTGTGCCTCGGATGCGACACGACGTACGAAATCCGAATGTGCCATGGGCAATCTGAGATCCGAGATCTCAGATTCAGGCCTCGGCCGTCTCCCAGATCTCGATGGCCGCGTCGGGGCACACCTGGTAGCAGAGCGTGCAGCCGGTGCACTCGGCATCAGCCTTCGGGCAAGCCGGGCGCACGCCGAGGTCCGTCAACTCATCCGACATCTCCAGCGCGCCTTTCGGACACACCGCGACACACAATTCGCAGCCTTTGCAGTACTCGGTCAGGATTCGGACTTGGTAAGCCACTGGCTTGCCTTCGTTCCCCTTCAGCCGGAGCACCATAGGGCGGCGACCGCGTGAGAGTCAAGAACCGCGCTCGTACTTCGGCGGATGGCCCCAGTGCAGTTTCCGGCTGAGCGTCGCAAACGCGCCGGGGCGACCGTTCTGGACCAGCAGGAACGACGCATCGGCCCGGCGGATCCGCACCCGGTCGCCGCGCGTCAAACCCACCTGCACCTGCCCGTCCACGACGCAGATGGCTTCGTCCTGGAGGTCGCTCAGTTCCAGGACGACCTCGGTCTCCGGGGGCAGCACGATCGGCCGATGCGTCAGCGAATGCGGGCAGATCGGCACGAGGACCATCGCTTCCAGCCCCGGCGCGAGCAGCGGCCCGCCCGCCGCCATGCAGTACGCCGTGGAGCCCGTCGGGGTCGAGACCAGCACGCCGTCGCCGTAGTAAACGGTCAGGGCCTCGCCGTCGATGGCGGCGGCGATGCCGACCATGCGATTCGGCTGGCCGCCCGCCACCTGGACGTCGTTGAGGACGAGATGCTCGCTCGCCTCGCCGTCGGCCGGTTCGCAGCGGGCCGAGAGCATCAGCCGCCGCGAGATCGGCATGCGGCCGGCCGTGATGTCATCGAACTTCTCGCAGAAGTCCTCGGCGGTGAACTCCGCAAGGTACCCGAGTTTGCCCAGGTTGATCCCGACGACGGGCACCTCGCGGCCGGCGAGCATGCGCGCGGCCTGGAGGATCGAGCCGTCGCCGCCGAGGACGACGACCAGGTCGGCCTCCGTCTGGACGGGCGCGTCCGAAAGGTCCGCCGTCTCGGCCGTCACGCGGTTCTCGACCCACGGGCAAAGCGACTCGGCAACCTCACGGGCACCGCGCTTCTTGGGATTCACCAGAATCAGGACTCGTTTCATGGCCAGGGACTCCGGTGCTTGACCTACGCGTTGCCGGCAAGGGCCTTGACCCGCGCGGTGATGCCGTCGGCGTCGAGACCCGCGGCCGCCAGTTGCGCCGCGCGCGTATCGTGTTCGACCATTCTCTCGCCGATGCCGACCCGGTGGATCTTCCGCGCGTCCAGGCCGCGCGCCTCGGCCGTCTCGAGCACGGCCGATCCGAACCCGCCTGCCGCCGCGTGGTCCTCCAGCGTCAGGACCCACGGCTGCGTTTCGACCAGGTGCGCGAGGCACTCGGCGTCCATAGGCTTCGCGAAGCGGGCGCTGGCGACCGTCACGGAGATGCCTTCCTGCTCGAGCCCGGCGGCCGCATCCATCGCCGGTGCCACGGTGGCGCCCAGGGCAAGGATGGCGCCTTGGTCGCCTTCGCGCAGGACGGCGGCCCGTCCGACGGCGACCACCTCGTTGGTGAAGTTCTCGGGCGGCACGCAGTCGCGCGGGTAGCGGATGGCCCACGGCCCGGCCGCCGCGAGGGCGAGCCGGAGCATTCCGGCAAGTTCCGCACGGTCGGCCGGCGCAGCCAGCACAAAGCCCGGCAGGTGCCTGAGGTACGCCACGTCGTAAAGACCGTGATGCGTCGGGCCGTCGGCCCCGACCAGGCCCGCCCGGTCCACCAGCAGCACGACCGGCAGTCCCTGGAGCGCCACCTCCTGGAACAGTTGATCGTACGCCCGCTGGAGGAACGTCGAATAGATGCCGACCAGGGGCCGGAGTCCCCCTTTCGCGAGCCCGCCCGCCAGCGCCACGGCGTGCTGCTCGCAGATGCCGACGTCGAAGAAACGGTCCGTGAACCGGTGGCCGAACCGGATAAGCCCCGTCCCTTCGGGCATGGCGGCCGTGATGGCAACCAGCCGCTCGTCGCCCTTGGCCAACTGGATGATCTCATCGACGGCGGCGTCGGTCCAGTGGGGGAGGCCGGCGGGCCCGGCATCGGCCACGACCTTGCCGTTTCGCTCGTCAAAGGGCCTTGCGCTGTGCCACGCCTCGGGCTCTTGCGCCGCCGGGGCAAAACCGTACCCCTTCTTCGTGTGGACGTGCAGGAAAAGCGGGCCGTCGAGACCCATTAGATCCTCGATCGTCTCGAGCATCGCCTCGATGTCGTGGCCGTCCACCGGCCCGAAGCATCGGAACCCCAGCCGCTCGAACATGTGTTCGGGCACGACCACCTCTTTCAGGACGTCCTTGAAGGCGTGGATGGCCCGCGAGAGCGAGTCGCCCATCGGCACGCGGTCGAGCACCTCGTGCACGTCCTGCTTGAGGTTGCCGTAGGCGGGGGTGCTCCGCATCCGCGTCAGGTGCCGCGCCATCGCCCCCACGGTTTTCGAGATGGCCATCTGGTTGTCGTTGAGGATCACCAGGAGGTTCGCGCCGACGTCGCCGGCGTGGTTCATGCCTTCGAGGGCGAGGCCGGAGGCGAGCGCCCCGTCGCCGATAACCGCCACCGTCCGGGCGCCTGTGGCAGCCGCCTTCTCGGCCAGCGCGAGGCCGAGGGCGGTCGAGATGCTCGCGCCCGCGTGACCGGTCCGGAAAAGGTCGTACGGGCTTTCGGCCGGGTTCGGGAACCCGCTGGCGCCGCCGGCCGTCCGCAACCCCTTGAATGCCTCACGCCGGCCCGTCAGGATCTTGTGGGCATAACACTGGTGGCCGACGTCCCACACGAGATGGTCCTTCGAGAAGTCGAACGCCCGATGCAGGGCAACCGCCAGGTCCACGACGCCGAGGTTGCTGGCCAGGTGCCCGCCGTGGGTCGCGACCGTCTCGGTAATCAGCGTGCGGATCTCGCCTGCCAGGCGCGCCAGGGCGCCGACGCTCATGCCCTTCAGGTCCTGCGGCGAGTTGATGCTGTCGAGCAGCGAACCGGCCAATTGATCGTCCTCGTTCAACGCGCTCCCCGTTGGGTCGCGGCTAAAAGACTGTTTCATAACCTCGATCGCCCGGGCGGCGGCCTTCCCAGGCCGCCGCCATTGGCACCCGGAACCGGCTTCCTGGGGTCGCGGCTAAAAGGTTGCGGCTAAAAGGTGCGTTCGGCGACGAACCGTGCGATGTCGCGAAGCGGGTCCGCCTCGTGCCCGAACACGCTCAGGGCATCGACGGCGCGATCGGCCTCGGCCCGCGCACGGGTGCAGGCCGCATCGAGGCCAAGAAGCCCCACGTAGGTCAGTTTGCCGGCGGCGGCGTCCTTGCCGGCCGTCTTGCCGAGCGCTTCGGTTGAAGCCGACGCGTCGAGAACGTCGTCGGCAATCTGAAACGCTAGGCCCAGGTGCATGCCGCAGGCGCGGAGGCTCCGCTCAAGGTGCCGGCCGGCCCCGGCCGAGACGGCGCCCATGACGGTGCTCGCCTCGATGAGGCATGCGGTCTTGCGTCGGTGGATGATGGAAAGGAGCCGCTCGTCGCCGCCGTCGCGCTGGGCCTTCAGATCCGCCGCCTGTCCGCCGACCATTCCGACGGCGCCGGCGGCGTGCGACAGTTCTGCCGCCAGACGCCTCGACGTTTCGGCGTCCTGAACCTGCGTCGCCAGGACGTGAAACGCTTCCGTGAGGAGGCCGTCGCCCGCCAGGACCGCCATCGCCTCGCCGAACTGCTTGTGACACGACGGGCGGCCGTGCCGCAGGTCGTCGTCGTCCATCGCAGGCAGGTCGTCGTGGATGAGCGAATAGGTGTGGATCATCTCGACGGCACAGGCTGCCGGCATGGCCGCTTCGATTGACCCGCCGCACGCCTCGGCTGCAAGGAGCACAAGTGTGGGCCGCAACTTCTTACCGCCCCCCAGGACCATGTACCGCATGGCCTCGTAGACGTCGCGGCTGGGCTCGTCGGGCGCGGTCAGGCACTCCTGCAGCGCGGTTCGGACCAGTTCGGCCCGCTCGCGGAGCACGTCGGGAACCGTTTGTCGCTCGGCCTGGGCCATGGAGACTTCCCGCAGCAGCGTTTTTACCTGCCGTCCGGTAACGTCAGGCAGCAAAGCAGAATCGTATCAGTCGGCACAAACGGTCACAAGGGAAAACGCCTGCCGTGGCCGTACCGGTTTAACGACAGTTCAAGGTTCAAGGTTCAAAGTCCACGGTTCAAAGTCGAAAGTTCAAACGGCACAGGCCATTCGGCGTTAGGCATGGCTGCGCCGCGTAAGACCTTGCCTTGGCAGGGCCGGCGGCTATAATGCTGGCGCACATGGGGCCGTAGCTCAGTTGGGAGAGCGGCTGGTTCGCAATCAGCAGGTCAGGGGTTCGAGTCCCCTCGGCTCCACCATCCTGCGTCGCTCGCCTGCGGCGAGCTATGCAGGACTTGTCCTGCGTGGCACGGCGACGCGGGATGCCCTGCGAAGCTTCAGCGAAGCAGGGCGGCGAAGGGCGACACTGTCAAGAGGGCCCAACAGGCTGGCTTGGGGGGACGATGCGGTACGTCTACCTGCTGGAGAGCCTCTCCCATCCCGGCAAGCGGTACGTGGGTCTGACGAAGGATTTTCGCAAACGCGTCGCTGCCCACAACGCGGGCGAGTCACCCGACACCCGCAAGCACCGCCCCTGGCGGCCCATCGTGGTCATCCGCTTCGAGGACGACGGCAAGGCGGAGGCGTTCGAGCGTTACCTGAAAGGGGGCTCGGGCCACGCCTTCGCCCGCCGGCATTTCTGGTAGGACCAAGGATCGAAGCGAAGGGCAGCGCTTGACGCCCCGACGGTTCGGATTATGCTGGCGCCCTCGCCTTCTTTCTTTTCCGACTCCCGTCTTGCCAGGTGGTGACAGGTGATGGCGTACCGGGGTATCTGCGCGCTGCAAATGCGCTGAAAGAATCGGGGTGGTTGTGGTGCGACCGGGGGCCTCTGGACTGCAATCAGGAGGGGCGGATCTGGCGCATTCTTGCCTTGCGGTTGCACATACTTTCGGGTACCAAGTAGGCGAAGAACGACACCTCGCGCTCCAATTGAGCCCGCCTTTGGCTGCGTGGCTACCCGAAAGGCTTGGCGAGCAAAGATGAGGGGCATGCAAGTGGCGAATCCTTTGAATATGCGGCAGCTCGGCGAAGGCGGCCTGTTTGTTTTGCCTCCTCAGGAGATGTCCGTGCACAGAAAACAGTATTTCGAGCGAAGCAACCGTCTCCTATGTGCCTACTCGGCTATCATCGCGTATTCGGGAAAGGGGCAGGAGGCCGTGAATGCGGCGAAGCAAGCCAAAGCGATTGCCCCCGACACCCCCGCGCGAGTTAAGATAGGTCAGTACATTCTGCAGACAAGCATGCGTCGCCTAGACAAGATGTTCTCTACTGCCGGGCAGGAGTTGACCCGACAGTTCTTGGTGGCTGTCTATGGCAACTTCGAGGCCTTCTTGGCTGATCACGTTGTTGCTGCCTTCTCTGAAATCGCAGATGATAATCCCGAGCAGGAGGCAATCAGGCTGATGGGGATGTCACGCTGGTCCGGGAAGCTTGATCGGATCGCACAGAAATTTGAGTTGCGTTTGCGGGCCGCCGAATTGAGGTCTCGTTACGCAGAAGTCGACATGGGGTTTTATGGTAGGCAATTCACGGACCCCATTGAGTTTCTTCAGGCCGTTGCTGATCTGCGCCACAGGATAGTCCATTCAAGCGGTCGGGTAGATCGCTGTCTCCTTGGCGAATACCCGGAGTGCGGCATGAAACAAGGCGGCCTATTCGTGCTGCCCATCGATCTTCCTTATGCTCTCTCCGTCTTCCTCGTGCCACTTACGGATGAACTCGACCGGCTGTTCTGCGAGCGGTTTGGGTGGACTCGCAAGGTGCTGAGGCCGGAGGTCCTTTTGTGATGGTGTACTGAGCATGGAATTCATAGCATTCCGGTACGGCAGTGACTTCCTCCCGTGTCGCGGGAATTGGTTCTTCCAAGGTGCTGTCAAGGGGCAGCGTTGGTCTCGTCGGTCCCCGTCGCCCTGATGGACTCCTCCGCGGCCGCCTTCGTTCCCAGTTCCGGCAGGCGCGTGATGAACGTGTGCCGCAGGGCGTGGAAGTCCGCTACGCGGTCGGAGGCGTCGCGGTAGGGGATGCCGCCTGCCTCGAGGTCCTTCCGTAACATGGCGGCCGGCTTGTCGGGCATCCGGAACAGCACCTCGTCCCGCTGCCTGCCGGCAATGAACTCGGCCATCGTCCGGGCCATGTCGGGACGTAGCGGCAGGACGTCCTCACGCCGGTGTTTGCTGCACGCGGCCTCGACCGTGACCGTCGCTTGGCCAAGGTCCGTGAGGTCGAAACTCGCCGGCGTCAGGCTCCCGAGTTCCGACGCGCGAAGGCCCGTCTCCACGGCCAGCCTGTACAGCGTGGTCCGCTCCGGCCCCGTCAGGCCGCGCACCTTCGAGGCGTGGCAAGCAGCGCGCTCAACACTCATCGTCCAGCCCACGGGCACGGGCAAGACCATCGTCTTTGCCCACGTCATCGACCGGGCGCCCGATTTCGATTACATTATTTTCTTACGCTTTCTTAGATGATGTTGACGACCCCGGGCGGCGTCAACAGCTGGTTACCCCGTGGCGGATACATCCAGTTCAGAGTGGGGTCCAGCGTATCGCGGTTGATGACCCGCCTGATCTCGGCACCGGCCTGATTCAGCACGAACACGCCCGACGTCGCGGCATCCGCGTTCCTCAGCAACACCACGCCGAGCGATGCGGCGTTGAAGAAACTGTCCAACACGAACCATCGTGGTGCCGCCGCACCGCGCACTCCGGTGATGCGGAGTAAGTTAATCGCCGCGGGAGCGAAGTCGGCGCCCACGGCAGCCTGCCGTACCACAAGCGGATCAATCGCCACCAGGACGTCCACGTGCTGAATCGCGCCCAGGGTCATTCTCGTGACGGTTCCACCGATCCGCATGGCGGCAACGCCGGCAGCGCTCTGGACGGTGCCTCTGACGAGGAGCGACATCAGCCCCCCGGCGATCTGCCAGCCGGTGGTCGTGACGTTGCCGGAGATGGAGACCCTGCCGAGGTTGCCGCCCACGGTGAACCCGCCGAGCACGTTGCCGCCGACACCGCGCGCCCCTCGGACGCTGAGTGCGCTGAGCACGGTTCCGGGCTGGATGTTGAACGTGGAATCGACGAGGTCGCCGCCCGTGACCGAGACCGACTGAACGGCGGGGCGGCGCCCCAGGGTGACGGCGTCGGAGATAACCGTCACGTTCAACGTCGCGTCGCCACCCCGGACGGTGATTTTGCCGACACGGTCGGCGGTGATATTCGAGGTCAGCGGGCCGTTGACCGAGAGGCTCTGGAGGCCGTGGCCCGAGGTCTGGGTCCGGAAGTTAGTCAGATCGGCGCCGAAGGCCCCGCCCGTGACGCTGAGGTTCTGGAAGACGCTGGCCTGGAGCAGGCCGCCGAGCCAGGTGGTGACCCGCATGGAGGCGAGGATGCCGGCCATCGTGAGGTTGACGTTGCCGACCGTATCGGCTATGAGGCGGAGTCTCTCGCCCGAATCGCCCCCGAGGTTGATGTCGGAGCCGTCGCGGATGTCGTCGACCCTCAGCAGCCGCAGCGCGCCTGTCAGGTCGATGGTGTTGCCGACGAGGTCGGACCGCGGCGCGACGATGGCGGCCAGACCGGTGCCGGAGATCGAACCGATCGAGGTCTCGTTGTCCGTGCCCCGCTCCCGCCTCACGTTGACCGAGAGGCGCGTCCGCCGGTCGGACGTATCGGAGAGGACAATGGAATGGACGTCGGCGGCCCGGCCGTTGAAGATGTTCCGGAACACGTCCGCTTGGCCCGGCCCGGCCAGCCGGACCATCGTGGTGTTGCCGTCGGCGTCGGTGAACTCGGTGTGGTTGGCCTCCACCGTGGACCGGTCACCGTCGATGCGCACCGCTTCGAGGATGAACGGGTTCTCGATCTCGAACAGGTTGACGCGTGCCTGGCCGAAGGCGTTCACGTCGCCGAACGCATCGAACTGGTCGTCGCCGGTGGCTCCGGTGACGGTAGCCGAGTCGCCGGCGGCGTGCGCGCCGCCGAGAATGTTGATCACGGTCGCCGGCGCCGGATTGGCAAGGTTGGCGGCAATGTTGTCGTCGCCACCACGCCCGAAGACGACCACGTTGGCCGGGAACCCCTCGTTGGCCCACAGGGTGATGTCGTCGTCGCCGGCGCCGGCCTCCAGGGTAACCGTCTCAATGTTCGCGATGGCGTTGGGGATGCCGTTGACGACGACCTCGCCGGCGTCCATGCTCATGGTGTCGTCGCCGTCGGTGCCCCAGAACAGGGCGGCATCGATTCCCTCGCCTCCGTTAAGCGTATCGGAGCCGAGGCCGCCGTCCAGGATGTCGTTGCCGTCGCCGCCGATGAGTGTGTCGTTGCCCCGGCCTCCGAGCAGCGTGTCACTGTCGGCGCTGCCGATGAGGGTATCATCGCCCGATCCGCCGTCGATTGTGACGGTGCCAGCCGGCACCGGCACCGGGGCGTTGTTCATGTCGATGGTGTCGTGCCCGGCCAGCCCGTTGATCGTCAGGGCGCTCTTGCCCGCGAACTCGATCGGCTGGTGCTCGTCCACGGCGACCATCATGCTGTCCATGCCTCCGACCGCGGCCGTGCCCGTATTGGGGCCGGTGTCGCAGTGTATGATGTTCGAGGTCCACGTGCCGTTGATGGTGAGCGGCCCCGGCGTGATGTCGATCAGTTCCTCGATGCCATCGAAGGCCACGTACTGCTCCTGGGCACCGAGCGCGTGGACCATCACGCCGTTGCTGCCGGCGAGGTTCGTGTCGTAAATCGCCTCATCCACCGTGGTCGTGCCGAGCAGCCGGAGGCGGTCCACGCCGAGTCCGCCGTCGAACTCCACGCCGCCGGCCAGGGCGACCAGGCCGGCCGTGTTGTCCACGTCCAGACTGTCGTTGCCCTGGAGGGCGCGGATGGCGAGGGCCTCTACCCCGCCGTAGGTCAGGCTCCGCCCGTCGTCGGTGAAGGTGACGACGCCGAGTCCGAGGATGATCACGTCGTCGGCAGGGGAGCCTTCGACGACGAGGACGTCCTCGCCACCGGCCAGGTCGATGGCCACGGCCTGGCCGGCCAGGCCGGCGTAGAGAACCCGCATCCACGAATCGTCGAGGGCCAGTCGTCCGGCGTCACCGGTCAGCGGGGTGACTTTGAGTTTCTCATCGTCGCTTGCCGTCGTAACCGCCAGCGCGCCGCCGGCCGTGTCGACGTCGAACACCTCCATGCCGTAGTACGTGAGGCGCGAGCCGTTGGCCTCGCCGAGGCTCAGGTCGTCCAGGTCGAGCAACAGGTCGCCGCCGGCCCCGGTGTAGGCGAGCACGTCGCCGCCCGGGTCGCTGCCTCCGCCGAGGATCTCCAACTGAAACGGGAGTTGCGAAGTGGCCGACACGGTCACCGTGTCGTTGCCGTCCATCAGGTGCAGCCAGACGACATCGCTGCCGGCCACCTCGATGACATTGGCGTGGCCGAAGATGTCTGTGAAGATGACCTGCGAGGGCGTGACGGTGACGACGTCGTCGCCCGCGGTACGTCGACGCCCCCCTACTGCGGGACCGTGACTCCGACGCCGACGGCGACCCGAACGACGGCAGCCTCGGCAAGGATGACTCCGGCCTCGACGAGCGGCTGTATTACCTCACGGACGCCAACATGAACGTGACGGCGTTGGCGGAAGATGACGGCGACGCCCTCGAGCGCTACCTGTACGACCCGTATGGCAACGTCACGTTCTTGAAGGCCGACTGGTCGCTTCAAGAGGTCGGCGGCCATGACGACGGCACAGCCTCCGCCTACGACAACCCCATCCTCTTCGCCGGCTACTACCGCGACTCAGAAACCGCCCTGGCGGAGGGCACGCCCGGAGACAGCGACCTGGGCAAAGTGGTTGAGCGGTACAGGTACGATCCCTACGGCAAGGTGACCGTCCTCAACGGCGCCGACGGCATCGACCCCGACACCACCCCCGGCGGCGAGGACGAGGAGTGGTCCGCCGACCCGTGCGGTAACCGGCCAGCATAGCAACGGCTGCACGAGAACCAGCAGGAAACGGCCCACCCCCATTTACGAAGGCCTTCCTTACCCCAAGATGGTTCACTGCACAGCACCGGACTTTATCCCGGCTGTCCGCGCGAATTCACAGCAGACCCGACATTATAACACAGAAAACAGCAAAATGCAAATGCGGGACCGAAAATATCAGTGGTGTGGAACCCGGCGCGTCATATTGCCCGACACTCCCCGGATAGCCACGGCCCTACACGAGGCCGTCAAGGCAGGTATCCTGGCCAGGGGCAAGGCGATCCTGCGAGCCTACATCGGCCGCGTGGAATACGACCACGAGGCGAACCGGGCCCGGGTAGGCTTCCTGCAACTGCCCACCCGAGCCCTCATGCCGAAAGTCGCGCCCGAAAGTGCGAGAATCAGTGTGGTAGCGGGGGGCCCGCTATGTACCCTTTCACATCAGGGCGGTGTTCTGGCGGCGGTTCCGCGTCGCCGCCTGAGCCTTGCGGGCAGCCGCCACCATACACCAATGCTGGAGCCGTGGGGATTCGAACCCCTGACCTGCTGATTGCGAATCAACTGCCCTCCGGCCGTAAGCCGCGAAAAGACAAAGCCTTAGACGCTGCGCCCACCGACCTTTCAGCGCATTTTCAGCGTGCCGAAAACAGGCCCCAAACACGCCCGAAGTGCCACCCGATTTGGCCGAAGTCGCCGCCGCCTGGCCCCACCTGCCCAAAGCCGTCAAGGCCGGCGTCCGGCCACGGCTGGGACCGCAGCCTGCCGCTCAGTCGTCAAGGTCAAACAGGAACGCCAGAAGCGGTTCCAGGAACTTCGCCTCTCGGCACAGACCTCGCGCCAGGGCGCGCGGCAGGTCTTTGAGTTCGTCCTCGACGCGGCCAGCCTGCGCGAGAAGCCTCGCCTCGCTTTCGGCGGTCTGGTTCGCAATGTGATCGCCCATGCACCCGATGAAGTCGGCCTGGACCGCCATGTTCCTCGTGGACGAGGCCGTCACCTCGTCAAACATCGCCCACGGGCCGGGGCCTTGAACATCCGCGTACACACAATGGAACAGGCTCTGCACGTCGCCCGGCGAGTGCGGATCGATCGTCCCCTTCTCCCAGAGGCTCGCTGAAGCCTGCGCCCCGCCGAGGACGCGATCGGCCGTGTCAAGGTATCCGGCCATGGTCCCTCGGGTCTGCGACCCCAGCAGTTCGGCGTCAAGTTGGAGAGGCCCGCCGACCACCTTGTTGATCGTACCGACGCCCTCGGCCATCCGGTCGAGGGTGGAAGCGTCCAGCGGCGCGTGCTCGGCAAGCCGCGTCTGGGCCCGCAACGAATGGTTGAGTGCCCGGACACACCGCTCCGGTCTGGCTGCGTGGCCAGGCCCTCGCAGCACGCCCACGGCCGCCTGCATTTCCGCCTGCGCTGCCATCAGGTTCTCGAGACCCTCGGCGGCGGCGACAACCACGCGCGCCTCGGAGTCCTTCGCCTGGACCTCCCGCGGCAGCGTGGCCAGCAAATGCAGGGCTCGGCGGGCGTCCTTCACGGTCTCCACCTTGGGCGGAAGGGCCCACTCGGGAAGCGCGAGCCGCCATTCGCCGGCCTCCGGCGCCGTCCCCGCCGCCGGTGTCCCTTCGGCGGGCCCGGGATCGCCACCGGCGGGACCCTTGGCTGCGGCAACAGCCTCCCGGTAGACGCGATCGTACCGCTCCACGGTATCGACCAACTGGGCGTCGCATCGAGCGACTTCGGCCGCGAGTTTCTGCCGCAGCGCCTGTCGGGCTTCGGCTGTCTCAGCCCGTGCGATCCGCTCGGCATACGATGCGTCAAGATCCCGGACGCGTTCCTCCCGCGCCAAGTGGGCGTTCATGATGTGAGCGATCCGCCGCCGCTCCAGCGCGCGGAGCCTGTCGGCCGGAGCCCGGTCTGCCTGCGAGTCGGCGCCGCCCGGGCCCTCGCGGGCCGGAGGTATTTCGCCTGGAGCGGCGGTGTGCCGTTTCGCTCTCGCGGCCAGTTTACCCAACTGCTTCCTCACCGCCTCGATGCGACGGGCCAGGACGGCGCACCGCGCCTGGATCTCGGCCAGCGACGGCTCATCCCGCCGCCGCCATGCCAGCGACGCGCCCGTCGGGAAGCCGGCACTGATCTCACACCGCGGCGAGGCCGACCAGGTCCCCGTGACAGTCCGGCCATCGGCCGAAAGGGAGAACGCCATCGTGCCGAAGCGCCGGTCCGACTCGCCCCACACGCCTTCGAACCGGTTCGTTCCTGTCGCACGGATGCGAAACGTTCCGGGACCGGTGCCGAACGTGTCTGTGTAGGTCCCACGTCCGTTGCGGATCGTCACGCGGCCCCAGGCGGCGCCCTCCCATCGCCCGTCCAGGGCCGTGATCGAGTCAACAGGCCGGTCACCGGGCGGACCCTGACCGGGAGTCGTCGCCGCCAGAACGAGGCACACCAGCGCCGACGTTGAAACGCGCGACGCGGCCGCGCGGAGGTGCAAGGTTCGCATGGGTCTGCCCTCATCACACTGTGCCCGTGGCCGCGGCCCCGCCGTCCTGATACCACTCGCAGAGCGGCATGTCAACGCGCGCCCCCCGGGCCCGGCCATTGAGACGCCCGACGGGCGGCGCCAAGGCACCGCGACGGACCACGCCGCCCCGAACCCCAAGGTGGGGCGTCCCGCGCGCCGCACGTGTTCAGCGCGCCGGCTGCCGGGTAAGGGCCTGTCAGACCGACGCTTCGGGAACCGACACGACGGCCGATTCAGAGAACCGACAGCCGCGACTTCTCGCCGCTATAGCCCATCCTCACCGGCGAGCCCCCTGCCTGGCAGACGGGCTCGCCGGGCGGCCGGACGTTAGCACTCGGCCAAGAGCGCGTCAAGCGAGAAAAAACAGGTCGGCCGCATTCTTGTAAGCCCTTGTTTGGAATGAGCTTACGATGAGACCCGCGCGTTGCCGCGCCGTGCCTTTTCTGCACCGTTTCGGCATGCGCCGCAGCGCGGCATAGCGGCCGTCGCGGAACTCCTTGCAGAGGCGATGAAGCAGGCGTCTTCGGCAGCCGAACCGTGAGGATGCCTCCTGCAACAGGAATCGAGCGGGTGCGGGTGGTCGGCACCGTTCGGAAAGGGAACACGGAGCGCGAAGGGGAAGGTCATGACCAGAGTGCGTGCACTGGTATTGGTGTCGATCGTGGCGGTGTGCCGATCCAAAGTATCAGCGGGCCAGGCGCTCGGCCGTGATCGGCTCGTTGTACGGGATGCGGCTGGCCAGGCAGGCCGACGCCGGTTTCTCCGCGGTGGGCAGCCCCATGGCACGGGAGAGAGTGCGGACGTCCTGCTTCGACAGGCCGGCTTCCATCAGGGGCGCGCGGACGCCCAGTTCCTTGCCGGCCCGCAGCCCCGGCCGGGCGCCTGACCGCGCGGGGCAAGCCCCGCGGCTAACTCGGCCGGGCGCCAAGGCTAGCGGCGCGACCGCAGCAGCGTGCTGTCCACGCCCGCCGAGAAGGCCACCACCACCCGCCGAAGGTCCCGAAGGATCCGGCAGCACGCGTCCCGCCTGAGGCGTAAGTCATCCTTAACCGGTTCAGCCATGCTGCGTTCCCGCTTTCTCCGGATGGGACGTTCGAGAAACCTGAAGTGCTTGGTCGAGGTCGGCGAGAATGTCGTCGGCCTCCTCGATGCCAAGCGACAGTCGGACCAGGTTGTCGTACATCCCCAGCCGCTCGCGCTCGTGGCGCGGCAGGTCCCAGAAACTCATGACGGCGGGCTGCTCGACGAGGGCCTCCACGCCGCCCAGGCTCGGCGCGATTCGCGGAATCGACAGACGGTCCACGAACTCGGCCGTCTCCTCAAACCCGCCGTCCACCAGGAACGTGACGACGCCGCCGAAGCCACTCATCAGCCGACGGGCGATGCCGTGTTGCGGATGCGACGCCAGGCCCGGATAGAAGACCTCGCGGATTCGCGGATGAGCCTCCAGGAATCGGGCCACCTCCAGGCCGGCCGCGTTCTGCTTCTCCACGCGCACGCCGAGCGTCTTCAGACCCCGGTCCAGCAGGAAGGCCGTGGTCGGGTCGCAGACGCCGCCCAGGGTCATCAGAAGGTCGGAGACGGGCTGGACGAGTTCGGCTCGGCCGGCCAGGACGCCGGCGATGAGGTCGTTGTGCCCGCCCAGGTACTTTGTGGCCGAGTGGATCGCGAGGTCGGCGCCCCACTCCAGCGGCCGGAGGTTCACGGGCGTGGCGAACGTGCTGTCGATCACGGTCAGGACGCCGCGGTCCCGGCCCAGTTGGGCCAGCCGGCCCACGTCCACCACGTAGAGGTACGGGTTGCTGGGCACCTCGGTGAGGATCATGCGTGTCTCGGGTCGGATGGCCTGCTCGATGGCCTCGACCGTGGGCGGCACGAGGCTGGCCCGGATGCCGAAGCGCGCCAGGAACTCCCCACCGAAATCCCGGGTCCGCTTGTAACAGTCGCTGGTCAGGATCAGGTGGTCGCCACTTTTCAGGTACGCAAGCAGCAGCGTGGTGACGGCGGCCATGCCGCTGGCGAACAGTTGGGCGCGCTCGGTGCCTTCGATAGCGGCCAGCCGCTCCTCGACCCGCGTGACGGTGGGGTTGCCCATGCGGCCGTACTCGGGTTGCCGGCGGTCGGAGCGGCCTTCGACGTAATCGAGCACTTCCTGCGTGGACGCGAAGGTGAACGGGGCCGAGTGCACGATCGCCGTCGTGATGGCGTGGCGCACGTCACACGGTCCGGTCCCGGCGTGAACGCAGTGCGTGCTGGTCAGGTCATGTCGGGTCACGGGGCAGCCTCCTCCTCGCGTGCGCCCGCCAGGGCGTCGGCGAGGTCGGCTACAAGATCGTCGGGGTCCTCCAGGCCCACCGACAGGCGTACGAGCCGGTCGTCGATGCCCAAGGCCTCCCGCTCCCCGGGTGGGTACGGGAGGTGGGTCATCCGGGCCGGCAGCGTGATGATGCTCTCGACGGCGCCGAGGCTGACGGCCAGCGTCCAGACACGAGTGCGGTTGCAGAGCGCCGTACCAGAGAGGCCCTCGCGGAGCCGAAACGAGAGGATCGCGCCCGGCCCGTCGGCTTGGCGGCGGTGGACCTCGGCGCCGGCGAGATCGGCGGCGCCGGGCCAGAGGACCTGCTCGACCTCCTCCTGCCGGACCAGCCACTCGGCGATGCGGGCGGCCGTGGCCTGGCCGCGCTCCAGACGCACGCCCAGCGTCTTCATCCCGCGCATCAGAAGCCAGCAGTCCATCGGCCCGGGGATGGCGCCGACGGCGTTCTGGATGCGCCCCAGCCGCTTCGCCAAGTCCGGGTCGCGGCAGGCGGCCAGGCCGACGATGAGGTCGCTGTGCCCGCCCAGGAACTTCGTGGCGCTGTGGATGACCAGGTCGGCCCCGGCCTCCAGCGGCCGCTGGAGCCACGGCGACATAAACGTGTTGTCTACCATCAGGAGGGCGCCGCGGCGGTGGGCGATGTCCGACAGGGCCCGCAGGTCCGTGATCCGCATCATCGGGTTCGAAGGCGTCTCGACGAAAACCGCCGCCGTGCGGGCCGTGAAGGCACGCTCGGTCGCCTTGAGGTCGCCCGTGTCGAGGAACGTGGTCGTGATACCCAGGTCCTCGTAGATCCGCGTCAGCAGGCGGTAGGTGCCGCCGTACAGCCCCGCGGTCGCAATAACGTGGTCGCCTGTCTTCAGTAGCGCGAGGCACGACGAGATCGCCGCCATGCCCGAGGCGAAGGCGAACCCGTGTTCGCCCGCCTCCAGGCTCGCGATGTACCGCTCGAGCACCGCGCGCGTCGGGTTGCCGGAGCGCGAGTAGTCGTACCCCTTGTTCGCCCCGACGGCGTCCTGGGCGAAGGTCGAGACCTGGTAAATCGGCACGCTGACCGCGCCGGTGTACTCGCAGGTGCCGCCGGGATGGTGGATCAGTTGGGTCGCGCGTTTCATGGTCGCCTCGTACCGGTCAGTCCTCGAACAGCCAACTCGTGAGGTACCGTTCACCCGTGTCGGGCAGGACGGTGACGATCTGCTTACCCTGGTTCTCGGGCCGCTGGGCCACCTGGACGGCGGCGTGGGCGGCGGTGCCGGAGGAGATGCCCGCCAGGATCCCTTCCTCGCGGACGAGGCGGCGGGCCATCGCCCGGGACTCGTCGCTTGAGACCTGGACGACCTCGTCCAGGAGGTCGGTCCTCAGGACCTCCGGCACGAAGCCGGCGCCGATGCCCTGGATCTTGTGCGGCCCGGGGCTGCCACCGGCCAGCACGGGCGACTCCTGCGGTTCGACGGCGATGATCCGGACGCCGGGCTTTCGCTCCTTCAGAATCTCGCCGACGCCCGTGATCGTGCCGCCCGTTCCGACGCCCGCCACGAAGATGTCCACCGCGCCGTCGGTGTCGGCCCAGATTTCCTCCGCGGTGGTCTCGCGGTGGACCTGCGGGTTGGCCGGGTTCTTAAACTGTTGCGGCATGAAGGCGCCGGGGGTCTCGCGGAGGATCTGCTCGGCCTTTCGCACGGCGCCGGTCATCCCTTCGGAGCCGGGCGTCAGGACGAGTTCGGCCCCGAAGATGCGCAGCAGGTGCCGACGTTCCATGCTCATCGTGTCCGGCATCGTCAGGATGAGGCGGTAGCCCTTGGCGGCGCAGACGAACGCCAGGCCGACGCCCGTGTTGCCGCTGGTCGGCTCGACGATAATGCTGTTCTCATTCAGGAGCCCGCTTTCTTCGGCGGCCTGGATCATGGCCACGCCGATGCGGTCCTTGACGCTCGATGCCGGGTTGAACGACTCGAGTTTGGCCAGGACCTGTGCCCCGGCGCCGTCGGTCACGCGGTTGAGGCGCACGAGGGGCGTTCGGCCGATCGTTTGCGTGATGTCATCGAAAATGTGAGCCATCGGTTGCACCTCCTTCGTGTCGGCCCCGCCGCCGACGGGCGCTACACGCTGACGGGGTGTTCCTGTTTGCGAGGCTCCTTGCTTTCCCGGCCCAGCAGCGACAGGGTCACCTCGGCGCCCTTGTGGCCCGATAGCAGCATCGCACCGAACGTCGGCCCCATCCTCGGCAGGCCGTGGATGGCGCTGACGGCCATGCCGATGGCCACCAGACCGGGGTGCACCTCGCCGGTCCGCTCGACGACGGCGTCCTCGCTGCGCGCCACCCACATCGGCCCTTCGCCGCGCAGTTCCAGCATACCGCGCCGCGCCAGCGCGCAGGCCACGTGGGCCTCGTGGCCGGTGGCGTCCACGACCACCTTCGATTCCAGGGCCACCGGGTCCACGCACGTGATTTGCCGCGGCAGCGACTGGACGGGCGTCCAGTTGATGACCACGCCGGCCACGCGGCCCTCCTCGCGCAGGACCACGTCCTCGACGCTCGTCATGTTGGCGAAGGCCACCCCCGCGTCGCACGCTGCGGCAATGAGCCGCGAGCACGCGTGCGGGGCGTCCGCCACGTACAGGCCCTCGGCCGCCTCCTCGTACGGCACGCCAAGTTCGTCCAGGACCTGGTGGGCGGGCGCGCGAACCGTGACCTTGTTCATCAGGTACCCGCCGATCCAGAACCCCCCGCCCAGGTAGTTGTTGCGCTCGACGACCAGCACCTTGACGCCGCGCTCCGCCAGGCGCTTGGCGCAGAGGAGGCCGCTGGGACCGGCGCCGGCGATGACCACGTCGCTTTCGACGCAGGAGTCGAACGCCTGCGCGAACGACCTCACGATGGCGCGCGTCACGTCCTTCTCGCTTGTTTCATGGAACAGCCGCTTCGGGGACTCGCTCATGTCTTTTCCTTTCTGCATCATTATCTAACGTACCCGATGACGCCGAGGCCGACGATGAGCGGCACGGCCTCCGTGCCGCAGGAGGTGAAAATGATCTCGGCCGGATGGCACCCGAGCAGGTCGGCGAGTTGCTCTCGGGCGCGGTCCACGGCCTTGGCCACTTGGCCACCGAAGGTGTGGATGCTCGACGGGTTGCCGTACAGGGCCGTCAGGTACGGCATCATGGCCTCGCGCACCTCCGGTGCCACGGCCGTGGTGGCGTTGTTGTCGAGGTAGATGTCGTCCTTCACCGCAGTTCTCCTCTGTGACTCGGCGGGGGCATGGCCCCCCTGGGGGTGCCCTCCCGCGCGCGTCTGGCCCCGCGAGGGCCTATAAGACTATCCCGGCCGGGCTAGTCATATTTATGTCGCAAGAAAAATGCTCACGGCCTGCTCTCATGGTTCCACTGTGTGCACAAACGGCCCCTTCGCCTGTCGCAATGCGTCCTTCCCAGGTATCCGGGTTCCTCGCCGAAGCGTTGGCTCGTGGCGGCCTCGGAAGGGCAGGACGCGGAGGGCCCCGGGGTCGGTGCCGCTGCGTCAGATGCCCCATGCGGCCGAGGAGGCCGCCGGGTCCCTCTCCTTTTGCTTCGCCCGCTCCACAAGGTCGGCAAACGTCGTGTCATCGAAGACGCCGGAGATGGCGGTCCGGGCCCGTTCCCACATCGGGAGGAACACGCAGTCGCCGAACAGGGGGCACTCGGGGCCGGCGCTTTCGACCAGGCAATGGACGGGCCCGATGGCCCCCTGGATGGCCTGGATGATCTCGCCCACGGCGATGTCGGCCGGGTCCCGGGCCAGCAGGTACCCCCCCTGGGCACCGCGCCGCGAGACCACGTAGCCGGCCTGCTTCAACTGGCCGAGGATGATTTCGAGAAACCGCGGCGGGATGGCCTGGACCCGGGCGATCTCGGCCACGCTCACGGGCTCGGACCCGCCCCGCCGGGCGAGTTCGAAGATGGCCCGCAACCCGTACTGGCATTTCTGCGAGATCAGCATGGTCATTAGCCCTAGTATTCCGATTGGTATTATGGGCCACCGCGAGTGGTCTGTCAAGGGTTTTTCGGCCGTGTTCCCATCTTTTCCGGCCGTGTTCCGCCAACCCCCGAAAGCAAGCCGCTTTTTCTTTCGGAAAACGGGCTTGACGGGGAGCGCTTATTACCTTACTATTCCGACTGGAGCAGTTGGGTATTGTCGGGCGGCCTTTTCGCAGACGGGAAAGGAATCGGTAAGAACCTCGGCGGAAGGGCGGAGTCGGCCAGCCTTTCCGTAGATAGGTGATGGGGCCGGTGAGGCTTCTGGTGCCGGGGACGAAATCGGCGGGCCGGGCACCTGGCGGCGGGGCTCGGCGTAGACAAGCCTGGTCGGCACTGCACGTGTACATGGACGGCGAAGCAAGCAACACTGGGCAAGGAACCCCGTCGTGGCCTCGAACATTAACGCTACGCGGACCGGGACGCGACTCGACATCCCGGAGACGCAGTGTTTACCGGTGGACGACCTGATGGCGGCGGCCGTCTCCGCCCTTGTTGACGGCCTGACCTTCAAGGAGAAGATCGACCGGTCGCTCGGGCTCATCGAGGCCGCCCGCAAGGACTTCGGCGACGGCCTCGTGGTGGCGAACAGCCTCGGCGCGGGCGTGGTCTGGCACTTGGCGCAGCGCGTCGACCCCGCCATCCGCGGCTTCTGCGTCGTGACGCGCCATGCGTTTCCCGAAACCATCCGACACCTTGAACAAACCTTGCAGCGCTACCCCCAACTGAAGGTGTACCGTGGCGACCCCGACGTGCCGTGCGACCTGTACCGGACGGACCCGGACCGGTGCTGCCAGTTGCTGAAGGTCGAGCCGACGCGCCGGGCCGTCCGCGAGATGGGCGTGGAGTGTCTCGTCTCGGGCGTCCGATGCACCTCGGGCCGCCAGCGGGCCGGCCTCAGAGAGGTCGAGGACCGCGGCGACGGGCTGCTCCGCCTGTACCCGATCCTTCCGTGGCACGAGCACGAGGTGTGGAAGTACGCGGCCCTGAACAAGGTGGACGTGAACCCGTTGTACGCGAAGGGGTACCGGTCGCTCGGCTGCGCGCCGTGCACGCGAGTGACCGCGTCCGGGGAAGTCGAGCGTGCCGGCCGGTGGATCGGCACGAGCAAGTGCGGCGGTGAGTGCGGCATCCACACCAAGCCGCTTAAGTTCAAGGACGGGGCCGGAATCTGAGCGACCGGCCAGCGTTGACCGCGCTGCCCCGGCGGCGCTTGCCAAGGGGTGCCCTTCATCATGGTTGACCGATACGACGCCATCCCGTTCCCCTGCCGCCGGGTGCCGGATGATGCCGGTCTGGCCCGGCTGCTGGGCCTCTATCCTCAACGTCAGGAAGGGCTCTGGATGCAGCGGACCAAGATTCTGGGCGGGGCCCTGGCCGCAGACGCGTGGCGTGGACTGGCCGGCGTTGCCCGCCGGTACACGCCCGAGACACCGCTCCACCTGACGACGCGGCAGGACATCGAGATCCACGATGTCGCCACCGACCTCATCCCGCAGGTCCAGGCAACCCTGGCCGACGTCGGCGTCACCTGCAAGGGCGCGTGCGGCGACACGCCGCGCAACGTCACCGTGTGCCCGGGCAGCGGCGCTCGGGGCGGGTGCCCGGACCTTCGGCCGCTGGCGTGGCAGGTTCGCCGGCACCTGGAGGCAACCGAGGGCATCTGCGCGCTGCCGCGCAAGTTCAAAATCTCGTTCTCGGCCTGCCGGGAGGCGTGCGGCGGTCCGTGGATCAACGATCTGGGGTTCGTGGCCGAGCGGCGCGACGGCCAATGGGGCTTTCGGGTCATCGGGGCAGGGTCGCTGGGTGCCCGGCCGGCGACCGGCGTCCTGCTTTACGACTGGATCGACCCGGCGGACGTCCTTCCGCTCGTCGCGGCCGCCATCGATTTCTTCGCCGAGCACGGCGACCGCGAGAATCGCCGACGCGCCCGGCTGCGGCACGTGCGCGAGCGCATGGGCGATGGCCCGTTTCTCGATGCGCTAAGCAAGGTCTTCGCCGCGAAGCGGAACGAGGCATCCTGGCCGGAGAGCGAGGACCTGCCGGCCCCGGAGCGGGGACTGAACGCCCGGGCCGTCCTGACATTTGTCAATGGGAACGTCTCGCCCGAGGCCGCCGACGCGCTGGCCGACCTGGCCGACCAGGAAAACCTCCGGGTCCGCATCGCCTGCGATCACCGCGTCATGGTGTACGGCCGGGATGATCAGGCGGTCCGGTCGGCCGTCGGGGAGCACCCGGCCTTGGCCGACGCCGCCCGCCCGCAGGTCTCCGTGGTGGCCTGCCCCGGCAGCCGATGGTGTCGCCGCGGCTTGGCACGGACCGACCGGCTGGCCGACCAGGTCCGGAACCGATTCGCCGGGCGACTCGACACCCGCAAGACCGTCTGCCTCTCCGGCTGCCCGAACGGCTGTGCCCATACGCGGGTGGCCGACATCGGCCTGATGGGAGCGCAGGTCCGCACCGACGGCAAGCCGCGGGAGGTCTGGAACCTCTACACGGGCGGCGGCATGGGCCGGACGCCTGCCTTGGCCGAGCAGGTCGCAGCCAAACTCTCCGCCGACGAGGTCCTGGACCGGATCGCCGCCTGCGCCGAATGACTGGAACGGGTCGGCGCAGCCCGCCCGGCCCCGTCGCGCGCGATTTGGGGCGAATGTTGCGGCGACGCGTCCGGTCGGCTATCATGGAAGTCAGACCCACACGGGTTGCCACGACGGTCTTGGTTGGACGGCGAGCAAGGAGGACCGATGGTGCACCGGCTTGCCATCGCAACGGCGGCGCTGGCGCTGGCGGCAGGGTGCGCGGTGCCGAGCGAACACCGCTTGCGCGAGGCCGCCGACCAGGTTGAGCAATCGTATCGGTACCGGACGGCGTCGAAGGCAGAAGCCGAGGCCGCCGGCCCCCTTCCCGCGCTGGGCGCTGGCGCCACGCTCCGGGATTACCTGGAGTACGCCGCCCTGAATAACCCGGGCCTGGAGGCGGCGTTCTATCGTTGGCAAGCGGCCCTGGAGCAGATTCCGCAGGCCCGCGCCTTGCCGGACCCCACGTTCACCTATCGCTATTACATTCGGGAGGTTGAAACGCGCGTGGGCCCGCAGCGTCAGGCGTTCGGCCTTCATCAGCGGTTCCCGTGGCCGTCGAAGTTGTATCACCAGGCCGGTGCCGCCGCCGAGGCCGCGCGGTCGGCCCACGCCCGGTACGAGGCGGCCAAGGTTCACCTGTTCTATCGCGTGAAGCACGCCTACTACGAGTATTACTACCTGAAACGGGCCATCGACCTGGTCCGCGAGAACCGCGACCTGGTCCGGTACCTGGAGGGCGTGGCCCGCCGGCGGTATGAGGTGGCGGCTGCACGGTATCCCGACGTCATCCGGGCCCAGGTGGAACTGGGGAAACTGGACGACCGGCTCCGGACGCTCGAGGACCTGCGCCAGCCGATGGCGTCGCACCTGAACGCGGCCCTCGGGCGGCCCACGCGGGAGCCCCTGCCTTGGCCGAAGGAGGTTCCGCACGAGGCCCCTGCGGCGGATGACGAGGAGATGCTGGCCTGGCTTCGCGAGCACAACCCGGAACTGGAGGCCCTGAAGCACGAGATCGCCCGAGCCGAACAGGGTGTCCGCCTGGCCGAGCAGAACTACTACCCCGACGTCACCGTCGGCGTCGACCACATCCAGACCGACGAGGCCCTCATGCCCGCCGTGCGCGACAGCGGCAAGGACCCGGTCGTCGCCATGTTCAGCGTCGCGCTGCCCGTCTGGTACGAGAAGTATGATGCCGCCCTGCGCGAGGCCCGAGCCCGGCACTGGGACACCATCCGGTCGCGCGACGAGCGCGAGAACGTCCTGGCCGCCGAGGTCAGGATGGTGCTCTACCGAGTCCGCGACGCCGAGCGCAAGGTGGACCTGTTCCGCGATACGCTCGTCCCGAAGGCCCGGCAGTCGCTGAAGGCGACCGAGGCGGCCTTCCGGGCCGGCAACGCCAACTTCGTAGACCTGGTGGACGCCGAGCGTGTCTTGCTGGAGTTTCAACTGTCCCAGGAACGGGCCCTGGCCGACCAGGCCCAGCACGTGGCCCGCCTCGAGATGCTCGTCGGCCGCCCGATGCGGCCGGCCGCCGACGGACCGGCGGCGGAGGACGAGCCCGCCGACGCGAAACCCGCCGCGACTGTGAGTCCGAACCCCGACGCCTCGAAAGGAGACGCCCGATGAAACACCTGCCTTGTGTGTGGAGTGGCATCGCGGTCACCATCTTGTTGGGCGGCGTGTTGTCCGGCTGCCAGCCGGGCGAGCCCGCACCGCCCGCCGAACCGTCCCGGCAGGGGGAGGCCGCCGCCGGGGAGATCGCCCAGAAGACCTGTCCCGTGATGGGCGGACCGATCAACCCGGAGATCTACGTGGACCATGAGGGCCGGCGCATCTATTTCTGTTGCCAGGCCTGCGTGGCCAAGTTCAAGGCGGACCCCGAGAAGTACCTCGCCAAAGTGGACGAAGAACTGAAGGGCGGCCCGGCCGAGACCCCGCCGCAGAAGTAGCGGCCGAACCCCGGCCGAGACGCGGAGACGCCGCCATGGCCGAAACCGAGAAACCGTCCCGGCGCACCCTGCGGATCGTCGGCAAGACCGGCGGCGTCGTGCTGGCGGCCGTCGTCCTCCTGACCGTCGGGTACCTGGTCCGCTGGGCCGTGACGCCCGCGCATCCGGCGGGCGCGCCCTCGGCCGTAACGGGTGACGCCGGGCGGGCGCCCGCCCCCCAGCCGTCCCTGTGGACCTGCTCGATGCATCCGCAGATCAAGCAGCCCGGGCCGGGCAAGTGCCCGCTCTGCGGGATGGACCTGGTGCCCGTGGTCCAGGAGGAGGGCACCGGCGAGCGACGCCTCACCATCACGGCGGAAGCGAAGAAACTCATGGAGATCCAGACCGCCCCGGTCGAGCGGCGGTTCCCGACGGCCCGCATCCGCATGGTCGGCAAGGTGGTCTACGACGAGACGCGGCTCCAGAATATCACCGCGTGGGTCGCCGGCCGACTGGACCGGCTGTTCGTCGATTACACCGGCATGCGGGTGGCCAAGGGGGCCCACATGGTCTCGCTATACAGCCCGGAACTTCTGAGTGCCCAGGAGGAACTGTTCCAGGCCCGGAAGGCCGTCGAGGCCCTCGAAGCCAGCAACGTCTCGGTCATGCGGGAGACGGCCGAGGCCACCGTCCTGGCCGTCCGAGAAAAACTCCGCCTCTGGGGCCTGGGGCCTGAGCAGATAGAGGCCATCGAGCGGCGGGGCACCGCCTCCGACCACATGACCATCTACGCGCCGGTCGGCGGCACGGTGGTCGCCAAGCACGCCCAGGAAGGCCAGTACGTCCAGACCGGCACCCGCATCTATACCGTCGCCGACCTCTCTCACGTGTGGGTCAAACTCGACGCCTACGAGTCCGACCTCGCCTGGCTCCGCTACGGCCAGACCGCGCGGTTCACCACCGTGGCCTACCCGGGGGAGACGTTCACCGGCCGTATCGCCTTCATCGCCCCGGTGCTGGACGCCAACACCCGGACCGTCAAGGTCCGGGTCAATGCCGCGAACCCGGACGGCAAACTCAAGCCCGAGATGTTCGTACGGGCCGAGGTCCGGGCCCGCGTGGCGGCCGGCGGCCGGGTGATGGAACCCGCGCTGTCCGGCAAGTACATCTGCCCGATGCACCCCGGCGTCATCAAGGCCGGGCCCGGCCGGTGCGACATCTGCGAGATGGACCTTGTGACCACCGAGTCGCTCGGCTACGTGCCCGTGGGCCCCGGCACGGCCGAGGCGCCGCTCGTCATCCCGGCCTCGGCCGCCCTCGTGACCGGCACGCGGGCGGTCGTCTACCGCGAGGTGCCTGGCGCCGACGCGCCCACCTATGAGGGGGTGGAGGTCGTGCTCGGCCCGCGCGCCGGCGACGACCACATCGTCCGCAGCGGCCTGGCGGAGGGCGACCGCGTCGTCGTCAAGGGCAACTTCAAGATCGACAGCGAACTCCAGATCCAGGCCAGGCCCAGCATGATGGCGCCCGAGGGCGGAGGCGCCGGAGACCACGGGCACAGCGCCGGGGAGGCCGACCCTTCGGCCGCCCCGCGCACGGCAGGGCGCCAGCACGGTACGCATCGGCATGAGTGACCGCGTGGCCGAATCCGCTTCCGAGCCCACACCCGAACAGCGGTCCTTCGTGGGCCGGTTGATCGGGTTCTTCCTGCGGAACAAACTGCTGGTGGTGCTCTTCGTCGTGGGCATCATCGCGGCCGGGGTCATGATGGCGCCGTTCGACTGGCACCTGGGCCCCTTGCCGCGGTGGCCCGTCCCCACCGACGCCATTCCCGATATCGGCGAGAACCAGCAAATTGTGTTCACGCGTTGGCCCGGCCGCAGCCCCCAGGATATCGAGGACCAGATCACGTACCCGCTGACGGTCGCGCTGCTGGGCATTCCGGGCGTCAGGACGGTGCGCTCCAACTCGATGTTCGGCTTCTCGTCGATCTACGTCATCTTCGAGGAGTTTTCGCTTCTAGAGCGGCTCGTCGGGGGCAAGGACTTCTACTGGACACGCAGCCGCATCCTCGAGAGACTCAACGGCCTGCCCACGGGCACGCTGCCGGAGGGCGTCCAGCCCACCCTCGGGCCCGACGCCACTGCACTGGGCCAGATCTTCTGGTACACGCTGGAGGGGCGCGACCCGGACGGCCGTCCCGCCGGCGGCTGGGACCCGGAGCGCCTCCGCACGATCCAGGACTGGTACGTCCGGTACGGCCTGCTCTCGTCCGGGGGCGTGGCGGAGGTTGCCTCGGTCGGCGGGTTCGTCCACGAGTATCAAATCGACGTCGACCCCGACGCCATGCGCGCCTACGGCGTCCGGCTGGCCGAGGTGTTCCAGGCGGTCAAGCATTCGAACGTGGACGTGGGGGCCCGCAGCATCGAACTCAACCGCGTCGAGTACCTGATTCGCGGCATCGGGTTCATCAAGCGAGTCGCCGACATCGAGAACAGCGTCATCACGGTCCGCGACGGCGTGCCGGTGCTCGTCAGGCACGTGGCTCACGTGACGACGGGTCCCGCGCTGCGGCGGGGGGCGCTCGACAAGGCCGGCGCCGAGGCGGTCGGCGGCGTGGTCGTCGCCCGCTACGGCGTGAACCCGCTGGCGACGATCAAGAACGTCAAGGAGAAGATCCGCCAGATCGAGCCCGGCCTGGCGTCGCGGATTTACATCAACTTCTCCCGGACGAGCGACGAGGAGGTCCGCCGCTTCGCCCGCGACCACGGATTCGAGGCGTACGAGGGCTCGGACCTGAACCAGGACGCATGGCTGGCCGCCCTGCGCGCCATGCCTCGCGGCCAGTGGCCGGCCTGGGCCACCATCAGCAAGGTTGCCATTGTCCCATTCTACGACCGCACCGGCCTGATTTACGAGACGCTCGGCACGCTCAACGACGCCCTTGCGCACGAGATCCTGATTACGCTGATCGTGGTCGTTCTGATGGTCATGCACCTGCGGAGCAGCATCCTGATCGGCAGCATGCTGCCGCTGGCGGTCCTCCTGTGCTTCGTGGCGATGCGGCTGTTCGGGGTGGACGCGAACATCGTGGCCCTGTCGGGCATCGCCATCGCCATCGGCACGATCGTCGACATGGGCGTGGTGGTGTGCGAGAACATCCTTCGGCACCAGGAGCAGGCCCCGCCGGACGCCGATCGGTTTCAGGTGGTCCACCGTGCGGCCAGCGAGGTGGGTGGGGCCGTGCTGACCGCCGTCCTGACAACCATCGTCTCGTTCCTGCCGGTCTTCTTCATGATCGGAGCGGAGGGCAAACTGTTCCGCCCGCTGGCGTTCACGAAGACGTTCGCCCTGCTGGCCTCGGCCGTGATCGCCCTGACGGTCCTGCCCCCGCTCGCGCACAGCCTGTTCGGCCTGCGGATTTCGGGCCGGCGGATGCGGTGGATCGTGGGCGGGCTGCTCATCGCGGCGGCGGGCGCCGTCGGCGTCCTGCTGGCCTGGTGGATCGGGCTGATTATCGCCGTGCCGGGCCTCTACCTCCTCGTCAAGGGCGGCCTGCCCGAGTCGGCTACGAAGGCGGCGCCCTGGGCGGCGAACCTGGCGATTGTGGCGGTGGTCGTGGTCCTGCTCAGCGGGTACTGGGAACCCCTCGGACCGGAGCGGGGCCTCGTGCGGAACGTCATTTTCGTGGCCGGTATGGTCGCGGCGCTCCTGGGTCTGTTCCGCCTGTTCCAGTGGGTGGCGCCGGCGGTGCTGCGCTCGTGCCTGGCGCACAAGGTGCCGTTCCTGATTGCCACGGCTGTGTTGATGCTGGTGGGCGTGCTTGGCTGGGTGGGGTTCGAGGACCTCTTCGAGCCGGTGGTGGCGGCCGCCGAGGAAGCCGGCATCGAGCCGGCGCGGGTCCGCTCCACCACCTTCTGGGTCCGTGGCAGCGAGACGTTCCCGGGCCTGGGCGAGGAGTTCATGCCCCCCCTGGACGAGGGCTCGTTCCTGCTGATGCCGACCACGATGGTCCACGCCTCGATCGGCGAGTGCCTGGACGTTCTGGCGAAGCAGGACAAGGCGTTGGCGGCGATTCCGGAGGTGGACCAGGTGGTCGGCAAGATCGGCCGGGTCGAGAGCCCGCTGGACCCCGCTCCCATCTCGATGATAGAGACCGTCATCAATTACAAGCCGGAGTACATCACGGACTCCGGCGGCCGGCGGGTCAACTTCCGCTACGACGAAGCGCGCGGGGCGTTCGTCCGCGATGCGAACGGCCGGCCCATCCCCGACGCCGACGGCCGGCCGTACCGCCAGTGGCGCGACCACATCCGGAGCCCCGACGACATCTGGGACGAGATTCTGCGGGCGGCCCGCATCCCCGGCACCACGTCGGCCCCGAAACTCCAGCCCATCGCGGCCCGCCTCGTCATGCTCCAGAGCGGCATGCGGGCGCCGATGGGCGTCAAGGTCAAGGGGCCGGACCTGGAGACGGTCGATCGGGTCGCCCTTCAGGTCGAACGCCTCTTGAAAGAGGTGCCCGGTGTCAAGCCCGAGACCGTCGTGGCCGACCGCATCGTCGGCAAGCCGTACCTGGAGATCGTGCCCGACCGGATGGCACTGGCCCGCTACGGCGTGCCGATCCGGGCGTTCCAGGACGTGGTGGAAGTAGCCATCGGCGGCCGGCGGGTCACGACCACTGTCGAAGGCCGCGAGCGGTTCCCCGTCCGGGTCCGGTACCTGCGCGAACTGCGCGACCGCATTGAGACCCTCGGCCGCATCCTCGTGCCCGGGATCGAGGGGGCCCAGGTGCCCCTGGAGCAGGTCGCCGAGATCCGTTACGTCCGCGGCCCACAGGCCATCAAGAGCGAGGACACGTTCCTGACCGGCTATGTCGTCTTCGACAAACAGAAGGGGCGGGCCGAGGTCGACGTGGTCCGCGCATGTCAGCGTCACCTGGAGCAGAAGCGCGACGCAGGCGAGTTCGTCGTGCCCCAGGGCGTCAACTACGAGTTCGCCGGCAATTACAGGAACCAGGTCCGCAGCCAGCGGACGCTGGCGGTTATCCTGCCGGTCGCCATGTTCGTGATCCTGTTGATCTTGTACTTCCAGTTCCGTTCGGTACCGACGGCGCTGGTCGTTTTCTCGGGCATCTTCATGGCGTGGGCAGGTGGATTCATCCTGCTGTGGCTCTACGGCCGGCCATGGTTTCTTGACGCCGCCGTCTTCGGCGTCAACCTGCGCGACCTGTTCCAGGTCCACGCCGTGAACCTGAGCGTGGCGGTGTGGGTGGGGTTTCTGGCGCTGTTCGGCATCGCCTCGGACAACGGGGTGATCATCTCGACCTACATGAACCAGGTGTTCCGCGAGCGGGAGCCGGCCACGGTGCCGGCGATCCGCGAGGCCACGATGACGGCGGCCTGCCGGCGGCTCCGGCCCATCCTCATGACCACCGCCACCACCATCCTGGCCCTGGTGCCCGTCCTGAGTTCCACCGGCCGGGGGTCCGACGTGATGGTCCCCATGGCCATCCCGTCGGTCGGCGGCATGGTGGTCGTTCTGCTCACCTTCTTTCTGGTGCCGGTGCTCTACTGCGCGGTCCAGGAGTTCAAGATGCACACCGGCATCGGCGACGGATGGCTCGGGGCGATCCTCGTGGTGACCGGGCCGATTGGCTTCTTCGCCGTGGCCGTCTACTGCGCCGTGAGCGACCGGGTCGCGAGGGTTCGCGGCCGCGCCTGATCCTGCTACTCGAACGTCCGCGCGGTGGGTCTCCCGACCCACCGCGCTGGAATGCTGATCTTCCCGCTGCTACGGGCGCGGCGGGTCGGGAGACCCACCGCGCAATGTGCTACATGCAATCGTGAATTGCTCTAGCCCACGATCGTAATGGGGGGGCATGCACCCCCTGTTACCACAGGGGGCTAGTCAGTCGTCGCTGTGCGCGATACTCATCCGCCAATAATCCGCCCCCGACGTCGTCTCGCGCGCCAGGCGATACGTGCCGCACGCTTTCCGCCCGTCGAGACGGATGACGAGACGGTCGAGCAGCGAGGCGTCGGCGGCATCGGCGACCGTTTCGGGCTCGACCCACTCGAACGTGCCGCGGTCGTGGATCTCGCACCATCCGCGCCCGCCCGAGACCTCGCCCTCCTGCGAGAGGTACTCGACGCGGTGATCCTGAATCTGCCGCACCAGGCACGGCAGGTTCTTGACATCATCCGGCGCTGCCCCGCACGAGAAGGTGACCAGCGCCTCTCCCGCTTCGAGCATGAAGTCGAAGTGGTAGTCGTCGCTGCTTCGGAAATGCTGTTGGACCACAAAGCGCGGCATGAGGGCCCTGTTCTTTCGCTCTTTGCACGGCTTACGCGTTGGTCGCGCCCTGGCGCAACGGGGCTAGATGATAGCCCGCGGCGCGAGCCGTGGGAAGGAAATGTCGAACGACATACCGAGCCCCCAAAGGGGGCGAAAGACGCACCGGACTGCACAGAACCAAGAAGGAAAGCGCGGTGGTTCGGGAGAACCACCGCGCCAATTGTTCTCACATGCGCTGTCGCTAGTTTGCCGCGTGTTTGAGGATCAGTTTGGCCCCGTCGGCGGCGTCGAGGTCGAGCGCGCCGAGGGCTTCGCCGGCGGCGTCGCGGAGTTGGTCGTCTTCTTCGCCGGCCATTGCCTGGATCGCGTCGACCTGCTTCTTTTCGAGTTGGTTGCCGACGAACCGTGCCGCGCGCGCCAGCGCCTGGAGGGCCGCCACGCGGACGGGCTTCGCCCGCTCGGCATCGGTGCCGACGCCGGCCATGGCGCGGGTGATCTCGCCGTCGGGAATCTCGGCCAGCGCCCCGAGGACGCTGATCACCAGCGCGTCGGGCCGGTTCACGAGGCTCTCAATCAGCGACTGCCGCGCACGCTTCGCCGAGTACACCTCGCTGGAGACCGCGATGGCCTTCAGAACCTGCGACGCCTGGAGGCTGGCGGTCCGCGAGGCGTCGGCGTCGAGCACGAGCGACCCGGCCGCCTTCTTCAGGCTTTCGATCTCGGTGGCGAGCGCATCGGCCTCGATGGTCTGGTCCACGGATTTCACGTACGGTATCTTCGACTCGATCCACGAGGCCTTCACGGGGTCGTCCGGCCACGAGAGGACGATGATCGGCGTCATGGCCGTCGTGTAATCGCTCCTCAGGAGGCTGACGACGTCGGCGTGGTTGACGTGCTTGGTCTTCGAGGAGACCAGGACGGCGTCGATGCGCGGCATGGCGCGGGCGGAGGAGATCGCCTGGTTCCCGTTCATCGCGACGACGACGTTCCAGCCGCCCTCTTTGAGTGCGGCCTGGAGCCGGTTGCGGTTGTTGGCATCCGCCTCGACCAGGAGAATGCTCTTGCCGGCCTCGAGGTTCAGCGCTTCGGTCAGGACCGGCACCACGTTGCCGGCGCCCGTGAACGGTTTCTTCGGACGGACGGCCGCCAGCGCGAACGCCGCTGCGAACCGGACACGCTGGTCCGGGTAGGTGAGAGCCATGACGAGCGGCGACCCGGCGTCGGCCTGCCCGTAGAGCGTCAGGAACTCCTGGTTCGCCACGTCCTCGAGGGCCTTGCACGCCCGGACGGCAACCGGCGTGTTGTGGTCTCCGAGCGCCCGGTCGAGCACGTTGTACAGGTGCTGCTGGCCGACCGCGCGGGCGAAGAAATCGACCGACGGCATCGTGTCGGGCAGGAACGGGTCGGCCTCGCGGGCGGTCTTGTCGCCCAACTCGGCCTCCATCTGCATGACCGACGAGACCCACAGGGCCACGGCCTCGAGCGCCCCCGGATCGGCCTTGAGGGCGTCGGAGCAGGCTCGCGACGCCAGGATCTCGTTGACGGCCTTCGAGGGTGCGGCCCGGTACAAGAGGCCGGTCCCCTCGACCCAATCGAAGATGTCGGTGGTTGCCCGCCGCGGGTCGCCGGACGCGATCTTGCCATAGTAGTGTTTGTTGGCCAGGTCAAGGTAGAGGGTCTTGGCGGGTGTCTTGAGCATGGCCTCATCGGACGTTTTGAGGATGGCCCGGGTGGCGGCGGCCTTCAGGCCGTCGGCCGCCTTGGGGTTCTCAACGATGGCCTTCAGCGCGGGCAGGGCGTAGGGGTACTTGATGTCGCCGAGGATGTCGATAATGGTTTCTTTGAGTTTCGCGTTGGGCGTCCGCAACGACCGTACCAGCGGGCGGACGACCGGTCGGCCGAGTTCCGTCACCGCCCGGCGCACGAGCGCGGCGAGGTCCTTGCGGCCGGGATCCTGGAGAATGGCCAGGGCGTGCGGCACGACGTACGGGCCGCTGTCCCGCAGTTCCTGCATCGCCAGGAAATACGGCCGCGGGCCTTTGCCCAGGCGCAGGAGGTTGGCCTGGATTCGGGTGGCGTCGGTCTTTTTGGCGCGGGCGCCTTCGTCGGCCAGGACCAGGATCTTGGCTGCCGCTTCCTGAAGTTCCTCGATACGGATCATCTTGACGACCAGGTCGTATCCGGTGGAGGCCGACTCGGCCAGTGCGAGCGTGGCCGCCGCTGTCGGGCTGGCCGCCAGAACCTTCTCGGCCTGAGTCTTGGCCAGGTCGAAGCGGGCGAGTTTGAAGTAGTGGACCATCATCCGCCAGTCGTTCTGGAGGCCGGCGGGGACCAGCGAGACGGGCAGGCCGGCAGCACCGTACCCGGTGGCGGCGGCTTCCTCGCCGGCGGGCGTCGTCGGGGCCGCAGGCGCCGCAGCAGGCGCCTCGGTCGGGGCCGCAGGC
>JAUVZF010000133.1 GCA_030602705.1 Planctomycetota bacterium
GTGGCTTTCGGTTCATCGGCCCTTGCCCATGCACAGCACGCGTCCGTCGCGGGTTGAGATGAACAACCGGCCGCCCGCGGCGATCATGCCGTCGAGGACGGGCGGCGAGTCGAGGTGGTATTCGGCGAGTTTTTTGCCGTCTGCGGCCGCCACGGCCCAGAGCAGGCCGCCTTTCCTGCCCTGGAAGGCGGCCAGCGGGTCGTTCGGGTCGAAGACGTCCGGCGGTCCGGCCACGAAGAGTGTCCCGGCTGCCGCCACCATCGCCCGGATGCGGACGGGCACCCAGGCGGTCCATTGGGGCGGCCGCGTTCTTGTGAAGCCGACGCCCTTGTCGTAGTCCACGGCCCGGGCGTTCAGTTTCATCCTGCCTCGTGAAGCGCGGAATTCGGACTGGGGGAGCCATTCGATCGGCTTGGGGTTGCCGCTCTTGTCCACCAGAGCCGGTTCGTTGGAGTTGTCGTCGGCAAAAAGCAGGTACCCTTCCTTGCCCGGGAAGAACATGGGGCTGTGGACGTTGCGCCGGTAGAAGACCTTGACGGCGTATGTTGTCGTGTCGTCATAGACGATCATCTGTCCGCTCTTGGGGGCCTGGTTGGCGTGGTAGAAGCCGGGCCACCGTGCGGCGTACATCCAGTAGGTGCGGTTGTACCACGAATCATCGAGGAAGCCCGCGGTGGAGAACAGATGCAGGCCGACTTTCCGGTCGCCCAGATGGGTGATGTAGGGGGTCTTCTGCCGCACCAGTTTGCCGTCGAACTGTACCTGCCGCATGAAGACCGACGTGCCGTCGCCGACGAGAACCTCGGACCTCGCCCCGGCGACGTAGAAACAGCGGCCGGGACCTTCGTCGAAGTCCGGGTGCGGGCCGTCGAGTCTCGCGGTCGAGAGCATCTTTCCCGTCGCCGGGTCGAGGCCGTGGACGTAGATCCCACCGTCGAGGAAGGACGACCGGCCCGCGGTGACATAGGCCACGTTGTTCTGGACGAGCACGCTGCCGTGAACCGGCCAGGCCGACTCGATCTGTCCGAAGGCCCCGACGCGCCGCTCGTCGGGCGCGGCCCGAAAACGCCACGCCAGTTTTCCGTCGGCAGCGCGGAGGCAGTACACCCACCCGTCCGCCGAACCGAACAGGACGAGGCCGTTGTGAACCGTCGGGGGTGAATCGACGCGACCACCGGCCGTGTACGTCCACAGCGGCTTGCCGTTCCGGGCGTCCAGGGCGTGGACCGTGTGCGTATCGACCGACGCGATGAAGAGCGTGCCGCCGGCCACCACCGCCGGCGTGATCTTGCCGCCCAGTTCGGCCTGCCAGAGACGCTCCACGCTCGTTGGAACGGCCGACGCGGTGGCGCCGCTGCGTGTGGCATCGTGGCGATACGTCGGCCAGTCGCCGGGATGCCGGATTTCAGATCCTTCGGCTGCGCTCAGGACAGGTTTCAGATTCCGGATTTGGGTGTATACGGGGCCGACCTGGAGCCTGCCGGGTGAAGCGCCGGCGGGGTTTGTGCTCGCGGCCTTCTTCTGTGCCGCCAGGGCGCAGAACCCGAGCAGTTTGACTCCCGGCTCGCAGAAGCACTGGTCCGGCGGGACGTAGAGCAAGCCGTTGCACGGCATGATGCCGTACTTGCACGCCCCCCTGAGCCAGTTGTTCCGGGAGTGGCGGTTCGACTGGATGTCGAGGAACTCGATGCCCTCCTTGGCGCTCATAAGGTAGCGGTCGGTGGCCTTGCCGCGATAGCAGCGGTGGTGGTGTCCCACGCTTCGCAGGTTCTTGGCGACGACCTTTTTTTTCTGCTCGCCGGTCAGGGGGTCGAGTCCGACGCCGCTCAACCCGCGCCAGACGAGTCCGTCGGCGACGAACAGGTCCTTGGCGGCTGCTCCCCCGGCCACCGGCGTCTTGTTCGTCCACAGCGGTTTTCCGGTTTCGGCGGAAAACGCCTGGAGGGTGGCGGGGTCCGAGATGAGCAGCACGCCCTGGTATGCCACGAAGGTGCCGCCCCTTGCCCCCTTCTTTGGCGTGCTCCAGAGCGTCTCGCCGGTTTTCAGGTTCAGGCAGAGGATGGCGTCGCTTTCGCGAACGAAGAGGCGCCCGCCCCGGATTGCCAGGGAAAGCGGCCGAATCCGCTTGGCCGCCTTGTCCCAGAGGACCTGACCCGTGTCGGCCTTGATTGCCATGAGGCGTTCCGTGGTCGTGCTTCCGCGTCGTCCGGCCTGCTGGGCCGCAGGGCTCCTCACGCAGAGGACGACGGTGCCCTGGCTGTAGAGGATCTCGTCGGCGCCCTCGGTTCCCTTGCACGTGCGGACGACCTGGCCGGTTGCTGCATCGAGAATCGTGAGCGGCGCCCTGTAGCCGAGCGTGACGAAGACGCGGTCGCCCTCGGCAACGAGCCGCCGCGACATCTGGGCGGGGAAGCCGGCCCGCCGGCCACGAATCTGCGTCAGGTCCTTTCCCTCCAGCGCCTCTCGCTTCCACGCGCGCCAGCCCCATTGGGGCATCGGGCGCTTCCACAGCAGAACGCCGTTAAAGGCGTCGCGCGCCACAAGCGACCACGTGCAGGGCAATCGTTCGTCCACGATGCCGATGAGGCCTTCGTCGAGAATGTAGAACACGCGCCCGCCGGCCGACACCAGGGCGCTGACGCCCGACTCGGTCTCGTGGCTTCTTAGCCACAGTGGCTTGGCCACCCACTGCATGTAACGGGGCGGGCCGACGAGCGCGTCGTGGGCCACGGCGTTATTGCTCGCGTCGTGAAGGAAGTGCGTCCACTCGTCGATCTCCTGCGGCCGCGGCTTGACGGTCTTGGTCCAATTGCCGCCGGTCTTGATGTAGGCAACGCCGCCCGGCGCCAGGACACGCTTGACCTCGTCCATAGGAATCTTGCCGAGGTCCTCCGACACGAGGAGGTTGACGAGGTTATCCGCGTAGGGCAGGCGCTGCCCGGTCCAGTGCTCGACCGACACCTTGCCGTAGAGGCCGAGTTGGCGAATCGTCTCGCGGGCCTTCTCGATGTTGGCGGCGTGGGAGTCCCCGGTCCATACGGATCCCTTTAGGATACGGGTCCGTATGGACAGGCCGTGGACGAGGGTGTGGTCGCCTGCGCGCAGTGCGGCCGTGAGTTTGCCGTCGCCGCAGCCGACGTGCACGATCAGGCCGCCGCGAAAGCCCGTCGCGTTCAGGACCTCCCGCGCCGCCGCCTTCGCGTCGGCCCGAGCCTGAGCGCCCACCATGCCCAGGCATACGCCCGCGATCAGAACGCCTCGCACAGCCAACGTGCCGACACCTCGTCTGCGTGCTGCCATCCGTATGCTCCTCTGTACCAAACCAGCGATTCTTGCGCCCTGCATGACCAAAATGGAAGTCCGGATTCCTGGCCGCCCGGCGCCGCCTCGCACCCCACGGCCCGCTGGTTGCTCTCGGAGGCCCGGCGTTGCGCGGCAGCGCCCCAGCGGCTCCCATGATAGCACGCCCGCGCCCCGCCCGCCCGCCTTTCTCGGCGGAGGCGCACGCTTTAGCGCGCCGCGGAGGGCCGCGCCGTCACCTCGTGCCATAATCCGCTGTCACATCCGATGCGGGTTTGTGCAAAAAGGGCTGGACTTGCCGCTGGCAAACGGCCGATTACCAAAAACGAACCATCCCAGCGCAAAGGGCCGCTCTATCCATCTGTTTATGGCGGGCGGCCCGTTTTATGGGTGGGACCAAGTGTCCGGTGACCCCGCACCAACGGCCGGGAGAGGCCCGTCCGGGCCCCGTCCGGCACGAGAAACCACCATAGCCTAATCCTTCAGGCCGCTCCTGCCGATAAGATAAGGCGGTGACACAGCGCTAAACCGGGGACATCCTCTCATGCACGCAGGGGACCTTTCAGCCAGCCTGGTGCGACTCGTGATCCTTCTTGGCGCCGTGGTTGCGGTCCCCATTCTGCACTACTGGGTGGGGGGACGATGGCGCAGTTACCTGGCGCTGCTGTGCGGCCTTGCGTTTCTGGGCATCGCAGAAGGTCTGCACATCGTCCAGTGCTCGCTAGCCGGCGAGTTTCAGGTTGCTTCCATCGCGTGGGACAGCATCTACATCAACGTCAGCGGCTACACGGCCGTCGTGTTGGGCATGCTCTTCTGGATTCGCGAGTTCCGTGAGACACGAAAGGAACTCGAACGAGACAACGTGAACCTGAGGCGTGTCGCCGCTATTGACTTCCTGACCGAACTGGTGAACCGCCGCCAGGCCGTTCGCCACCTGGAGCGCGAGAGGGCCCGTGCCCGGCGCAGCGGCGAGTCGCTCGGCTTCATCATGATAGACCTCGATCACTTCAAGAGCATCAACGACACGTACGGCCACCAGGCCGGCGACGTCGCGCTGAAGCACACCGCGGATATCCTGAAGACCCGCGCCCGCGCCAGCGACATCCTCATCCGCTACGGTGGGGAGGAGTTCCTTGCCGTCCTGCCCGACACGGACCTGCCGGGTGCGGTGGAGTTGGCCAACAGCCTTCGCGAGCGGATTCAAGACAACCCGCTGACCTACGGCGACGTGGAAGTGCAACTCCGTGCCAGTTTAGGCGTGGCGGTGCTCCCGCCCGACCAGGACATCGGCGTCAAGGAAATGATCGGCCGGGCCGACAAAGCCCTCTACGCCGCCAAGGAAACGGGCCGCAACCGCGTGGTCGTGTGGGAGGAACTACCCGACACCGAGGACAAACCGGCCACTGCCCTCGCCAGCGCTCATGCCCGGTAAGCCGGCCACGGCCGGAGGCCCGCCGGCCTACTTCGAAGGCTTCGCTTCCGAACGCAGCGATACCGGACGCACCGTAAAGTTGCCGAAGCGGAACTCGACGACCTTGTTCTCGGCGTCCACCGTCATCTTCAGGAGCGCCTTGATGTTGCCGCCGACGTAGACGCGGTGCAGCGTGATGTCGGCCGTGCCCTCGAGCGTTGTCGGATGCCGCTGGAGCACGCAGTCGGGGTTGACGGTGATGAGCGCCGGCCAGTTGAAGTTGGCCGGAAAGACCAGTTGCGTCACGTTCTCGATCTTGCCGGGCCTCGGCAGCAGCCGCGTGGCGAAGTACAGCATGGCCGCCCGGGTCAGCACCACCTTGCCCGGCACAAACAACTCTTTCTCCCACGTGCGGGGCGTGTCGAAGGGGTTGCGCTGGACGTCGGCGTACCCGGTGGCCTCGGCCTTGGCCGTCAGCCCTCCGGACGCCGGCGTGAACTCGACGGCCCCGTCCATGACCTTGAAGTCCAACACGCGGGTCGTCAGTTTGCCTCGCTGGGGCAGCGGGCTGGTCGCGCCCCGGAAGACCACCTGGCTGTCCACGTCGGCTTTGCGCGTCTTGCCACCGACCGTGAACGGGACGGTCAGTTCTTCGTCGAGGATCACGACGTCTTTAACGGCCATGATCTTCAGCCGCATGAACCCGACCTTGCGGCTGCCGATGAAGACGTCGAAACTTCGCACCTCGGTCGTGATGCCGGAACCGAGCCCCTGAGCCGGAGAGACCCGCGGGCCCAGCGTCCCGAGGGCGACCGCGACCGCCAGTGCATAGCCGATGATTCGCATGGTTCACCTCTACCCCGGGCGTACGTGTTTAGCGTGTCATTCCGAGCGAGCGAAGCGAGTCGAGTCCCGGCGCGCCGGGATCGCCGTTATCCGTGTCCGGACGACGAGATTTCTCCGCTCGGCCGTACGGCCTCGGTCGAAATGACATCGCTTCGAGAGC
>JAUVZF010000061.1 GCA_030602705.1 Planctomycetota bacterium
TGTCATTTCGACCGAGGCCGTACGGCCGAGCGGAGAAATCTCGTCGTCCGGACACGGATAACGGCGAGATTCCTCGACCCTGGCTGGGCGCCGTGGCGACCGCTCGCTTCGCTCGCTCGGAATGACACGCTAAACACGTACTCCAGAACATTCAAGCGGAGGGCCTCGCGCGTCCGATACGGCCTGGAGTCGTCGAAGGCCAACGGTTCGGCTCGCGCGCGAGATCGACGCCCGGTCCGCCGCCCGTTTCAGCGAACCGCCGGGGCTCGCGGACGCCTGTTTCGGCTACGAGGCGTACGGCTTTCGATGCGCGCGGCGGACGGCGAGCAACATGCCGACGAACCCGTCCGACAGGCGGTCGCGTGGACGCGGCAGGTCCACGGCGATGTCGGCCACCGTGTGGCCGAAGGTCATGACAACGACGCGATCGGCCAGGTACACGGCCTCTTCGATGCTGTGCGTCACGAACAGGATCGTCTGCCTGTCGGCCGCCCACACCTGAAGCAGTTCGCCTTGCAGGTGGTGTCGCGTCGGCTCGTCCACGGATGCGAACGGCTCGTCCATCAGGAGCATGCTGGGATTCGGGCACAGGGCCCTCGCCAGGGCAAGGCGCTGACGCATCCCGCCGGAGAGTTCGTGGGGGAAACTGTGCTCTACCTCGCGTGACAAGTGGACCCGCGTCAGGACGGCCCGTGCCCGCTTCCGCCGCTCGGCACGGCCCACACCGCGGATCTCCAGGCCCAGGGCCACGTTGGCGAGCGCCCGGCGCCACGGCAGAAGTGTGCCTTCCTGGCTGACGAGGCCGATGCCTTCCGGTGGGCCGTCCACGTGGCGCCCCTCGACGAGCACACGGCCGCCTGTCGGCATGTCGAGGCCCGCCGCCAGACGCAACAGCGTCGTCTTGCCGCACCCCGAAGGCCCCACGACACACGTCAACTGCCCGGCATGGCAGACGAGATCGAAATCGCGAAGCGCCCAGACCTGCGGGCGAGCCGGCGTGACGAAGCACTTGCTGACGCCGTCGAAACGGATGATCTCGGTATCTTCGGTCACGTCTATCGTTCCTTGGGCTGCCAGCGACTCGCACGGATTTCTGCAAGGCGCAAGAGACCGTCCAGGGTCAGCCCGATCGCGCCGATGACCAGGATGCTGGCAAACGCATATTCGTACGACGCCTGCTCATGGGCGGTGGCGATCATGTAGCCGAGGCCGCCTCGCGTTCCGGGAAAGATCTCGGCCGCGATGATCACACGCCACGCAATACCGCCACCCACGCGAAGGCCTGTCATGATCGAGGGGGCGGCGCTCGGCAGAACGATCTTCGTGAGGACCTGGCGCCGGCCGGCGCCGAGGACACGGGCCGCTTCGATGTGGGCCTCCCGGACGCGTCGTGCCCCACCCGCCGCGTTCAGCGCAATCGGGAAAAACGCCCCCAGCCAGATAACCGCGACGATGGCGAACCGCAGTTGATCCAACAGCCCGTACCGCCAGTGCTCGTCGCCGTACAGCGCGCTGGCCGGACTCGACAGGCCGAAGACGATGATCGCGACCGGAATCCACGCGATCGGGCTGATGACCATCGCCGCCCCCATCGTCGGCGACAGCATGTCTGCGGCCGTCCGAGAGCGCCCGACCAGAAGGCCGATCGGAATGGCCGTCGCAGCCGCCAGGCCGAAACCGCACACGACGCGCAGCACGCTGATGGTGGCGCCGCTCGCCAGGCTCGTGGCGTCCAGCGCCGGCGGCTCGCGCAACGGGTGCGCAAGCACTTCCAGGACCGCCCCAATGGACGGGACGACGACGCTGCCGACCGACGCGAAGTGCCAGACCACCAGAATCCCGACCGGCACGATCGCACCGAGCAGCACCTTCGCGGCCAGTCGCTTCGGCTTCATGGTGATCTCAGCAGCCCCTTCTCACGCAGTTCCCTGGCGGCGGCGCGAACGAGTTCAAGGTCGCACAGGTCGCCGACGAAGTCGTCCGGTGACGCGTCGGCGTATTTCCCTTTGAACAGTTTAACGTCTTTGACCATCTCGGCCCACGTTTTCATTCCGGCGATCCAACTGGCAGTCGGTTCGGCGATGTAGGTGATCGTGGGAATGGACTGCCTCTCGACGGCCACCGCGTACTTGGTCCAGCGGCTGGCGCACCGGATCGCGAGTTCCTGGTCCCGGTTGATCAACTGCGTCGAAAGGAGGATGACCTTGATCAGCCCTTTGACGACCTCGCCGTGTGCATCGAGCGTTTGCTGCGTCACCGAGATGCAGCAGCACGGATGGTTGACCCACTTGCCCTTGGGCGGAAGGTCGCGGAGTTCGGCAATCGTCTTGCCCAGTCCCTTGTGGACCGCCACCGCCACGCCGGGCTGGTTCATCACGAAGCCGTCGATGGCACGGCTTTCCATGAGCGGGATGGGGCTCTTCTCGGAGCCGAAGTTGACGAGGATGACGCCGGTTTTGGCGTCGGTCGCGTCGTATCCGTACGGGATGCCCTCGGCCAGCAGCGCCCGCTCGAAGACGAGTTTTGCGATCGCGACGGGCGCTTTGTAACCGATCTTGAGCGGCTTCTCGCCCGACTTCGCCGCCGCGACAAACGACGCCCAATCCGTGATGGGCGAGTCCTTCTGCATGACGAGCATGTCGCCGTCGGTCTGAAGCGGGCAGACGATCTTGAACGGCTGGCCGCCGTCGGCGAACTTGGCGACCGGAACGACACCGCCCAGACCGATCTCGATCTCGCCCCGGCTCATCGCCGCCGGCATCCGCGCCCCGCCGCCCACCCTGACGAAGTTCAGTCGGGCCAGCGTCCTGCCGCCGTCCACCAGGTCATAGACCTCCTTCGACTTGACCTCCTTCAGGTAGATGCCGTAATCGTTCCTGAACCGCTCGCCCTCCAGCGCCGCGACGTAGAGGGCGAGTTGGTGATCGTGACCGACGTGGCCGAGTTTGAGCGTGGGGGTCTCGGTTTCGGTCTCCGCAGGCATCTCCCCCTGGCAGCCGGCAAGCGCTGCCGCAACGACGCCCGCGAGCATGATGACGGTTGTCGTGATTCGAGTCCGTGCCACGCATTTCTCCTTTTCCGGATTCGGATTCAGAACTTGTACACCACCTGGAAGAAGCCCCAGTTGGCGTTGTCGTACCCCAGGGTGTTCTCGATGAAACTGCCGGGCAGAAAGAAGGCGTAGCCCATGAACAGATCGAGGTTTTTCGATACGGACCACTTGGCCAGGAGGTCGATCTCCTGTCCGAGTTCGTGGCCGGAGTTGCCGCCCACGTCGCGCGCCTGGCGCCGAAAGTTGAACCAGTACCACCAGTCCGTATCGGAAGCCAGCCGGAAGTAGTGGTAATCGACCCAGAGTTTGAGTTTCTTGGTGGGTTTGACGCTGAAGGTGACCTGGAAGTCCATCATGTTCTGCCACGAGAGGAAGTTCATCCGGCCGTAGTAGGACGTGGGGCAGGTGTAAAAGTTGTCGAAGGTCTCGTTCTTGCCGTCGGCCGGATCGCGGTCGCCGCTGGCGTAGACGAACTCGCCGCCGAGGCGCGGCGTCCAGGAACGCTCGAGCCAGGTGTAACCGAGGCGGGCGTGGGCGCCGTAGGCCTCGACGTCGTCGCCGCCCTGCGTGCCGAACTGGGTGGCGAGCGTCCCGCCATAGTCCCAGTTTTTCAGGAACACCCCGTCCACGCGGGCGCCGACGGTGTGCCTGCGGATGTCGCCGGTCGTCCCCCGCTCCCCGCGCGCGTTGCCGTGATCGTCGTACCGCAGGATGTAGAAGAGGTCGAACTTGCACGGCAGATTTTTGAACTGGGCGTAGGCGCCCATGGCGTCGAACTCGAAGTGCCGGTTGTCCCAGCGTATCTGCTCGCGAATGACCCGCTGGCCGAAGAACAGGTCGATCTGAACGGGTTCCAGATCGATGTACATCTTTGCCGCATCCCACCAGAACCCGCCGACGTTCCCCCAGTTGGCCGGTCCCAGGAACCGCCGGTCGCCGTAGTCGAGGGCCTGGCGGCCGATCTTGAAACCGATCGGCGACCCGCCGAGGTGCTTCCACTCGACGTACGCCTTCCGCACGTCGGCCTGATTGAAGAACGTGCACGTCAGCGGGAAATCCTCGCGCGACATGTCGCTCAGGTAGTGGCGCGAGTCCTGGAACATCACGTATACGTGGGCGTCTTCGCTGAACCGGTAGTCGAAACCCAGTTGCGTCCGCATCAGCAGCAGGTCGTCGTGCTCGTCACGGCCGTAGCCGCGGATGGTGAAGTCGTTCGTGTGCTCGTACCGCGTCCGGAACTGTCCGTCGATGCTGAGTGTGCCCGGGCCGATCTTCATGTTCTTCAGCGGCGCGTACCAGTCCTGCGACGCCTCTTTCTCCCGTGCGTCGGGTGACGAGCGGGGCTCGCCGGCGGGCGCCGCCTCTGCCCGCGCCGTTGCGGCCCACGCCGCCGTCAGCAGTGCCGCCATCATCGTCACGACCGATTGTCTTGTTGCCATGCGCTCTCCGCTTGTCTGTGAACTCATGTTACCGGGTTGCCTCAAGCGCGGAAAAAGGGAGGCACGCTTCTGCGTACCTCCCCGGCGACATTCGAGATGTCGAAAGCGTCACTTCACGGTATGCCAAGCCCTTTCGGACTGCCACTGGAACGGCCCCAATTCGGGTTTCACGCGCACGGCGACCTTGCCGCTGAACCCGTCCGGCACTCGCCATGAGTGCGTGCAGGTTCCGCCTCAACCATACTCGAATTTGCCGGTGTGAATCACTTTCTCTGCCTCGTCGAGCATTTGGGGGGCCGGCGCGGAGGGCCTCCCCCTACGGGCCGTATGGCCGACGCCTTCCATTACACCGGGCAGGAGACAAACCGCAACGAGTGTCAGCAACGGCTTCCGCACCGCCTCTCTCCTTCAAGAAGCGCACACTTATACCATGCGCCTCTTGGACGCGCCAAGGGCATAGAAGTTCCTCGCGAGACACCCGATGTCCCTGCAATCGGCTTTCCCGCGACGTGGCTTGGCTTTGGCGGGCGAACGCGGTAGAATGGTCGGCGACCCGGCCGCGGCGGTGCGCGGGTGCTACGCTTTTGCCCGCAAAAGCGCGCTTCCGCGAAGTGCAATGTGCGCATGCTTTCGCAAACGAAAGCATGGCGCCCCGTGCCGCGTAACCGTGCGGCCGTCAGAGTGGAGGCAGCAAGATGGCATCGGCCAAGGACGTGCTTCGAAATATCCCCGCCGTGGACCAACTCCTGGGCGACCTGGAGGCCGAGGAAGCCGCCGCGCCCCGAAGCGTCGTCGTGGATGCCGTGCGCGCCGCCGTCGAGGGCGCGCGCGAAAGCCTCCTCGCGGAGCCGGAGGAAGAGATCACCGAAGCGGCCCTGCGCGAAGCGATCCTGGCCGACGCCCGCACGCGGATCCGCTCCTGGGTCCAGCCGCATTACCGCAAGGTCATCAACGCCACCGGCATCATTCTGCACACGGCCCTCGGCCGCGCGGTCCTTCCGGAAAAGGCCCGGCGGCAACTGGCCGAGGAACTCGCAGGCTACTCCCTCCTGCAGGCCGACCCCGCGACGGGCAAGCGCTCTCGCCGCGAAGCGCGAATCGAGGCGCTCCTGGCAAAGTTGACCGGCGCCGAGGCCGCCACGGTCGTCAACAACAACGCCGCCGCCACGATGATCGTCCTGAACGCGGTGGCATGCGGCAAAGAGGTGATCGTTTCGCGCGGCCAGTTGGTGGAGATCGGCGGGTCGTTCCGGTTGCCCGAGGTGATGGCCGCCAGCGGCGCTCGGCTCGTCGAGGTCGGCACGACCAACAAGACGCACCCGCGCGATTATGAGAACGCCATAACCGGGAACACAGCCGCCATCCTCCGCGTGCATCCGAGCAACTACAAGATTTACGGCTTCGCGTCGGAGGTGCCGCTTGCGACGCTTGAGAAGATCGCTCATTCGCACGGCCTGGTCCTGATCGACGACCTCGGCGCCGGCCAACTCATCGACCTTGCGAAGTACGGGATGCCGAAGGAGCCGACGCTGCCCGAGTCGATCCGCACGGGGGCGGACCTTGTGACAGCGAGCGCGGATAAACTCATCGGGGCGGCCCAGGGCGGCATCCTCATCGGCAGAAAGGAGTGGATCGACGCCATCCGCTCCAACCCGCTCGCGCGGATCGTCCGGGTGGGCAAACTGACCCTGGCGGCGCTCGAGGCCACACTCACGCTCTTCCTCGATGAAGAGACCGCGATGCGAGAGGTGCCCACGATGCGGATGCTGGTCCGCAGCGCCGATCGGATCGCCGAGCAGGCGGACCGGATCGCGAAGGCTCTCCGCAAACAGACCAACGGCGCCGCGTTTTCGACCACCGACGGCTTTTCGCAGTTGGGAAGCGGGTCGCTCCCCACCCACGACATTCCGACCCGGCTGGTGGCCGTTTCGCCCGCGAAGATAACGCCCGATGAACTCGCGACGCGCCTTCGCCTCCGGGTGCCGGGCGTCTTCACACGCATCCGGAACGACCGGGTCCTCATCGATCCGCGAACCCTCCTGGACGGCGACGAGCAGCCACTCGTGGATGCGGTGGCCGGGGCCCTCGGTGCGGAGGAGTAAGCGTGTCACAGGAGCGAGTCAACATCACCCTCGGCACGGCCGGCCACGTGGACCACGGTAAGACCGCGCTCGTGAAGATGCTGACCGGCTGCGACACGGACCGTCTGAAGGCCGAGAAGCAGCGCGGCCTGACGATCGAACTCGGCTTCGCTCCGTGCCGCATGGCCGACGAGCGAATCGTCGGCATCGTCGACGTGCCGGGCCACGTGGACTTCATCCGAAACATGGTCGCCGGCGCGCACGGCATCGACGTGGTCATCTTCGTTATCGCCGCCGACGACAGCATCATGCCGCAGACCCGCGAGCACCTCGACATCCTCACGCTCATGGGTTGCCGCGAGGGCCTCGTGGCGCTGACGAAGATCGACCTGGTGGACGAGGAACGGCGCCAGATCGTCCTGGCGGACGTCCGGGGGTTTCTGGGCGGCACGTTTCTGGAGGCGGCGCCGATCTGCCCCATCTCCAACGTGACCGGCGAGGGGTACGACGGCCTCTTCAAGGCGCTGAACCAGGTGGTCGATGGGTGCCGCCCGCACGAGATTACCGGCGTGTTCCGGGTATGGGTCGAGCGGGTCTTTTCGCTTCGGGGTATCGGGACGGTTATCTCGGGCATTCCGACATGCGGCGCGGTCCGGATCGGAGATCGGCTGCGGGTCGTCCCGGGCAAGGAGACGGGCCGCGTCCGCGGGCTCCAGGTCTACGGCGAGGACGCCGAAGTCGGCCGGGCCGGCGAGTGCGTCGCGATCAACCTGTCGGACGTCCCCGCCGACGCCCTCGACCGCGGGAAGGTCCTGGCCAAGGGCGACTCTTGCGAGCCGGTCTCGATGGTCGAGGCAGACCTGCGGCTGCTGGGTCACGTGCCCGTGCCGCTGAAGGATTATGCCGAGGTCCACGTTCACGTCGGCACAGCCGAGACGATCGGCCACGTGGCGATCCTCGACGCCAAGCAGATCGCGCCCGGCGAGACGCGGCCGGTCCAACTTCGCCTGGCCCAACCGCTCGGCATGGCCGCCGGCGACCGGTTCGTCGTCCGTGCGGCGGTGGCCGGATTCGGCGGCGGAGGAGTGACGACCCTCGGCGGGGGCCGGGTCCTGGGGACCAGCAACATTCGCCTCCGCCGCAACCGTCCCTGGACGCTCCGGATGCTGGCCGCCCGACGCGACGCCATCGACTCCCCCGCCGCCTGGTGCGAGGCCCTCCTGAGGGAAGCCGGCGAGGCCCTCTCACCGGCCGACCTGGCCCGCCGGGCGCAGATGCCCCGCCCGCGCGTGGACGAGTTGCTCAAGACGCTGCGCGCCGAGGGGACCGTTCTCGACACGGGCGCCGCCGTCGTGCACCGCGACGTCATCCGCGACGCGGCCGCAAGGATCACCGAGCGCCTCGAGGCGTTTCACGATGCCAACCCGATGCGGCTGGGGATGGATGCCGCCGACCTGTCCCGCCCAGTACGGGCCCGTATGGGGGAGGTCCACGGAGGCCGCGGCGTCGTCGGTCCGGCGCTGGATGGATTGATCGCCGACGGGAAGGTCGAGCGGCACGGCTCGGTGGTTTCGCTTGCCGGGCGCGGGGCCCGGGTTTCGGCGGAGGACGCCCGTCTCCGCGAGGAGGTGGCCTCGGCCCTGCGCGACGCCGGGCTTACGCCTCCCGCCCCGGCCGCGATAGCCGCGTCGCTGGATGCCGACGTCGACCGCGTGGCTGCGCTCGTCCGGCTGCTCGGTGATGAGGGGACGCTCGTCCGATTGGACGAGAACCTCGTGATGCACCGCGAGGCCGTGGAGAAAGCCAGGCAGGTGGCGTTGGGTCTGTTCGCGGCATCGGGCGGTTTCTCGACGGTCGAGTTCCGCGACGCCCTCGGCGTCAGCCGCAAGTACGCCGTGCCGTTGCTGGACTACTTCGACACGGTCCGACTGACGGTGCGCTCCGGCAGCCGCCGCACGCCGGGCGCGGAAGCGAAAAGACTGCTTTAATCGGTGCCGGCGCGCGCCGCGAGGTTGCCCGGTTTCTTGCGGTCGAAGACCGTCGTCAGATGTACGGCGTCACATCGCGTGCACTGCATGCAGCGTATACAGAGCGGGTCGTCGAGTTGTTTCTCGGGCGCCAAGCCGATCTTGCACGCCGATTTGCAGGCCCCGCATGAGGTGCACATCCGGTCATCGACCTTCAGCCGGACGACCGCCACCCGATTGAACAGGCCGAGAATCGCGCCGAGCGGGCAGAACAGCGTGCACCACGGGCGGTACTTAACGAACATCGCCACCAGGAAAAGGCCCAGGACAACCCACTTGACGGTACTCATGCTGTTCCAAAAACTTTCGCCTTGCGCGGCGTTCTGGACGGCCAGGGGAAGCCCCGCTTCAAGCGCCCCGGCCGGGCACAGGCGGCAGATGAACAGTGGATGGGATTCGCCGAAGAAGTATGGAATGGCGAGCACCAACACAACCAGCACCCCGTAACGCAAGTAGCCCGCCCGGAGCGGCAGCCGCAACTTCGGCACCGGCACCTTGGCGGCCAGGTCCTGAAGGAGACCGAACGGGCACAACCAGCCGCAGACGAACCCCCCGATCAGGGTCCCGGCGACCAGCAGCGTGCCGAGGGCAATGAACGGCGAGACGCCCAGCGCGCTGAAGTTCGCAAGCACGCCCACCGGACAGGCGAACGTTGACAGCGGACAAGCATAACAGTGGAAGACCGTGCCGCAGAGGCTGTGCAGCCGCAAGCCGAGCGGCCCCATCCAGGCCAGCAAAAACGCCGCCTGAACCAAGTGGCGCAGGCGAACAAAGCGGGACGGCTGTCTTCGGAACCTGGGGTTGGCCATGACCTCCATGACCCGTTTCTAGTGCACTCAGGTGGGGCAGAGGGACGGGGGCTGCTCGCCGGGGGCGTACGTCTTCGCGAGCCGACCCGAAGGCAGCCGCTCGAGGCCGCCGATAGTCACCTCGTGAAGGACCTCTCTTTCAGACATCTCCACCCCCGGCTCCGGCCCGTCCGTAAGATCGATGACAAGAGGCGGGGCATCTTCCGAAGGTGTCTCGAATAACTCATCCGCCGTAAACCCGACCTCGTCTTCGGGCAGAATCTCGGGCGGGGTCTCGGGGACCTCCTTCTCGGGCGTATCCTGCTTGGGCAGGACCGGCACGGCATGAAAGGCGAGGCCGTAGATCAGACCGGCAGCGCCCGCCAGAAGCAGCAGGATCGTCACCGTGGCTCGCCCGCGGGCGAGGCGCCTACGACCGCATTTGCCGTACGCCATCCGACCGACCTTTCCGTTACGTTCAGGATGCGTGAGCAGGTTGAAACTGGCGGAGGCGAATGGGAATCGAACCCACCCGGGACTTGTTCAAGCCCCACACTGGTTTTGAAGACCAGGAGCACCACCAGGCACCGGTCGCCCCCGCCCTATTCCGCCATCTTCCTGGCCGTCTCTTTGTAGAACATCATAGTCGGCGAGCCGCCGAAGGCAATGGCCATCCAGGCGGCCTCCTCGATCTCTTCCTCCGTGAAGCCCATCCGGCGGGCCTTCCTGATGTGGATCTTGAGGCACGGTTCGCACTCCGCGAGAACCGACAGCGCCACGTTCAGCGCCTGTTTCGTCGCAACATCCAGTGCTCCCGGCGTCGCGGCCCGCTTCATGAAGGCCATGAACGCCCGCTCGACCTCGGCCGCGCCACCGGCGCCGGGGGCAGCGGACGCCGTCCCTTCCGCGCAGCACGCCTCATCGTCGGCCGGCGGTTCGGCACAACATGCCTCCTCGGCGGGCGCGGTGGCGGCCGCAGTGTCGGGATCGGCGCGACGGGGCTCATCGGCTTCGGAAGGCGGGGAGGCCGCCTCTCCGTTTGCCTGAGGGGCTGCCGAGGCGGGCATCGTGCATCGGCCGCTCGTCGTCACCGCGACCCGGCCCGTTCCTTTGCCTGTCACCTCACCGATGACGGCGGCGGCCGGCACGCCTTCTTCGTGCAGCCGCGCGACGAAGGCCTCGGCCTTGGCGGCGGGAACGGCAACCAGCAGGCCGCCGCTCGTCTGCGGATCGAAGCAGACGTCAAGCATCGCCTCGGTCACGCCGTCGCCGGCGTCGGCGCTGGAGGCGGAAGATTCGCGGTTCCGCTCGATGCCGCCGGGGATGATGCCCTCGGCGAGGCACTCCAGGACACCCGGAAACAGGGGGACCTCGTCCCAGACGATCCGGACATCGACGCCGCTCGCCCGCGCCATCTCCGCCAGGTGCCCCATCAGGCCGAACCCGGTCACGTCGGTGCAGGCGTGCGCGTCGAACTCGAGCATCCGCTCCGCCGCCGTCCGATTCAGCGTCGTCATGGAGTCGGCGATGGCGCCGGCGGCCGCTTCGGGCGCGCGGTCAATCTGGACGGCAAAAGCCAGGATGCCGGTGCCGATGGGCTTCGTCAGGACGAGGGCGTCGCCCGGCCGCGCGCCGGCGTTCGTCAAGATGTGGTTCTTGTCAATGAGGCCGGTGACCGCAAAGCCCGCCTTGATCTCGGCGTCCTTGATGCTGTGCCCCCCGACCACCGGGACGCCGGCTTCGGCCATCTTGTCGATGCCGCCGCGCAGCATCTCGCGCATAACGTGGTCGGGCACCTCGCGGATCGGGAAGCCGATGATCGACAGGGCCGTCAACGGCCGGCCGCCCATGGCGTACACGTCGCTCAGGGAGTTGGCGGCGGCAATCTGGCCGAACACGTACGGGTCGTCCACGGACGGGCAGAAGACGTCCACCGTCTGCACGAGGCACACGTCGCCGTCGAGCGCGTAAACGCCCGCGTCGTCTCCCGCGGCGGAGCCGACGAGCACCCTCGGATCGTCGATGTCCGGCAGGTCCGCCAGCACGCGCTTCAGCGATGCCTGGTCGATCTTGGACGCGCAGCCGGCCTTCTCGACGAGGGCGGTGAGCCGCACCGGTCCGGTCGGGGCGTCGAGCGTCTCGCCCGCGCACAGGCAGACGTCTTTGGCCTTGAACAGGTCGCAGGGGCAGGCCTTCTTCGGATCGCAAATGCAGTGGCCCAGCCGAATCGACCGCTGCATGACACGCTTGCGTTTCTCGCGATCGATCATGCCGTGATCTCCACTGAGTGCGCGGGATTCCTTGCGCATCCTATGGACGGCTTCGGCCCGACCGGGCCGGTGCGGCGCGCACCGGGCCCGGGGCTCTCAGAGCCGGGCGATGAGCGCGCCGGCGTCGGGCCCCCGGGTCTGGTCGTAGACGGCCTTGACCGTAAAGACTACTACACCCTTGAAGGTCTTACCCGGTTTTTTCTTGGCGAGTGCGGCTTGGGCCGTGTCGTATCCCGCCCCGTCGGTCTCGTAGGAAGCCGTGCCGACGAGTTTATAGGCCTTGTCGCCGGCTTCGTCATAGGCGCTCAGGCATACCTTCCCCGTGGCCTGGACGTTGGCCCGTGTGGTCTTCATGAACATATCGCCGACGAGGAGTGTTTTCTCGTCGGCCCACCAGGCCTGGAGCATCGGCGCGACGTTGGGGACGCCGTCGGCGTCGGCCGTGGCCAGCCAAAAAAGGTTTCCGCCGGCAAACAGCGCCTTGACATCGTGTGGGATCATTCGGCTGCTCCTTATGCCGGGCTCGCGCGCATGGCGCATGGCCCTGCACGCCCGTCGGGTTACCGGAAGCATGGCCTGGCGTGCGGCCATGCCGCTTCCCCGATTGAGCAAAGAAGGCGGGGAAGCCTGCATCGCTTCCCCGCCTCTCATCTTCGCTACCGCGCTGTCAGTCGATGGTGAACGTCGTCTTCTCGTGCGACCATTTGAACGGCCCGAGTTGGGGGTCAACCTTAACCGTGAACTCGCCTTTAAGTCCGGGTGGTACTCGCCATGAGTACCGGCAGGTCCCGCCTCACCCATACTCGAACGTGCCGGTGCTGACTGGCTTTCTGCTTTCGCCGACGATCTGTATCTTCGGAGCGGGAACCAGGCTGCGGCCCCTGTAGACCACCGGCCGGTAGTACTCGCCGGCTTTTCCGAAAAACTGGATGCCAACAGACACCGTCTTGACAGCGCCCTTTTTTGAGATGCCGACAGGGGTCTTGACGGTGATGGGTTCGCCGCCTTCAACGGTCGTGGTCTGGCCGTCCGTGACTTCGATGGTGGCGAGTTTGCCGAGCGGCTTCGTGCACTCGATCCGCCAGATGGTGGGCCTCCCCTTCGCGTCTACCCCCTTGGCGTGGAGTTTGATGCGCTTGACCTTGTACTCGCCCGCCGGCAGCGGCACCTCCCGGTTCGGCGGGACGGGAGCCACACGGCCTCGGACCTCGATTTCGACAACCATCCCCGGCGTTGCGACGTTGAGTTTGCCGCCGCCGGTGGCGGCAAACGTCGTCAAGGCACCACCGATCAACACCAGGGCCCCAGCCGCAATCAGCCACCTTTTCATCGGTCTGGCTCCTTCTTCGGTCGTCCCCGAACGGGGCGGACCTCACGATCCGCCATGGGCCAGGGCCCCCCCGCGCCCTCGTTTCCAGCACAATTCTACCCTATCCTGGCTGCGTGTCAAGCGATTCCTCGACCTCCGTCGTCTCGAGGTGTGGCAACGATTTCCGGCCCAGTACGGGTCCGTATGGACAGGGGCGCTTGCGCCCAGGGCTGGGCGGGCCTGTCATTTCGACCGAGGCCGTACGGCCGAGCGGAGAAATCTCGCCGTCCGAAACAGCCAGCGGCGAGACCCCTCGACCCTGGCCCGGTACGGGTCCGTACGGACTGGGCGCCGTGGCGACCGCTCGCTGCGCTCGCTCTCCGGTGACAGAGGCCATCGCCGGCCCGCCAGAAAAACTTGCCCCACCCTCGTCTCGCTCCACTAACCGGCCGCACAGCGCCCTGGATTGGATGACGCCCGCGGCGCTGGCGGCGACGTGTGCTGCTCCGGGCTCGGCTACGCCTCACCCGCCGCAGCACACGCAGGAGATGGCAACTTGACTCTCATTCAGGTTGGCACAAGAATCGGGGGCAGGTCACCTCGGCAGATTCGGGCCGCGCTGAGTTACGCGGTTGACGCCCAACTGCTGCGGGCCAACCCCCTGCTGCGGTGGAAGGGACTCATGTTGCCTGATCCGGAGAAACAGGTGCGCGTTGTCGAGGAAAACGAGTTTGCCAAATTGCTTGAGGCGTGCGAGAATCCCTGCCTGCGGCCGCTGCTCGTTGTGGCCTATCGGCAGGGGCTGCGGCGGAAGGAACTGGCAAACCTGCGATGGGCGGCGGTGGACCTTGAGCGGCAGATTCTGCACGTGGTCAAGGACCTTGGCGGGTGGTCTTGCGTGTCGGTTGTTGAGAAGCACTACAGCGGGGATATTTCCCTTGTGTACCGTCAGGCGATAGAGCAGATTGCGGGGGCGAAAACGGCCTGATTCGGGGCCGCACGCAGCCGAATACCTGCCCAAATGGGCAATCTGGCCATTGCGTTCAGTGCGTAACTATCTTGGCATAAAGGACTTGGGCCCATAGCTCAGCGGCAGAGCAGGGGACTCATAATCCCTTGACACGCATATAAAGGGGCTTTTCTGGGCCGTAAAGGGGGGCGAGCCCCTGTGACACGCGCAAAACCAAGTGACCAGGGAGTGACCAAGGATCCGCCACTTTCGCCCGTGGAGAGCCTTGCATTCTGGACGGCGAGGGGCCAGGCCGACGGCGCCGCCGCCTTCGAGGCCCTCTCCCGCGGCGCGCAAAGTGCCTGACTGAGGAGAATCGATAGGATGGCAGAAACGGTGAGGCCGATGTTTCCAGAGGCGCTTTACCTGGATGCGAATGCTCTCCGCGCGACGCCGCCCACTCTGGACACACAGCCGATGGCCGAGATCGCGGCTTTTGCTTCTAACTATTCTATGGGCCTATTTGTTCCAGAACTCGCCGCAAGGGAATGGATCGCCCACCGGACGGAGATCACGATCAGAGCCATGAGGCGTGTTGTGGGAGATTCGAGAGACCTCGGGCAGATGCTCGACCGCGCCCCCCCCAAGGCGAAGGTGATCGATGATGAGGAGCTCCGCAGGACCGTTCACGCAGTCCAGATGCGGAGGCTGACCCAGGCTGGATTTGAGATCATCCAGCGTCCGAAGCTCGACCTGGCCGAACTGATTGACGTCTTCGTGGCAAAAAAACCACCTTTTGACGATGGGGACAGAGGGTTCAAAGACGCCGTCATACTTGAGACGGTTTTCGCGCACGCCTGTACCTCGAACTCGTTCGCCAACATCGTCTTGGTGACGGGAGATAAGAGGTTCGGACATCCCTCGATCGGCGAGCGGTTCTTGGAAGCGGGCACAAGGCTTCACTGTGTCCAGGGACCGTCTAAGGCTCTTCTTCCCCAAACTGTCGAGAAACTCAATGGCATGATGAAGAAAGCCGGGGCGGTGCGCTTCCGGGACCTGCTGCAAGGGACAACCTCGTTTGCTCAGCGGCATCAGCACGAGATCCTCGACTTCGCGATGGAGAACGCCCAGATTGGGCTTTCCGACATCGAGGGGTCTGGACGCGCCGGTGTCCTCGAGGAAAGCAGCGAAGCCGACGCCAAACTCAAGTACGCTCGTATTCTCTCCATAGATGCAATTCGTCCAAGAGAAGTCATCTCGGCGTTCCCCTGGCTAAAAGGCCTCCGAGAGCGCACGGACGGCCGCGAGGGAATCCTAATCACAGTCGCCATTGAGATTGATCTGACAATTGCTCGGCCGGCGTTCGCTCGATTCCGCGCGCCACTTGCCGATCCCTCGCCGCTCCTGGTGGAGCGCCGGTTTGCTTCGACGAGGCAGGATATACAGGAGCCCATCACCGTCGTCCGAACCATCACTGTAAACGGATCCGTCTCCCCAGAAGGTTTTCCTGACAACCTGGCGGACTTGCGTTTGGAGACGGCCTGATGGTGACGTATCCCGAGCGGCGGAAGGTGCCAAACAGGTGCCAGAACCTCCGGAGGACGAAACGGGGCGCAGCGGTGGCCGCCCCGATAACTTTCGCTGGTACAGGCATTTAACCCGGACGCGCCGAAGTGGCGGAACTGGCAGACGCGCGGGATTTTGAATCCCAGGCCTGCCTGCCACACCGTGCGACATAGTACCACAATCCGCGATTCCGTACCACTCCCCACGACGGAAACTGGTGCAAACCCGTGACCAATCCGTGACCAGACGCATGCTGATGCGAGGTTGTCTGGGTCGCGTCATGGACCTTCCTTCCACGCACACCGTGATGGCCAGGTGTGGGACTAACCGCGCAAGGCGCCGCAGCCCCTGACCCACCTAGTCACCAACACGTGGGCGGCATGCGCCCACCGCGCCGGGGATCGTGGAGGCGCGGGAGTTTCGGCTGGTGGACGGCCAGGGCCGGACGCGGGCCGTCCTGGACGTGCTGGCGGACGGGTCGAGGCAGGAGCGGTAAGGTCCGCCTGCGCACATTGTCTCGCCCGCTCTGTCGCGGCCTTCGGGGGCTTGCAGCCCAAACACTTTCTTCTCATGGCTGGCGGTTCGCCGTGGCAAATCACCCCTTACCAGTGCGACTGTCGGCGGCTTTCTCTTTGAGCTCACCAGCGATGAGTTCCGCGACCTTGCCACTCCACATCTTCGCGATAGTGCATCGGACGGGCAGGTTGTAGCCCCAGCGGCTGACGTCCTGCGCGGTCACCGCCCGCTCGGCAGCGACGACCGACGACCAAGACACCTTACGGTGGAACTCGTCGCCGTTCGTCTGTCCGAATACCGTGTCGGCTGAATAGGATTCTTCATCCGCGACCTGGCCGACGGCAAGGATGCCGACGCCGTTCACGTACACGAAGACCCTATCGCCCTGGCCGGGAAGGTCCATCTTGTGCTTCGACTTGGCGTGGCCGTACCCGCAGTCGGCGATGACGCACTGCTTCAGCATCTTTCGCCACGCGCCGGGGCTGTGCGTCTCGTCAGTGTTGAAGAACCAGTCGCCGGCCCAACCGGCCGGGGAAGGGATCGGCTCCACGTCGATCTTGGCAATCTGCATGAAGACATCGTCGCCGTGGCGGAAGAAGGCGAAAGGCACGAAATCGACGGGCACCTGGTACTCGTCGTGCAGCCAGGCGACGATTCGCTTCAGCGATTCGTCGGCCTCCGAGGCGAGGATCACGTACCGGCGCCGGGCAAGGAAATCGTCCTTGGGGAACTCGGCGTTGCCCACGAACTCCCGGAAAGCGTCAACGAGTTCGCCCCCGTCTGGCTTGTATACCTTCCACCGCTGGTTGAACGCCTCGTAGTCCCACTCCGATAGCCCGGCGCCGTAGTCCAGCAGTTGTCCGACCGTCCTCCGGTCGCCTGCGTGCCGCTTGATTTCTACAACGATGAGAGTGCCCTGGCTATCCACCGCCAACAGGTCGGCCAGCGGCTCGCCCGAGACTTCCTGGGCGATCACCATTATGGCGTCCCTATCGGAGAACACCAGCTCAGGCGTGTAGCCACCCATTCCTCGATGCGCTTCTCCCTCACCATAAGGTCCGCGGCATTGGCCGGAGCAAGGGGTTCGAACCTGCCTGCCCGGAGGTCCACGCGATAAATCACAGAGTCCCCTTCAGTCATAACTCAATCCTTTCTTCGTTCGTGGTGCTTCCTCCGCAGCAGGACGGGGCTGATGGATGTGTCGCGGCCACCTGGCGGAGTCCCACTGGGTCGTAGGGATGAAGTTGCCTTGGGTATCGCAGGGCGGGCCGGGGGGTGGGTCGAGGTGGGTCTGGCAGGGCTTGCCAGTGCGGATCGCCTCGGCCATGGCGTCGTAAACCTGGAGAATCGTGTCCTTGGTGCGGTAGTGGCCGGCGCCCTCCCCCTTGCCGTGCTTCGCAATAGTGAATCTCTTCATCATTCATTCTCGACTGTGCGTGTCGTGGCCGTTTGTGTTCCGCCATTTGAGGGATCGGATTGATCACACAGCGCTCGCTCAGCGATGAAGAGCGTCGCGAGTTGGACTCGGCCTAGCAGGAAGAAGATGCTGGTCCCCAGATACGTTCCCGCGATCAAGAGACCGCCATTGACCGTCCAGCCGACACGGAACAAAGCGACGACAAGACATCCCATGCTGAGCAACAGCGCATAAGCGGTGTGTGCGTAGAACTGCCCGAAGTAGAGGTAGAACTCCTCCAGGAATATGAAGTTCGGCATCCGTGCCGGTCTTACTCGCGGCACATTCTCTTCCATCGCGAGTGACTTCAGGTTCGGCGCCACTAAGAGCCACAGGGTCTCAATCACCATCTTGATAGGGCCAAACACGAGTTGAAACAGAATGCATCGCCTGTGCCAGAAACTCTCGCGGCTAGGTCGTGGCTTACCAGAATTCCCGTGGTTCTCGAGCCAAGCGAGAACCGTCCAATGCAACCCGTGGATGAGCATGCCTGTTCCAGCTGCCAGAAAGGCATAGATCGCAATTCGGGAAGGCGTTTCAAGCATGTGGCCATAGAGTGAGCAGGCAGCGGGCCACAGACCCGGGGACTGCTCGTCGGCCGCATAGGAATCTGCGGCCAGCGCGACCGCAAAAACGGCCACCGCGCCTGGGAAGAACTGGGCCATGAGGAATCCGAAAGTAAACTTGGAAAGCAGTTCCTTACTCATGGTGCTGCTCCTTTCGGCGGGTGGCTGTGGGTGCACCACGTGGGGGCTTGGGCTGACTGGGCTTCCACGCGGGGAGCGGCAAGAGGTTCCCCTTTCATGGCAGGGCGGGCAGATCCGCGCGGGCCAGACGGGTATTGCAGCGCGTGATGCATGATTCGCCAGCGGACGCCCCTGTTCATGAAGGCCAAAAACGCCAAGGGCATGTGGTATTTCCCCGACACCCGGTTTCACTCAGCCGCTGTATTTACGAACTCCCCACCAGCTCAATGGCTACGTCTCTCTGGTTGTCTACCAGCCATCGTTCCTGGAACGCTCGCCGCGCGGCCCAACCCACCTCCTTGACGTACCAGCCGTTGACAGAGCCTCCTACCGCCGCCCCGATGAACGGTATCGCCGCAAGTGCTTTGCGCTTCGTCAGGTTGATGCCGATCTGTTTCGCCAGATTCTTGATGGCTATGATCCCCGCTTCCTTGCTCACCCGACGTTGGGCGGCGATCTGGGCGATGCGTTTCCAGGTCTGCTTAGCGATGGTCACCTCGACACTCCGTAGGACGGCAAGAGCAGCGACTTTCTCCGTCATCTCGTTCGCTCCAGAGGCAGCGAGAATCCCAAGCACGAAGTCTTTGTCCTTCTTCTTCTTGCACTCGTAGCCGTAGCACAGGCCGATCTTGTGAATCGTCCTTGTGGCAATAGTCATGATGGCCGGGACGTCAATGGGCGCGGCCAGGATTCCGAAAGCACCGGTAGCAGCACCCTCGACCGTAGCGATCCCTATCGCCCAATTGTGGACCTCGTCCGCCATGTCATCCGACAGATTCAGATTCTTTGACCGAAGCTCGGCAATCTTCGCAACACTCCCCTCCCGCATGATGTCCTTGGTGTCGGCCAGCCACTCGCCCGCCGAACTCACGAAGTCCAAGGCGGCGCGGACTGCTGCCCGAGGCACGACCTTGTCTACAAGCCAGGCGAGCGGATAAACAACGACACCGAACGCTTTGCTCACGACGCCCGGCTCTTCCTTCTTCCATTTGACGATCTCGCGCGCCTGCTTTCGCTCGTAACCATTCGCCCGCTTCCCCTCATCGGGACTGGCAGCAGATACCTTTGTCATTGCTCTCTCCTTTCAGCTCGGTGCAGCATTGGTTCCGTGCGTGTTGGGCGGGATGCGCTCCCGTCGCGCCCAACACGCGGCGGGTGGATGTGGGGTGGCCAGTCGGCGGGGCGGGGCTGGCCGGGGTTCCATTCGGGAAGGGGGAGGAAGTTTCCCTCGGCGTCGGCGGGCGGGCCGGGGGGTGGGTCGAGGCGGGTCTGGTAGGGGTGGCCAGTGCGGATGGCCTCGGCCATGGCGTCGTAGATCTCGAGGATCGTGTCCTTGGTGCGATACGTGCCGTGGGCCTTCTCGTCCTTCTTCACGATGGGGAAGGTGTCCATAATGTAGTCCACGGCGTCTCGGGGCATGACGTACTTCCGATTGCGTTACCTAGACCGCGGCTTCGGTTTGAACGACAGCCGGCTTCCCTTGAGCAGCAGCCTGGAACCACCCCAGTCTTCTCTTCAGACAACCGGTCTCGCCGAAGCAGAGGATGCCGCTTCGGTCCACAGAGAAGATCCGAGGAATCGGCCTCGGCTGCCCGCCTGGTGCAATTCGTAGCGCATACGCCCCGCCGCCGGCGGGGATCATGTCCCCGGCAGCAAGTGCGGCCGGAAGAGACACCCACTTCGTCCCGCTGAGTTCCCAACTCGGCATTTGGACTCCTCATGCACCTGAGATGACGTCGAAGCATATCAGGCGCAGGTCGCCGCGGTCAATTCGAGTCGAAGTTCGGGCTTCGCTCTGCGCCACACCCGCCGCTTCTGAGCCGTATTCCTCACGAAGACCGGCGACGCTTCCGAGCAAACGCCCAATGTCTCCCTTGTCCTGGAACTGCTTATACACCGTTCGCAGCTCCTTCACCTGCACCGTCAGCATCGACTGGTTCAGGAAGCGAATGGCCTCCAGCGCCTGACGGCGGTCCACGTCGGGGTGGTTGATGTAGCCCTGGATGGCTGTCGCCACGGTCTGCTGCATCGGATCAACGGTCCTCGGCGCGGCCTCCAACGCCTGCTGCTCCTGGAACGACGTGATGATGTCGTCAATCGCACGCTCCTGGAGGTCGAATACCTGTCTGAAGATCTCCGGGTCAACCACACGCGGCGTATCCCTGTCACAGGCAATCAGGTTGGCGATGAGGTAGCGGTTGTCCATGACCCCGCCGTCCTTCAGGTCCACGCATTTCCAGAAGTGCATCTTCTCGCCCCCGGACGGTTCCGCCTGGAAGTAGAAAAAGGCCCCGCGGGCGCCTTCGCGGACCAGCCCGGAGTGGATGCCGTCCGGCAGCGACTCCAGCATCTCCCTGCCGCCCGCGTCGAGGAGCCCGCGCAGTTGCTGAAGCAGGAACTCGCTGCTCGCCAGTTCCGTGAATTGCTCCTCCTCCTCGATGACCGCCCCGTCTTCGTCGCGGATGCGCCGCAGGGTGTTGAAGTTTCGGGGGTGCACGGCCTCGCCGAGGACGCTCGCGTCCAGGAACCCCGCTCGGTCGATGTCCGCGATCTTGCGGCTCAGGCTCTCGACCAGGCGGAGGAGCCGTTCCAGCCCCTCGTCAGGGAACATGTTGCGGATCCACAGCGTCTTGAAGTCGGTGCCGATTCGGTCGATCCGTCCCGCACGCTGGACCATCCTCGTCGGATTCCAGTGGAGGTCGTAGTTCACGAGATGGCCGCAGTCCTGGAGGTTCTGGCCCTCAGAGAGCACGTCGGTCGAGATCAAGATGTCTACCTCGTGGTCTGTGCCGACCCAATCCTCACGCCCATTGGACTTCGGCGCGAACATCTGAATGAGCCGAATGCGGTCCTTGGGGCTCGCGCCGCTGTCCATTCGACGCACTGTAGCGTCTCCAATGTTCTTGCAGAAACAGACGGCGTCCGGGTTGTCGGGATGGCCCAGGTGTCGATAGAGGTAGCGGGCGGTGTCCTTGTAGTACGTGAAGATCAGGACCTTTTTCCCGTGCAGGTCTTTGCGTAGCAGGTCCTTCAGACGCTGGAGCTTGGCATCGTTCTCGGGCCCGATGTCCTTGACGCGCCGCCAGATGGCCGTCAGAACGTCCACGTCGTGCTGCACCGCCTCGTGGAGCTCCCGAAGGTCGTACCGGGACGTATCCACCTCCTCCATCGCCGCCAGGACCCGCTGCGCCGCTTCGTTCTCATCCATTTCCTCTGCCACCGAGCGGGGCGTTGCGTCGTCCTCTTCGTTCTCCCGCTCCAGATAGCGGATGGCTTTGTGGAAGTCGCTGCTTCTCATCAGCCGACCGTCGAGGATGTAGGACTCGAAGGTCTTCAGGAACGCCAGGGCCCGGCGGATGCTGATCCGCAGCGCCTCGATGCTCGATTCGAACCGCTTCAAGTAGCGGCTCTTAAAGATGCCCACCAACGCCTGCTCACGGCCGGCCTCGAACTCGTCCACCTCGACGCCCTTCTTCTTGTAGGCTTCCAGGTTGTACGGGGCCAGCGTCAGGCTCTCGATGCCGTAGACGACTTCGTCGTAAATCCCTTCATACGTGGCTTCGAGGTTGTAGCGAACCGTTCGGAGTTTCCGAGTCGGAAACGAGATCCGTTTGCCGCGGATAGTGGCCTCCGGGTACGCCTTCTTGATGAACGGTCGCGTCCGCCGGATCACCGCCTCCTCGAGCAGGTTGAACAAGGCGAACACGCCGTTCCCATCCCGAGAGGCGCGGCGGGCTCGGAGGAAGTACCGATACAGGTCGCCGATACCCGCCGCCGCGAAGTAACTGCGGTCGCCGAGCGTG
>JAUVZF010000009.1 GCA_030602705.1 Planctomycetota bacterium
ACTTCTCTTGGATCGTGAAGTTGCCGCGCTTCTTGTTGAGCAAGCCGATCTTCACGTGTTTCATCCGTCCAGCATCCTTGCCGTGACCTGCTGCATTCGCTCTTTGGGCGGCAGCGGCTTTCCGTCCACGCAAACGTCCACTCGCCCGCGGCGCACCTCGGTCTGCCACCGGACGGCCTCGGGGAACTCGTCCCGGCAGTGCATCAACTGCGGGACCGGCAGAAAACCCAGGCGAAAGACGTCGTAAAGCCCCCGGGGGGTATACGGGCGATCCACGCACGCCTCAACCGTTGCCAGGACGTGCCGGGCGCCTTGAATCAGAGAGGACGTTCTCTCGCGCACCTCCGGATGGGCCGACATGTCGTCCACCTGCCCCCCGGCCCGGAGGCGCCGGTACGACGCCAACGCCGCTCGCGTGATCCGGATGCTCTCGTTGATGGTCCGGGGCGTGGCCAGGTGGTGTCCCTCACAGTAACTGACGACGTGGATGATGTCGGGGCTGCGTGGGTCGTCCGGTTCGATGTCGTCCATCAGCGCCGTCACGGCCGCCAGTTGCGCCTTCGCCTTCGGCAGTTCATGCGACAGGTAGTCCAGCCCGGCGCGGGTCTGGAGAGTCACCCGGAAGGTCGAGCCTTCGAGTTCGCGGACGAGCGTCAGGGCGGCGCGCGCCTTGGCGAGGTCGTTGACGCCCCAGGTATACTTCGGCTGGTTCAGCATGATGGGCAGTATGAGGTTGCGGATGCCGAGGCGTCTGGCGGTCCTGGCCGCCAGAACCGCCGACACGATACACGTCACGTCATCGGCCCCCCGGAAGGCGAACTGGTGGGCCACGTTGGGTTCGTACGGTGTCCCCGCCGAGGCGACCAGCCGCAGGGCTTCGACGTGCTCCCGCAGGTTCGTCGGCACCGCGTTCGGGCCCCGCCCGTCGAGCCGCGAGAACCACCACAGCGACAGGGCGTGCCAGGCGTTGTGGAGGGTCCGTTCGTGCATGGCGGCGAGTTCGGGCACGTTTCGTGTACCCGCGTACGTCCTGACGAGCATGGGCCTGGCGGCCTGCCCTATGCGCTCGTATTCGCGCGGTGAGTTGATCGGTACGCCGCCCCCGTTCGGCCTGCCGTCCCACGCCTCGCCGAACCGCTCCTGGGTCAGTTGCGACGTGCCGATGGAGAGGACGTCCAGCAGGCCGGCGCGTGCAAGTTCCCGGCACCAGGACTCAAAGTGCTTCACGGCCTCTCGCCGATTCGATTGATACGGGCCCGCATGGGCCCGCATCAGCGGCGGGAGACCGTGCCGGCGGCCGTGCTCCATCCTGTCAACAACCTTCTCCTGCTTCGTGCCAAATGACTTCGAGGTCGCTCTGTCCACGGGCATGACCGAGGCCTCGTCGCCCGCCGCGATGACGTCTCGGCCGAAACTCGCGAGGGCGGCGTCGTAGGGGTGGACGCCGGCGATGTCGTCCGGGGCCAGCGCGGGGTCAATGCCCATGCGCGTCAGGGTTTCGCGAGGGCTTTCGTCGCCGCGGAAGACGCCGACCGCATCGCCATAAAGGTGGTGTACGGCGTCACAGGCGGCCGGCAGCCCTGCAAAATAGACCGCCTTGATCCGCCCGCCGCACGTCTTCAGGAGCCGGTCGCTCGCCAGTTGCCCCATCAGGCGCCGAAAGACGCGCACCCCGTCTTCGGCGCCAAGGCGGTAGGAGAAGCAAAGGACACTGATGCGGTTCTCGGAGAGCCACCGGCGAATACGCGATGAGTTCTCCGCTCGGGCCGGCTCCGAGAAGGCCCCGCACAGGGCCGGCCCGGCGATGACCGTCCGGAACCCGGACGCCCGGAGGAGTTCATCCGCCCGTAACAGGCCAAGCGTGTGGGCGTCGATCCGGGTCCGGGCCAAACCGATGGTGTCGGCACGGGTTACCGGGTCAGACATGAACGCTCTCCGGGACCCGGTCTTCGCCCCGGATGATGGCTGCGAGTTCCTCCTTGACGCCCCCGGCCGAGAGGCCGAGTTTGGCAAGCGTTCTCCCCTCCGTCCGGAAGTCTCGCCCGAGCGTCACAGACCCTTCGTCGATGAGATGATCGACGGCCGGCGTCGCGATGCCGAGGGCCTTGGCCAACTCCGAAATGGGCACCAGGCCCATGGGAATGTCTTCCCAGAGGTACCGGTGGTCGAGGGTGGTTGGGGCCTCGATGTCCTGGTAGCCGGGATTCGTGCGGAGCATCGTGTACACGTCGGACGGCTCAAGGCCGTACCTGGAATGGAGCCATTGCGCGACGGACAGAGGCCGGGCGTCCAGGGCCTTGGCGAGCGACTGGAATTCACCGTCCACTCGGGCAAGGAACCGCGCCGCTTGTCTGGTGATTCCGGCAGTGTAAAAGTCGAACGCTTCCTTCGCACGAATTCTCTGTTTATTGAACAGGGCAATGGTCGGATGGAAAATCGCTCCGATGTTGCCGAGGCTGGTCTCCAGAAACGACGGCGCGGCGACGAACTGCGGGTACACGCCGCCGAGGCGACGGAGGAGATACGGGGTGGCCTCGGCGCGGACCGCCGAAACCGACACCTCCCTCTTGACCGCCTTGATGACGGCGGTTCCCGCGACGGGAACCCTGCACACGTAAACGAGCGTGTTGGCCTCTCCGACGATTGGCTCGACCGCGCAGCCGGACTGCCGGAGGACACGGGAAAACTCCAGCGCGCCGAAGGTCCGGCCGGGGTTCAGAAGAATGACCTGGCCGTCCCGCAGGTGGGGAGCCATCCGTCCCGCCACCGGCCGGTGCCCCGTGGCGGTCGTGACGATCATGATGACGTCTCGGTCGGCCAGTGCCTTCGGCAGGTCGGTGCCGATGTAGGAGATCCTTCCGACGCCCCGGATTTTGCCCTGAAGTTCGATGAACCCCCGATCCTTAAACGGCGCGATTCGGGCGGCGGACCGGTTCCAAAGGGCCACGTCATAACCGGCCGATGCAAGGTGTCCGGCCATGGCCTGGCCGCCGCATCCGGCTCCGATCACCGCGAATGTTGGCTTCCTCATGGCGGGACTCTCCTCATACGGCTCCTTTGGTGTTTGAGACAGGCTCCGTTGAGCCGGCATGTGGCTCAGGCGTGGCCGTCCATCCCCCGGCCGCAAAGGCGTGGGTACACACCTCTTACCAGATTCCGCCACACAAAGCAAGCCTTTTCGCAACCACTCCTGGGAGTCTGTCGGAAAACCTCGCGCCGAAACCGGTAAGTCCTTTCAGCACAAAGGCTTATGAATTCTCGGGGCCGGCTCTCCGACAGACTCCTGGGAAGCGCCCCAGACATCGTACCCCCCTGGTACGGATTCTGGCGGCGGCACCCTGGCAGGGCGAGCCCCTGGCCCGTACGGGCCGTGGCACATGAGGTGTGACTCTTTTCACGGGCGGGCGGCAGGGCAAAAAGGTTCCAGGAACCTTTTCCCCGAAGGGCCCGCAGGGTGCTACGCAGAAAAGGTTCCTGGAACCTTTTTGCAGGGTGGCACATGGCACGGGTCTGAAAACGCTACACCGCCGGCCGTCGAGATGGTACGCTTGTGTCGGCGAGCGGCGGTTGCACGCGAGGCGCAAGATAGACCATGCGTGGAGCAGGATCATCCCGTGGTTTTCTCAGCACCGCCCTCGTACTACAACGAAACTTGAGTCTTTGTGCCCGCCTGGCGGCGTGCCCAGGCCGCCAGGAACGTGTCCCAGGGCCTTTCGCGGCGGCATGGTCCAGTACGGAGGCGTATGCCGAAGGCCGCCGCGCGGGAGGCCTCGTTGTAGTGCTGGTCCTCGCTGTCCTGACGGTGGGTGTCGTGGCGGCCGAGACGGCGGCCCGAAAGCCCGGCGGCGGGCCGGCGCCGCGCGGCCTGTTTCACCCGAAGGACGCCAGGGTCTGGGACAAGTCGGGCCACAAGTTCGTCTGGCGCGACGCGTGCGGAAACAGTATGGATGACCACCGGTTGGCCGGCGGCTTCGAGTGGGAAGGCGACTCGCGCGACTTCATCGCCCTGGGCGAAGGACGGGTGCGGAACGAACGCCGCAACGGCCTCTTCATGCTCTCCTTCCCCGACGGAAACGTGCTCAGCGCCTCGTGGCCGGTTGAGTTCCCGAAGGGGCACGTCTGGCGGCTGCAGTACGCCCTCACCAACGAGGCGGCCGCGAAGACCGCCAACGGCCTCAAGTTCACCGTCGTGGCCACCGATGCCGCCGGCGACCCGCATACGCTGGTCGAGCGGGTCTTGCGGCCGCGCGACGACCGCGTCTACGACGAGCAGATCCGATTCGACTTCGACGTGCGCAAGATCACGTTCGTCCACGACAACCTCGGCAGCGAGATGTGGGACGTATTGTGGATTCTTCCCGACGGCCTCGTGATTCCCCGGGTGAGGGTGCCGGCCGGGACCGAGGCGAGTTTCACAGCCCTGCGGCGGGCCATCGAGGATTTGTGCCGCACCTTCCCCCGCGACTACCCGCGCGGCCCGGAGTTCCTGGGTCGACTGGACCAGTTCCAGAAGAGCCTTGCCGAGATAACGAAGCCCGAGGACCTGGCGAACCTGACCCGCGATTTTCTGGCGCTGCGCCGCGAGGCGCTGATCGCGAACCCCCTCGTCAGCGGCCAGCCCATCCTCTACGTCGTCCGGCCACAGTACCGCAGCCACTATCACGCCATCGACACACTGTTTCACACGGGGGAGTTCAACGTCGACAGAAACGAGCCGCACACCAACCTGTTCCAGGGCGGCGGCGCGATGAAGACGATCGACCTCGCGCGCGGCGGCGAGGTGAAGGTCCTGGTCGACGTGCCCGCGGGCGTTGCCCGCGACCCGGAGGTGCACTTCGACGGGCAGAAAATTATCTTTGCGCTCCGCCGCAACGTGCGCGAAGACTACCACATCTGGGAGGTGAATGCCGATGGTTCGGGCATGAAGCAACTCACGTTTGCGGCGGGCGTCTCCGACTTCGACCCCATCTACCTGCCCGACGACACGATTGTCTTCTCATCGACGCGCGAGCCGAAGTTCAATCAGTGCTCGCGCGACCACGCGGCCAACCTCTTCCGCATGGAGGCCGACGGGGCCAACATTCACCAGATCGAACGCAACAACCTGTTCGATAACCAGCCGTCGCTGATGCCCGACGGCCGCATTTTCTACGCCCGTTGGGAATATGTCGACCGCAACTTCGGCGACGCTCACAGCCTGTGGACCGTCGGCCCGGACGGGACGAACCAGGCCGTCTTCTGGGGCAACAACACGGCCTCGCCGGGCGCGGTCTACACGGCGCGCATCCTCCCCGGCACGAACCGGGCCATCTGCATCTTCGGCCCGCACCACGACCACCTGTGGGGGGCGATGGCGATTATCGACCCGAGCCTGGGCCTCGACGGTCGCGAGCCGGTCGTCCGCATCTGGCCGCCGGAGGCCATCAACCTCATCCGCACGGGCGGCCCGTTCGACTGCGACACGTTCTCAAGGGTGCGCCTCAAGTACGCCGACCCGTACCCGCTCAGTGACCCCGCGACGGGCCGGGGGGCAGGTAAGTACTTCCTTTGCTCTCGCAGGACCGGCCGCGGCGACCAGATGGGAATTTACCTGGTTGACGTCTTCGGCAACGAACTGCTGCTGCACGCCGAGGGGCCGGGCTGCTACGACCCGATGCCGGTCGGACCGCGGCCGCGCCCGCCGGTTGTCCCCCCGCGGCGTGACTTTTCCGGCGCCCCGGGCCTGCTTTACGTCATGGACGTGTATCAGGGGACGCACATGCGCGGGGTCGAGCGCGGAACGGTGAAGCGGCTGCGCGTCGTCGAGTCGCCCGAGAAACGGCTCTGGTCGGCCGGCAGTTGGAACGGCCAGGGCTACACCGCGCCGGGGATGAACTGGCACAGCCTCGAGAACAAGCGCATCCTCGGCTCTGTGCCGGTCGAGGAGGACGGGTCCGCGTACTTCGCCGTCCCGTCCGACCGGTTCGTCTACTTCCAGTTGCTCGACTCCAACGGGATGATGATCCAGTCGATGCGAAGCGGCACGATGGTGCAATCGGGCGAGCGGACCGGATGCGTCGGGTGCCACGAGGATCGCCTCACGGCCCCGCCGAACCACCGGAGCCTGGCCGTGTCGCGACCCCCGCGAAAACTGGAGCCCTGGCACGGCCCGCCGCGCCTGTTCAGTTACATGGCCGAGGTCCAGCCGGTCTTCAACCGGCACTGCCTGGGGTGCCACGACTACGGCAAGAAGGGCGCGAAGAAACTCGTCCTCGCGCCCGACCGCGACCTGACGTTCAACGCCGCCTACAACGAACTCTGGCGCAAAGGCTACACGGGCGCCGTGGGCGGCGGACCAGCCGAGATCCGGCAAGCACGCTCCTGGGGCTCGCACGCCAGCAAACTGGTGCAGGTCCTTCGCAAGGGGCACAACGACGTCAAACTCAGCCCGGAGGAGTTCGACCGCATCGTCACCTGGGTGGACCTGAACGCGCCGTACTACGCCCACTACGCGTGCGCTTACCCGGACTCGCTCACCGGCCGCTGCCCGCTCGACGGCGGGCAACTCCGGCGCCTGACCCAACTGACGGGCGTGCCTTTCGGCCGCCTGAAGGGGCATGGCAGCAATCGCGGGCCGCAGGTTAGTTTCGACCGGCCCGAACTCAGCCCCGCTCTGGCGAAGTTCAACGACAAGGGCGACCCGAGGTATGCCGAAGCCCTCGCCATCATCGGCGCGGGACAGGAGATGCTCCGGAAACGCCCCCGGGCCGACATGCCCGGCTTCGTTCCGTGCGAGACCCACCGGCGCCGCCAGGCCAAGTATGACGCACGCCGCCGCATCGAAGCCGCTAACCGCCAGGCCATCCGCGAAGGAACCAAACGCTACGACGACCGGCCGACGCCGGGAACCGGCAAGGCCGGCGGCGAGTAGTCGCCGGCGAACGGCGGGGGACGGGCATCCTCTGGCAGCGGCCACGGGCGTGGACCATGGCGAGGCGCAGGCATCTGGCGGGCGCGGTGGCGGCGTTTCTTGTACCGTTATGGGGCCGCTGAAAACCACACAAAGTGAACGTTATTTCACGATAGTGCCGTTTTCTGCGGGTTTGGGGGGGAGAAAAAAAGATATCCGCCCGTGCGATTTGACTTTTCCGGGATTTGTGCTATAGTATCACGTTGGTGCGGAGCAAGGGGCAAGCGGTTTGGGGGGACCGAACCGGATGCCCTTTATCCATGTCGCCCAGCAAGGATAGGAGGAGCATAGCACGGGCCCCGTTGTGGGGATACGAGTGGGCCCAGGACCGTTGGCCTTTAGAGGGAGGCCGGCGGAGCGAAACTGAATAGTTAAGCCGGATTCTTGTGGCGATTTCTGGAGGGAAAGCCTTCGGAGATCGTCTTTTTTGTTGAACGAGCCAGTCGTTCGGAAAAGGGAAGAGAGGGCGATTATGATGCGTCATGGCAGATGGTTATCAGTCTGTGCCTTCGCACTTGTCATGTTTTATCTTGTCGGACCGGTCCGGGCGGGCCCGATCGCGAACGGGGTCGGGGCCTTGACCGGATTCTTCGGCACGAGATCCTATACGTTTACCGCAGGGAGCGACACGTTGACCGCCGACGTCGATTACGCCGTCTACGCGCCGACCGCTTACCCGGGCGACGACCCGTCGACAGGGGCACACTACGTCTATGTCTATCAGATTTTCAACGCTGCGGCGAGCACGGTGGACGTGGCGTTCTTCAGCGTCGGCCTCGAAGAGGGGAGCGGCGCGGCCAATGCGGGGGACGACACCTCCGCGGGCGCGCCGGGGACCGCGGGCGGCCAGTCTCCGAGTCTTGAGATGGTCAGCGCAACCAGCGTGTACTGGCTCTTCGACCCGCAGATTGCCCCGGACGCGTTGTCCACGACACTGCTCTTCACCAGTCCGTACACTCCGACGTGGAAGAGCGGCGCCATGGCCGACGGCGGTCTTCCGACGCCGGGGAGCGGCCTTCTGCCCTCCCCAACGCCGGAGCCCGCGACGTTGGGCCTGATGGGCGTGGGCTTGGCGTTTGCCGTTTACGCTCGTGGTCGTCGGCGGCGCTAGCGCCGCTTTTGGCGCCGGGCGCGCCGAAGCGCCCGGTGGATAGGCAATCGGGGTTTCCCGGGCGATTCGCGGTTTCGTAAGACTTCTCCGACACCGTCGCGCAGAGTTGATTGCTGTGTCCTGATTGAAGGCGAGAGCGGGACCGGCAAGCGGCTCGTGGCGCGGCGTTTGCATTTTGCCGCTGCCCGGTTGCGCGGGCGTGGCAAGTTTTTCTGGCGAGCGCAGGCGGTTGTAGCGCCGGGCTTTATGCCCGGCGGCCGTTGGCGGCGGCGCCAGCCAGGATGCGCCGGGGATAAACCCCGGCGCTACGGCCAAGCCGCAGGAAATCGTCCCATGCCGGAAATCGTTGCCGGCGCCCGGTTGCGCGGGCCCTCCGGAAACTCTCTCAGGATGTGTGGCCCGTGTCGTTGGCCTTCAGCAGGCCGTACTTCTGGAGCCGGTAGCGCAGTTGGTCGCGGCTGATGCGCAGCAACTGGGCGGCGCGCGACTGGTTGCCGACCGCCAGTTCCATGGCCTGTTCGACGAGAAGGCGTTCGACCTGGCGGAGGTCCACGCCTTGCGGGCCAAGCAGGACGAGCGGCTGGGTCTCGCCGCCCTCCTCGTCGGTGGCGACGACGGCGGGGATCATCAGTTCCATCGGCAGGCTGTCGAGTGTCAGCCGCCCGCCGGTTGACAAGAGCATCGCCCGCTCGATGAGGTTCCGCATTTCGCGAACGTTGCCGGGCCAGTCGTAGGCCTGCATGACGGCCAGGGCCGCAGGATCGATCCCCGTCACCTCCTTGTGAAACTCCTCGCTGTACCGCCCGATGAAGCGCTCGACCAGGAGCGGAATGTCGTCGGCCCGCTCGCGCAAAGGGGGCAGCGTCACGGGGAAGATGTTGAGCCGGTAGAAGAGGTCTTCGCGGAACTCGCCATCCGACACGAGTCGGCGGAGGTCTTTGTTGGTGGCGGCGACGATGCGGACATCCACGACGAGGTCCCGTGTGCCGCCCACGCGGCGGAAGGCCTTCTCCTCCAGGAACCTCAGGAGTTTGGCCTGGAGAGAACGAGGCATGTCGCCGATCTCGTCGAGAAAGATCGTCCCGCCCTCCGCCAACTCGAACAGGCCCTGTTTGCGCTCGCGGGCGTCGGTGAAGGCGCCCTTCTCGTGGCCGAACAGTTCGCTCTCCAGCAGCGTCTCGGGCAGGGCCGTGCACGTGATGTTCATGAACGGGTGCTCGGCCCGTGGGCTGTTGTAGTGCAGCACCTTGGCCGCCAGGTCCTTGCCGGTGCCGCTCTCGCCCTGAAGGAGGATCGTCCGCGCCTCGGAGACCGCAAGGTTCTTCAGGAGGTCCACGATCTCGACCATCTTCGGGCTGCGGGCCACGATCTGATCGAAGGCGAACTCCTGCATCCGGGTGGTCTGGAGACGCCGCACCTCGGTCCGCAGATGCTTCGTCTCCAGGGCCTTATCGACGACGACCATCATCTCGTCGAGGCTGAACGGTTTCGACACGTAGTCGTGCGCGCCCAGCCGCATGGCCTGGATGGCGACGTCTACGTTCGTGTAGGCCGTCATCATGATGACCAGGGTGTCGGGCCACCGGCGGCGGATGCGCTCCAACAACTCCAGACCGTCGGTATCCGGCAGGCGATAGTCCAGCAGGACCAGGTCGGCGGGCCTCTCGCCGAGGCGCTTCATGCCCTCCTCGCCGGTGGCGGCCGCTTCGGCCAGACAGTCGGTCATCCGGAGACGCTTCGCGAGCGCCGTCCGGACGACTTCCTCGTCCTCGATGATCAGTACCGAAGGCTGTGCCATCGCTAACCCCCCGGCCGGTGCCGGTTGACCCGCGCCCAGTGTACCGGCGGGCGCCGGGCGTTTCAATGGCCGCCACGTCGTTGCCAGGTTGAAACAGCAGCACCGCGGCCAGCGTCCGTGATACTTGGCCCCCGGTGAAGATACCGGGGGCAGTGTTGCGCGCTCCTGAGGTTGTAGCGCCCGTACGGGCGCCCGCCCGTCAGGCCGACGGCGGTTCCGCGCCGGGGATAAACCCCGGCGCTACGGCTGTTCGGAAAGACTTCCTCGCTCCTGCCTAGTTGGCGTGGCCTGGCGGCTCGCTGGCGTGACGGATGACGCCGACGGAGCGCGGCACGAGAAGGTCGAACTCGCGCTGCCAGGAGACGGCGACGGCGGCGCCGTCGGCATCGGCCGCCTCTTGAGGCACGGCCGTCTCGCCCGTCTCGCCCGGCTCGATGCGCGTGTCGATGTCGTGACAGACGTCGCCCGCGCGGACGCCCTCCACGATTACCTGGACGGCCGAGCCGTTCCGGACGCGGACCGTATCCTTGTCGGTCCGCACCTCCAGGGCGCCCTCCAGGAACTTGGCCGTCGCGCCCAGCGGCACCGTCTCGTGGAACCGGTGGCGCACGTTGACGAGCAGGATGAACCGGGCGCTGTACTCGCCCAGGTAGCCGTGATACTCCAGGATGCGTTTGCTCTCGTCGGCGGGGTTGACGACCTCCAGGATGACCGGCCGGCCGATGTACTGCTCGATCATCGGCTCGTAGGCGTTGGCGGTCTCGCCGACGAGCATCGTGCCGACGGTGCCGACCTGCCCGCCCTGGGCCTTCAGAACCGGGCTCGGCGACGTCTTGGCCGCCTGCTGGAGACTCATGCCCATCGCGCTGACGATGGCGTCGCGGAAGGTGTTGACGATGTTGCGTGCCCACCGCGCCACGCGGGTTCCCAGCGGCGGGTCGGCCATTCGGCGGGTCTGGCGGCGGCGCCGCCGGAGGGCCTTCTCGTCGAGGCGGTCCACGAAACGGTGAATCGAGAGGATGCGGCCGAGTTCGGCCTCGTAGATGAGAAACGAGTTCTTGGACGGGCGCTCCAGGGGCGACTCGTACACCAGTTCCAGCCCCTTCGAGAAGACCTTCAGAAGCCCCCAGATGCGGCGGCCTGCCTGCTCCTGGAGCGTGACGGGGTGCCGCCGGAACGTCTTCAGGCACCGGTCCCGCTTCCGCGCCGCGACGAACGCCCCGACCAGCGCCACCACGAAGACGACCGTCAGCGCCAGGGCGAACGGGTTATCGAGGACGAAATCGAGGATGCCGCCTCCCTCGCTCCCGCTCTGCGGCGGCGCTGCCTGCTCGGCCAGGATCGCAAGATGGATCATGGGTGGCCTCCCAAGCGTCCCCGCGCTTGCGTCCCCGCTCCCGGCGCGCCGGGATTGGGGCTTTGTTCAGTTTCGCGCTGGCGAGTTTCGCGCGCTTGCGCTCAGCCGGATGGCATCTGGTCCAAAGTCTGGACCCGTTCCGGGACGGGGTTGGCCGGCGCGTCCGGAAGCAGGCCCATGTCCTCCTCGATGCGCCGGGTGGCGAGGGACGCGTACTGCTCGGATAACTCCGTGCCGACCCACCGGCGCCCGTGGCGGGCGGCGGCGACCAGCGTCGTGCCGCTGCCGGCGAACGGGTCGAGCACCACGTCGCCCGGCCTCGAGCACGCCAGGATGATCCGCGTGAGCAGTTTCACCGGCATCTGGCACGGGTGCCAGCCCACCCGTTCCTTGAACGTGCCGCACACCCGCGAGATCGTCCACACGTCGTCCGGCAGTTTGCCCTTCGGGTTGGCACGCTTGTCGTTGTACTTCAGTTGCCGGTCGGACGGCACGCGGACGGCGTCGCCGTTGAAGGTAAACGCATGGGGGTCCTTCACGAAATAGAACAGGTGAGCGTGGCCGCGGTTGAACTTGGCCTTGCAGTTCTGGCCGAACGTGTAGTGCCAGATGACCCAATTCCGCAGCGTCGCCCACCGGTTCTCGCGCATCATCATGCGGACCTCGGCGGCGTATTCGTCGCCGATGGCGATCCAGAACGTGCCGTCCGGCGCGAGAACACGCAGGCACTCGTAGATCCACCGCTCCGTCCAGTCGACGTACTCGTCGTGCTCCAGGTCGTCCTGGTACTTGTCGTACTCGTACCCGATGTTGAACGGCGGGTCGGCGAACACCAGGTCCACGCAGCCCTCGGGCCACGTGGGCAGGACCTCCAGGAGGTCCCCTTGAACGATCGTGCCGAGCGGCGGCGGATCGGACATTCGCGTTATCCCAACGGGTTGCGGCTCCAGGGCGGCGCTGCCCTGCGCCAGAGTTCTTTACAACTCCGTCGCCCGGATTATAATCGTCCCGGCGGCGGCTGCAAGCCTTTCGTCGCTCTTCAACGGTTTGGGCTTCAACGTAAGGAAACGTGCGGCTGATGCGCAAGCGCTACCTCGGGATTCTGCTCGTCTGTTTCCTCGCAGTTTGCCTCGCCTGCGTCTCCCATGCACGGGCCGCCGGGCCGACCGCAGCCGTCAAAACGCTTCGCGCTCGTTGCGAGCAGATCCTCGCCGGCGCCGGACTCGCGAAGACGGTAGTTGCGGTCCACGCCGTTGCTCTGGCGGCCCCGCCGGGGCACGTACGAAACGACGTGCTCTACAGCCTGCGGCCGGACGTGCCGCTCATCCCCGCCAGCACGATGAAACTGGTGACGACGGCCGCCTGTTTCGACCGCCTGGGTCCCGACTGGCGCATCCGGACGCACGTCGGCCGCATCCCATCGACCACGCAGAAAGGCAAGTGGGACCTGGCGGTCATCGGCGGCGGCGACCCGAACTTCTCCGGACACTCCTACGCAGGCGACACCATCGGCGCGTTCCGCCGGTGGGCCGAGGTCCTCAAGGGGCGCGGCGTGACGGCCGTCGAGCGGGTCATCCTGGACGATACGCTCTTCGACACCGTGCTCGTGCATCCGAACTGGCCGGCCAATCAGCGGGCCAAGTGGTACGAGGCCCCCGTCGGCGCCCTCTCGATCAACGACAACTGCGCCAGCATCCACGTGGCGCCGGGCAAGGTGGGCGGGCCGGCACGCGTGTGGCTCGAACCGCCCGGCGGCATCGCACGCATCACGGGCAGGATACTGACGGTCGCCGACCGCAAGGCCCACCTGTTCAGCCTCGAGCGGGTGGTGGACGAGCAGGGCCTGACGATCCGCGCCGCCGGCCGCTATTGGAGCAAGGCGCCTGCGGTGGTCGAGTTCCGCACGCTCGACGACCCGACTCGCGTCTTCGGCCTGGCGCTGGTGCATGCGCTTCGGGCATCCGGCATCGAGGTGGGCGGGCCGGTGGTGCGTGCCCGGCTGGCGGCCCCCGGGGGCGCTGCGCGAAGGGATTTCGTCTGCGACTTCGTTCACGTCTCCCGTCTTGACTCCACCGTCGCCGTGGCCAACAAACGGAGCCAGGGGATGTACGCCGAGTGTCTGCTGAAACTGCTCGGCGCCTACGGCCTCACGCCGCACGTCACCACGCTGTTGCCGCCGCGGCAGGGATCGTGGCAGAGCGGGGCCGAGGAGGTCCGCCGCTGGCTCTCGCAGCGCGGCGTGCCGAACGCCGGGTGCGTCTTCGACGACGGCTCCGGCCTGTCGCGCCGGAACCGTCTGACGGCCTTCACCGTGACGCACCTTCTGGGGTTGATGCACCGGCTGCACGGCGCGAGGTTCGTCCAGACGCTCTCGGTGGCCGGCCGCGACGGCAGCCTGCACAAACGCATGCGCGGCACCGCCGCCGAGGGACGCGTGTACGGTAAGACGGGCTACGTGCGCGGCGTCAGCGCCCTGTCGGGCTACGTCTACGCCGCGAGCGGCCGGGTCATAGCGTACTCGATTCTGATGAACAACCTTCCCCCCCCCGCCCTCTGGAAGGCGCGCCTCGCGCAGGACAAAATCTGCATTCGCCTTGTTGACATGTAGGCCGGGGCGTGCCCCGGCGTTCATGAGGAGGGTGGCACGGCAGTCCCACCGGGACGGCCGTGGGCCTCAATCTCATGCGAAACGCACGGCCGGGCAAGACCGGCCGTGGCACACGTCCGGTTCGGTGCTCGGTCAGAATGAGAGATCAACTGCCCGCGATGCCTGTCGGATGCTTCTCCAGAAACTCGGCGTGATGCGCACGGCCCGTTGAGTCTTTTAGGTTGCCGGGCCGGGCAGGGGGGCCTAATATCGACGGTGCGCCTTCTGGGAGTGGGTATCATCGCGGCGGTCCAGAGAGGCTGCCGCGCAGCGCAGGGGTTAGGGAGGGCATTGATGTCCGACGTGTGGGCGGACGTTCTGGCGATCGGCTCTCTGGCGCAGAACCACTACTGGCACGAGAAGACGCCCGTCCGCCGCGAGTACGCCACCGCAACGCTCGTGCGGTCGGATGACGTGGTCCTGGTCGTTGACCCCGGCTGGCCGCCCGACGTGCTCCGGGCCGCCCTGTATTATCGGTCGGGCCTGGAGCCGGCGGCGGTCACGCACGTGTTCCTGACGCATTTCGATCCGGCGCATTTCGGCGGCATCGGCCTGTTCGCCGGCGCTGCCTGGTCGATGTACGAGGAGGAGATCCGCTGGGCCGAGGCCGAGGCGCCGGCCGGGGACGCGGGACGCGAGGTCCTGGCCCGAATCGGCGAGGCACCGGAGAAGTTCGCCCCGGGGGTGGATCTGTTCCCCACGTTCGGCCACACGCCGGGCCATTGTTCGCTGCTCGTCTACACGGCCATCCAGAGCCTTATCGTCGCGGGCGACGCCGTGCTGACGCGCGACCACTTCGAGCGCGGCGACCTCGGCCGGAGGCAATGGGACCTGGAGAAGGCGAAGGAATCGTTCCAGGACGTGCTCGAGATCGCCGACCTCATCGTGCCCGGCCACGACAACCTGTTCGTCTGCCGCACGCCCGGGGGGCTGCTGTAAAGCCAATGACGAATGCCTATTGATCTTTGCGCCGTTAAAGTAAGACATTACATTTCCAGTTGGGCACTATGAAAGAACGAACGCAACAGTTGCGGCCGGCGGCGAGTCTGGGCGACGGATTCCATCGTCTCCTCCCGCAAGTCGGCCAGATCGTCCGGGACATAGTTGGCCAAGTCGCCGTACTTCGTGTGGTCCCAGACGGACTCCACCGGGTTGAGGTCCGGCGCGTAGGGCGGCAACCATTCCACCTGGAACCGCTCGTCCCCCGCCAGGGCCTTGGCCGCCTTGCGATGGACCGACCAGCGGTCCAGAACGACGATCAGCTTCCGGCCCAACGACCGCTGCACGCCCCGCAGGAAGGCCTCGACCTCCTCGGCCGTGACGTTGTGCTCGTACACCGCGAAGTACAGCCCGATCCGCCGCCTCCGGGCCGAGACGCTCAGGCCCGCGATGACGCTCAGCCGGTCGTGACGGTCCCACGAGTACATCACCGGCGTCCGCCCGCACGGCGCCCAGGTGCGACGCACCAACGGCTGAAGCATCAGGCCCGTTTCATCGAGGAAAACGATACTACGGCCGCTTCGCCGGGCGTTTTTTTATATGCGGCCACGTCTCGCGACGCCAGCGGGCAATGGCCTCCTCGTCCCGTTCCCGGGCCCGGCGCTCGGGCTTCTGGCAACTCCAGCCCAAGCCTCGCAACACCCGCCACACGTGGCACGGGTGATACCGGACGCCGAAGTGCCGGGCGATCACCTCGGCCACCCGCGCGAGCGTCCACAGTTCCGTGCGGTAGCCGTGGGATCGCGGCCCTTGGAGCAACAGCGCCGACAGCCGCTCCCGTTGGGCCGCCGTCAGCCGCGGCTGCCCGCCGGGATGGGGCTTGGCCGACAAGCCGGCCTCGCCGCTTTCGGCGTAGGCCCGCTTCCAGCGGCTCACCGCGGCCTCCGAGACGCCCAGCACCCGGGCCACCTGAGCCCCGCTCAACCCTTCGCCCAACAGCGCCACGGCCTGTCGCCGCCGCTGTTCCAGTTCCGCCGCCGATCCTTTGGTTCTCATACCACGTACATCGGCAAGCCAGCGGCCTTACTTTAGCGGTGCAAAGGTCAATAATACCGAATGACTAATGAATGACGAAACGATAATGATGAATGGCGAAGGGCGTGGGGGGGTTCCTTTCTCGCCTCTCGCCCGGCCGGGTCGCTCGTGGCAAGTGCTGCTTCGTCATTCGTCATTGCCGTTTGATTCGTCGTACCTGTTTAGCGTGCTCTCGAAGCGATGTCATTTCGACCGAGCCCTCGCCAAAGGCGAGGGCGAGCGGAGAAATCTCGTCGTCCGGACACGGATAACGGCGAGATTCCTCGACTCGCTTCGCTCCCTCGGAATGACACGCTAAACACGTACGATTCGTCATTCGGGCTTCGTCATTCGTCATTTGCGGGCCGGCCATACGGCCCGTAGGGGAGGGCAGCGGATGTTGAGTGTCCTGGCGGAGTTTCCCTTTCACCTGCTGGCCATGGCGCTGCTGTTGGGGGCGTCGGCGTTCTTCTCCGGCGCCGAGACGGCGATGTTCAACCTCTCACGGGAGCAACTGCGCCGGTTCCGCCTCTCACGGAGTCCGTTTCGCCGGGTCGCCGCCCACCTCATGGACGAGCCGCGGCGGGTGCTGGTGACCGTTCTGGCCGGCAACATGACGGTGAACGTGGCGTTCTTCGTCATGGGCGTGATGCTCATGCACAGGGTCGGCGTGCGGCAGCCGGAGGCGGTAGGCACGTGGCGGTTCGTCATCGGGACGCTCACGCCGCTGCTGGTCATCGTCTTCGGCGAGGTCACGCCGAAGAGCGTTGCGGCCACGATGCCGGGCCGGCTGGCCCCCGTGGCCGGTCTGCCGCTCATGGTGCTCGGCTACGTTGTGCTTCCGGTTCGGCTCCTGCTCGGTTACGCGGTCGTTGTGCCGCTCACGCGTCTGATTACCGGCGGCCGCAGCAGGCAGGAGCGCGGTTTCGTGACGACCGAGGAACTCCGGGCAATCGTCGAGGTGGCCGAAAACGAGGGCACCGTCTCCAGCGCCGAGAGCGACATGCTCGCCGACATCCTCGAACTCGGCCAGATGAGGGTCCGCGAAGTCATGACGCCGCGAGTCGAGATCGTCGCCTGCGACGTCGGCACACCCACACCCGGTGTCCTGCCCGTCTTCAAGCGGTCGATGAAGACCAAGATCCTTGTGTACGAAGGGCGGATGGACAACGTCGTCGGCGTGGTGTACGCCAAGACGGCGCTGCTGAACCCCGAGGCGCCGCTGGCCGACCTGGTGCGGCCGGTCCATTACGTGCCGGAGACCAAGACGGTCGAGAGTCTGCTGAAGATGTTCCGATCGCGGCGGATTCAGTTCGCCGTGGTGGTGGATGAATACGGCGGCCTGGCGGGCCTTGTGACGCTGGAAGATTGCCTGGAAGAGATCGTCGGCGAGATCGAAGACGAGACCGACCGTCCCTCGGCCGAGCCGGTGCAGCGGCTGAGCGGATCGCAGTACCTGCTGGCAGGCAACCTCTCGATCCGCAGTTGGGAGGACCTGTTCGACATGGACCTTCCGGAGGGCGGCGGCCGGTACTCGACGGTGGCGGGGTTCGTGACCAGTTTGCTGGGGCGGTTGCCACAGTGCGGCGACACGGCCCGCTACAGGAACCTCGAGTTCTGTGTGGACCAGGTCCGCCGCCGGCGCGTGACGCGCGTCCGCCTGCGTCTGCTGCCGGGAGGCGACGCGCCCGGCGCCGTAAGGCATCCGTCTGAAAAGGATACGGGCCCGTATGGGGAAGCGGCCGACGGTGCTGCCGCCGAGGCGGAAGGTGACGAGTGATGGACGCGGTGCTTGAACTGCTCGATCCGTGGGGCCTGTATCTGCTGGCCCTGGTCGGCATGGCCGTCGCCGCCCTGGCCAACGGCATGGAGACGGGTCTGTACCGTCTGAACCGGATCCGGCTTCGCCTCAGGGGCGGGCAGGGCGACCGCCGCGCCGCCGTCCTGCTCGCGCTTCTGAAGGACCTGCGCGGCATGATCATCGTCTGCCTCATCGCGTACAACGGCGGCGTCTATCTGACGACGATCGTGGTGACGACGCTCGTGGCGGCGTCGGGCTGGGTCGGAACGGCCGCCGGCGTCGAGGTGTTGGCGACGGCTATCCTGACGCCGCTCTTCTTTGTCTTCACGGACGTGACGCCCAAGAGCATCTTTGTCGTGGAGGCGGACCGATGGACGTATCCGTTGGCGCATCCGATGCGGTGGGCTTATGCCCTGCTGCGGGGCGTGGGGCTGGTGCCGGCCCTTAAGGGCGTCAGCAATCTGGTGCTGCGGATCGCCAAGACCAGCGGCGCCGAGGGCGCTAACCCGTTCACACCGCGACAGCGGCTCCGGGCCGTCATCCGCGAGGGAGTGGCCGAGGGCGTCATCACAGGCTACCAGGACGAACTGGTGGAGAAGGTCCTGGGCCTGCGCGAACGACCCGTGCGGCAGGTGATGATCCACATGAGGTACGTGGCAGCGGTTCCGGCGAACGTCAGCCGGCAGCGGTTCAGGCGGGAACTCAGCCGCCACTCCTACACGCGACTGCCCGTCTATGAAAAGCACCGGGACAACATCGTCGGCATCGTTCGCATCAACGACGTGCTGGCCGAGGGTGGCCAGGCGTTCGACCTCTCGCGCATCATGAGCCGCGAGGTCGTCACGGTGCCGCCCGAGATGACGGTCAGCGCGGCGATGCTGCGCATGCGAGGGGCACGGGCCGCCATGGCCATCGTCCATGACGCCAGGGGCCGGGCCGTCGGCATCATTACGATCAAGGACCTCGTTGAGGAGATCGTCGGCGAATTGGCGGCCTGGTAACGCGGCGGTTTAGCACCGGTATAGCAGGGTGGCACGGCCACGCGCAGCGTGACCGTGGGCTCCTCGGCGCGATGCGGCCCACGGCCGCGTCTTCGCCGCTGCCGTGCCACCTTCCTGGCCGGGTGGCACGGCCACGCGCAGCGTGACCGTGTGCTCCTCGGCGCGACGCGGCCCACGGCCGCTGCTTCGCCGCTGCCGTGCCACCCTCCTGGCCGGGTGGCACGGTCTCGCGCAGCGTGACCGTGTGCTCCTCGGCGCGACACGGCCCACGGCCGCTGCTTCGCCGCTGCCGTGCCACCTTCCTGGCCGGGTGGCACGGCCCCGCGCAGCGTGACCGTGTGCTCCTCGGCGCGATGCGGCCCATGGCCGCGTCTTCGCCGCTGCCGTGCCACCCTCCTGGCCGGGTGGCACGGCCACGCGCAGCGTGACCGTGGGCTCCTCGGCGCGACACGCACCACGGCCACGCATACTGCCGCGTGACCGTGCCACCCTCTGTGTCGCGCTTGCCTGCAAACCCCCGCGCCACCGTTTTTGCTTTCTCCCCATCCGGCGCCGCGCTATAATCCGGTTCCCTGTTTCCGAGGAGACCGTTTGATGTGGACACGATGTGCGGCAGGGCTGCTGGTAGGGGTGCTGCTTGCCCTGGCGGCGCCGGCGTCTGGTGAAGAGGCCGTGCCGGCGAAGCCCGCCCAGGCGGCGATTCCGGCCCAGCCGGTTGCCGAAAAAGGCGCCGGCCAGGTCTGGGACCTCCCGCCCGAGGTCATGCAGGTGCTGAACCTGACGGGGCTGCAACTCCGCCTGCTCGGACAGGTGTTTCGCCAGTATGCCTATGAGACGCCGCCACCGCCCAAGGCCGACGCCGCCTTCGGCGTCAAGGTCGATGCGAGCGTACCCGGCGGCCTGTACCGGATGGGTTCCGGCGGCGACCTTCCCGTCCGGCTGGTTGTGACCGCCTGCTCGACCGGCACGCCCTCGGCCGTTAGCCTTCGCTACCTGGCTCAGGATTTCTACGGGCGCAAGGTGGCGTCCGGCACGCTGCCGCCGGTCTATCCCGACAAGTTCGGCATGGCTGCGGCCGACCTGATTCTGAAGGAACTGTCGGCCTTTGGCTATTACCACGTTCTGGTCACGGCAACCCGCGAGGGGCGCAGCGTCACGGGTTGGTGCGGCGTTGCGGTCGTGCATCCGTTGCCCGAAGGCCCCGACCCGAAGAGCCCGTTTGGGTTGGTGGCGCCGCCGGGGAAGATGTCGGCCGACGTGCCGCCGGTCTGCCGCCGGCTCGGCGTCGGCCATCTGGCGTTCGACTGGACCGGCGACGAGGCGGCCGCCCGCGCTGCGGTCAAAGCGGGCCTGGTTCCGTTGGCCATCGTTGGGCTGGAGATTCCTCAGCACAGCCCCGCCGCTGACGACTTTTCCTCGACGATGAGCGACGCGATTGCGCGGCGCGTCGAGACGGTGGCGGACTGGCAGATCGGCCGGCGGCCGGTTTTCGCCCCCGGCGCGTTGGCCGAGGCCGCCGCCTCGTATCGGCAGGCGATCTCGGGTCTGATTCAGGGTGTCCGGCGGCGGGAGACACCGGCTCGGCTGTGGGTGGCCGCCTCGCCCGACGCACTCGCCGGCGTTCTCACGGAAGGGCCCGTCCTGGCGGGCGCCGACGGCGTCAGCCTGTACGTCGATGCGGGCGCGCGTGAGGCGAACCTAAGGAGCGGCGCCTACCGGCGCTCGCTCGACTATGGCATCCAGGTGGCCCGAAGATTGGGCATCGAGCGGACCGTCATCGGCACCGGCGACGACCCGTCGGTCCACTTGCCGCAGCGACAGGCGTGGAAACTGGTGACCCGCCACATCGTCTCGTTGGCGGCCGGCGCCGAGCGCGTCTACGTCTCGTGGGGCCGCGGGCTGCCCACGCCCGTCTCTTCGGCCGCCGCCTACGCCTGGATGACTCATCTGCTGGACGGCGCCATCTACGAAGGCGATGCCTGGGCCGGCGTGCCGCTGATCGAGGCACACCTGTTCTCCGGCCCTGAACGGCGTGCGGCTGTGGTCTGGTCGTGGGTCGGGACCGACCCGCAGGCTCCGGACCGGGGCCTGTTGGTCTTTGACGACGGCCTGGGGCTGGAGGCGCTGGACGTGGTCGGTCAGCCTGTGGCCATCTGGAAGGGCAGACAACTGATCGTCCCGTTTGGCGAGGCGCCCGTTTACCTGGTCAGCGGCGAACTGAGCGTCGGCCGGATGCGCGAGCGCCTCCGCAAGGCGAGGATTCTGGGCGTCGGTCCCGCCACGGTCCGCATCGAAAGCATCATCCGCGGCGGCATCCCGGGCAAGGTGAACGTAACCCTCTGGATTCAGAGCCACCGGCCGCACAAGCAGGAGGGGGTAGCGGGGTTGCTGTTGCCGGAGGGCTGGCGGGCCAGGCAGGGCAAGCGCCGGTTCCGGTTGGAGGCGGGCCAGGTACGCGAGGTTACCTTCGAGTGCGACGTGGCCGCCGACGCCGGTCGCGGACCGTATGCGATTGAGGCCGTCGTTTCGCTCGACGAGCAATACGTCCGGTGCAGTCAGAACGTGTGGCCGGCCCAGACGGTCGAGCGGACGATCGAGGTCGGCTACGGCCTGGCGGACTGGGAGGGCATCGAGCCGGTCGTTCTGGAGGATGCCGGCGGCGACGTGTGGGCCGAGGTCCGGACGGCCTGGGACAAGGAGTTCTTCTACTTCTCGGCCGCCGTCCGGCGCAAGCGCGGTACGTTCAAGGCGGGCACGCACGCTTTCGGGGGCGATGCCGTCCAACTTGCGTGGGGCCTTTCAAGGCGGGCCGACGACGACTTCGGCCACAAGGCGAAAGACTTGGCCTTGCCGGCCGGCGCGTTTCGCGATACCGACCACCTGATGGCACTGACGTTCGGCCGCGACGGGGCCGCCGTGGTTCGCCTTCGCGCCCCTCGCGTGGCCCTGCGGACCCACTGGCCGGGCAACCAGGACGGTTGGTACGGCCCGGTGGAAGGGGCCGTGGCCGACATCGCACGCGATCAGGCCATCGGGTACACGCTGTTCGAGGCGGCGATCCCGATGAAGGAACTGGCGCCGCTGAAGGGGGCGCGCGGCCGGATCTTCCGGTTCGGGTTCCGCATCGGCAACGGCGACGGCCGGCCGCTGGAATGGTCGCGGACGGCGGGGGTGCCCGACTACCTCGCCAACCCGTGCAGTTTCCTGCCGGCGTCGCTGGCCGACGGCCTGCCGTGCCAGACGTGGTGGGGAATGACGGGGGAGAAACAGCAATGACGAATGACGAAATCCGAATGACGAATCAAACGACAAGATCGAATGCCGAATGACAAAACGCGAGAGGCGTGATGTGCTGCTGTGGGAGTTGTTTTGGTGTTCGTCATTGCTGTTTCGTCATTCATTCGTCATTCGGGCTTCGTCATTCGGCATTGTAGTTGTAAGGCAGTTTCCTGCCGGTGTCGCTGGCCGACGGCCTGCCGTGCCAGACGTGGTGGGGAATGACGGGGGAGAAACAGCAATGACGAATGACGAATCAAACGACAAGATCGAATGCCGAATGACAAAACGCGAGAGGCGTGATGTGCTGCTGCGGGAGTTGTTTTGGTGTTCGTCATTGCTGTTTCGTCATTCATTCGTCATTCGGGCTTCGTCATTCGGCATTGTAGTTGTAAGGGGGTTTCCATGCGCTTGGTGCGTTTCCTCGTGGACGGCCAGGTCCGCTACGGGGTGCTTGAGGGTGACCGGGTGCGGGAACTGTTGCGGCCGTTCTTCGAAGGGCTCGTGCCCATGAACGCGGCTCATCCGCTGGCCGACCTCGAGTTGCTTGCCCCGTCGCGCCCGTCAAAGATGCTCTGTGTCGGCCTGAACTACCGCGATCACGCCGAAGAGATGGGCGAGCCCATTGGCGATGAACCCGTCTTGTTTATGAAGCCGACCACCGCGCTGGCCGCACACGGCCAGCCGATCGTCTATCCGAAGATGGCCGGCCGCGTCGATTACGAGGCCGAACTGGCCGTGGTCATCGGCCGCCGCTGCCGGAGCGTGGCGGTGGAGGAGGCCGACGACTTCATCCTCGGCTACACGTGTTTCAACGACGTGACGGCCCGCGACCTTCAGGCGAAGGACGGTCAGTGGACCCGCGCGAAGGGGTTCGACACGTTCGGCGTCATGGGGCCGTGGATCGAGACCGACCCCGGCGACACCGGCCGCCTGACCGTCACGAGCCGCCTGAACGGCGACGTGCGCCAGCAGTCCACCACCGCGCAACTCGTTTTCAGTTGCCGCGACCTGGTGTCCTGGGCCAGCCGCATCATGACGCTCGAGGCCGGCGACGTCATCGCCACCGGCACGCCTGCCGGCATCGGGCCGATGCAGCCGGGCGACCAGGTCGAGGTCGAGGTCGAAGGCATCGGCACGTTAAAGAACCCCGTCGTCGCGGAACCCGACGACGGGGCGGAGGCGGTTACGGTTCGGTAGGGGTTTTGTGTTGCCGCGTGCCCACTGGGACAGCAGCGTGGCCTTGCCGTTCGGCTTATGCCGGCGTTTCGAGAGATTGACGAATCAGCGGCGCGGCTTGCTCGAATTGCGCGAGGCTACTGATGTTGAGTGCCAACTTGCAATTGCCCCACCTTTGACTGGAAACATCCCGGGCAAAGGATGGTGGCTGTTCCATGCGCGCATATTTTAGTCTGAGATAAAGTACAACGCTGTGCTGCTGGATAACCATGTAACAGAAGGTTCCCTTCAGGCGTGGACCGCGTGCGGCGCAACCGTAGGCAACGTAGATTTTGAGAACTCTCTTTTCAATGGCCCCCGGCCGGAGAGACAGACAAAACCGATCGATTGCTCGGTAAAGTTCAACAACCTCCTGAGGCTTGCCTGCCAAGTGCCGGCCTTCGTCGTATGGGACTTGGGTTGCCCCTCTCCCGGGGGGTTGCCGGATTTCTGAAACGGGCGATGTCGGGGGAGTGGTGCGCACGCCTTGCGTCGGTAGTGCGGTTTTACCACAGATTCGGGCGAGACTTTCTCGTATCTTGCGGGGCTTGAGATCGTCGTCACCGGTGGCCTTTCGCACAAGGTTAAGAAACGCTGTTGGCGGGTTGCGCATAAGGGTGTCAAGGGCTTTGCGTATTTTACCGTCCGTGAACGTCTGCTCGCCGATTGGGCCCAAGGTGCCTTTAGCCATTCCGTCTTGTGAGAAGCGCCACATCAGACGCGCCAAGTCTTGAACGGAGATTTCTTGGGAGTCGCGTGGGTCCAGCGAAACCTCGTACATGAGTTTATCCGGGGCGGGGCATTTCTCAACGCTGCGGTAAACCTTCCACTTCACGCCGTTGGTGAGAACGCACCAGACGATACCGTCGTTGGCCGCGTAACCCACAACCTGGGTGATGGCCTTGACATCGTTCAAGGGGTCGTCAAGCGCCTTGGCTTCGACCAGGAGTACGGGCTTGCGGTTGATCTTGAGGGCATAGTCCACCGACTTGCCGTCAACTGTGGGGTATTCCAACTCTACCTCGTCCGGGTCGCGCACGTCCCAGCCTAATGCTTCAAGGAGGGGATCAATTATGATCGTTCGAGTGGGGGTTTCTTTCAGCGCATGCTTCCGGAGCGTGCCGAGTTTGGCGCGGACGCTCTCGATGGTTTGAATTAGTTCATTCATCTCGCCCATCCTCCGGGTTCAAATTGGGAGCCAAGACCCAAGGCCATTCTTCAAGGTTATAGCCTGACGGATCAATGTCAAGTGGCAGTGCCTTCACTCGGCGCGCCCCCGCCTTTGGCCTTGTCCAGCGCCGCGGTTCCTCGTATCATTTCGCCTTCCTTGGGAGGCTCACGATGCGACGGCACGCGCAAATCCGGCGTTACCTGACGGCGTTCGACACGGCCCGTCTTCCGCAGGTGTTTACCGACGTGCTGATCATCGGCAGCGGCGTGGCGGCGCTGCGGACGGCGCTGGAGGTGGCGCCCGCGCTGCGGGTGGCGCTGGTGACGAAGAGCGGCCTGACCGAATCGAACAGTTACTATGCTCAGGGCGGCATTGCGGCCGCCATCGCTCCGAAGGACTCGGTCGAGAGCCACGTGGCCGACACGCTGGCCACGGGCTGCGGCCTGTCGGACGAGGCGGTCGTCCGGCAGGTGGTCGAGGCGGCGCCGGAGTGCATCCGTGAACTCGTCGATTGGGGCGCCGACTTCGACAAGACCGACGGCCGCATCAGCGTCGGCCGCGAGGGCGGGCACTCTGCGCCGCGCATCGTCCATGCGCGCGGCGATGAGACCGGCAAGGAGATCACCTCTATGCTCCTGGCCGGCGTCATCCGCAACGGAGCCATCGACATCTATGAGAACACCTTTGTCATCGACCTGCTCGCGGTCGACGGGGCCGTCGTGGGCGTCCTGGCATGGCACCCGCGGCACGGGATACTGATTGTGCGGGCCAAACGGACGGTGCTGGCGACCGGCGGCCTGGGCCGCGTTTACCGCGAGACCACGAATCCGGAGGTGGCCACCGGCGACGGTCTGGCGATGGCTTACCGGGCGGGGGCGGTGCTGAGCGACCTGGAGTTCGTCCAGTTCCATCCGACCACGCTTTACATCGCCGGCGCCAGCCGCCACCTGATTTCCGAAACGGTGCGCGGCGAAGGCGGGCGGCTGGTTGACAAGACCGGCAGCGCCTTCATGCACGCCTACCACGAGATGGGCGACCTGGCGCCGCGCGACGTCGTCAGCCGCGCCATCGTCGATCACATGCGCGCCACCGGCGCCACGAACGTTTTTCTCGACCTGACGGGGTTAGGGACGGGCGTGCGCGAGCGTTTTCCCGGTATCGCGAAGGCGTGCGCGCGGTTCGACATCGACATCGCCCTCGACCTCATTCCCGTCCGCCCGAGCGCTCACTACATGGTGGGGGGTGTCCGGGTGGACGCCTTCGGGCGCAGCAGTTTGCGTCATCTTTACGCCGGCGGCGAGGCGTCCTCGACCTGGCTGCACGGGGCGAACCGGCTGGGGTCGAACAGTTTGCTCGAGGGGCTGGTCTACGGCCGCGTGATCGGCCGCCACATTGCGGAGGACCTGGCAGGCGCCTCGTCCCGCGGCGCGGACGCCGGCGGGGCGCCCGAACGGGTCTACAGCGACGCCACCCCCTCGACGCGCGGCGAACTGCATCTGCCGGACGTGCGGGACAGCCTTCGGTCGCTCATGTGGCGATACGTGGGCATTGCCCGCAACGAAGAGGACCTGACCGAGGCCGACGCCCTCATCGAGTTCTGGCAGAGTTACGTTCTGGACAAGGTGTTCGAGGAGTCGGTCGGATGGGAACTCCAGAACATGCTGGCCCTCGGCCGCCTCATGGCCTGGGCGGCGCTGTCGCGGACCGAGACGCGCGGCGTGCATTTCCGGTCGGACTACCCGGAGCGCGACGACGAGCACTGGGCCAGGCACGTCCTGATAGCGCGCGACACCGAGCCGTGGTTCGAGTGAAACAATTTCGGATTTCGGATTTCGGATTGCGGATTGGCCGGTAAACGGCAACGACAGCGGCAGCCTGGTTAGCCGCCGGGCTTGCCCGGCGCGCACGCGCGCAAGGTGCGTTCGAGTGTGCCAACGGGTCGCGCGGTGGGCAATCTTGCCTACCGCGCACGCGCGCCGAGCGTCATAGCGAGACCCGCCCATGCCGGAAGAGATCGAGGCGAAGGTCCGGATCGGCGACCCTGAAGCGTTTCGCCGCCGGATGGCGGACCGCGCCCGGTCGGCCGGCGAGACCGTCTTTGAGGTCAACCGCCTGTTCGACGATGCCGCCGCATCGCTCCGCGGGCGGGGCTCGGCCCTGAGGGTGCGGGAAGAGTTCCGGTTGCCGGATCGTGTGCGGCTGCGGACGATACTCACGTTCAAGGGGCCGCCGGCCGCCGGGCCCATGAAACGGCGGCCGGAGTTTGAACTGCAGGTCGAGGCCGCCGAACCGCTCGTCGCCATCCTGGAGGCGCTGGGCCTGTCGGAAGCGTTCCGCTACGAGAAACGCCGTACGACGTGGCACGTCGGTCGATGCGAAGTGACGCTTGACGAACTGCCGCACCTGGGCTGGTTTGCCGAGATCGAGGGCCCGAGCGAGGAGGCCGTCCTGGCCGAACTGGCCGACCTGGGCTTCGCCGATGCGCCGCTCATCCGCGCCAGTTACATTCGCCTGCTGCGCGAGCACCTCAAATCGCTCGGGCGCGATCCGACGCGGGCGGTGTTTGAGGAGTGACCCGGCCGCCGGGATCGCGGGTCTGAGATCGCCGATTTCAGATTTCAGATTTCAGATCTCAAATCCCAAATCTCAGATTTCAGATCTCAGATTTCAGATCTCAAATCTCAGATTCCAGATTCGCGGTTCACGTTCGCCGCAGCAGTTTCCAGAACTGCCACCACTTGCGTCCCACGCGTGCTTTCGCACGCTCCTTGACGCCCCTTTCGAACGCTTTCTGGTCCAGCGAATCGGCCCGGCGGAGCCGGTCCAGGGGTGGCAGGCGGTCGAGCATCGTCTCGATCGTTGAACGGCGGAAGGTGTCGGCCTGGTCGGCGGCCCTGCGGCGGCTCTCATCGGACCAGAGTGCGGAGGCGGGCGGCGCATCGTCCTGGGGCCCGTAGAACTTCAGCGCCTCTTCCAGGCACTGCCTGGCGTCGAGCAGCGACTGGGCTCTCCGGACCGACTCGGTGAGTTGCTCGATTCGCCCGAGGTAGAACTTCGCAAGGCCCATCCATTCGACCACGTCGAGGGCACGCGACGGCGCGGCGGTCGGGTTCACTTGCCGGATGGGGCCCTTCGGCCCGCCGTGCGTGTCGAGTTGAAAAGGGAACGTCCGGCGGGCGCCGCACGTGAAGCACGTTGCCGCCACACGGTGGAGCACGCGCGCCGCGTCTTCCTCAACCTCCTGCGAATCGCTCTGCCACGCCCCGCCGCACACGCACGGGTGCACCATCAGGTAGAAGTACTCTTCCTGGACGCCGTGGACGTGTACGGGATCGTCGGCGGGCGGCACGTGGGCCTCCGTTCGGCGGGCGCGGCATCGGGACGCCTCAGGGACAGCCGGCTGGAATCAGTTGGTCGCTGCCGGCGCTGCCGTACCGGCTGCGGGTGCTGCGGTCCCCGGTGCGGGCGCTGCGGTACCCGGTGCGGGGGCCGGTGCGGGCGGTTCCAGTGAACCGCTGATGTTCGGGCTGGGCTCGGGCGGCGGGGGAACGTCCGGCTCGAGTTTCCTCTGGCGCACGAACTTGTCCGCCGAAGCCTGGACCGGCTCCTCGCCCCCGTCGCCGCCACAACCGGCGACCCACGTGCAGGCCGGCACCATGGCCGACAACACCAGGAAGATACAAGTGCGAGTATGCATTATGGCATCCCCTTCTTGAGCGTTTCCAGGTCTCACATGCTACCCGGCGGCTGCGATTTTTCAACCCAAATCCCGAGGCACTCGTAACGGCTCAGTTACGCGAGGGTGGCACGGCAGGTGCGAAGGGCGGCCGTGTGCGCCCCAGTGTCCAATCAGGCAAAAAGGTTCCAGGAACCTTTTCTGCGTAGCACCCTCCGGGCCCTTCAGGGAAAAGGTTCCTGGAACCTTTTTGCCTGTGGCACCCAGTGCGCCGATGCCCCGGCGGCGCTACCCGCCCATGCGGCTCTTGACGAACGCCATCAGGCCGCCGGCGGCGATGATGTCCTGAATCTCCTTCGTAAACGGGGCAAACGTAAACGCGTTGCCGGTGGTCAGGTTTTTGAGTTCCCCCTTGGCCGGATCCACTTCGACCTGGTCGCCGGGACGGATGTCTTCGACCGCTTCGGGGCAGGCGACGATCGGCAGGGCGATGTTGATCGCGTTGCGGAAGAAGATCCGGGCGAAACTCCTGGCGATGACGCACGAGATGCCGGCCGCCTTGATCGCAATGGGGGCGTGCTCGCGGCTGGACCCGCAGCCGAAGTTCTCACCCGCCACGAGCACGTCGCCCGGCGCTGCCCTCGCGACGAACTCCGGGTCGGCGTCCTCCATGCAGTGGGCGGCCAGAAACTCCGGGTCGATCCGGTTCAGGTACCGCGCGGGGATGATCTCGTCGGTGTTGACGTCGTCGCCGAACACGTGCGCTTTGCCCTTCATGCCTGTCTCCTCCGGCGGCAATCTAGCAGACGCGGCGAGCGGCGGCAATGCAAAAGGCGGCCCTATTTCACCGAGATCTCAAGCCCTTCGACGTCGAACACGAAGTTGACGCTCGCGCGCACCTGCGACGGGTCGCGGAGTCAGTGCTCCGAGCCGCGACCGCAAGGAAGCGGCCGCTCCCTGGCGGGCGCGGCTCCGATACGATGCGTGACGCCGGGTCCGGCGAGCGGCGACCTGTTGACGGTCGCGGCGAAGAAGTGAGACCCGTGCCGCCTACGGCCCGCCGCGCGCTTTGAACACGACCCGATCATCCGCGGCCAGGCCGATAACGCAGGTGAGGCGGGGGCCGCCGTGGTAGATGAGCCACACAACCGCGCCGCTCTTTTCGGCGTCGGCGTAGATCTGCTCGTGGCCTTTGCGCGGGCCGAGGCGGAACTCGACGGTCTCTTCAGCGGGCTCTCCCATCAGTTCCAGCACGGCCTCGCGCGAATGGCCGAAATGGACCTGGTCCCATTCCGGATACTCGACGCCGTCCGTGTAGCGCTGCCAGAGGAGATAGGCCAGGACCACGATGGCGGCCAGGCCCGCCAGCAGGAACAGTGTGCGACCCGTGCCGCTGCCTTTCGTCATCATCGTGTCCTCCCGGCAAAGCAGGTGCCTGTGGCCGGCCGCAAGCGGCTCCTGGCGGCAGGCAGCGACGCAGTCCGATCGGCTCAGCGAAACCGCAGGGCGTACAGGTCGGCGTCTTTCAGGACGAATCGCAGCCGGACCGGCCTGCCGGCCAGGCGGCCCACGTTGGAGCCGCCCTTCCATGTTACCGCGCGGTCGATGGCGTCGCCGAAGATGAGCGGGCAGTCGGCCAGGGCGAAGCCTTCGACCGGTTCGCCGTCGGCCCCCTGGATCTCGACGCGGATGCCGCCGGCGGCGGAGGTCTCGAAGTTGATCGCCAGTTCCCTGCCCTCGAAGCGAAGCGGCCTGGTCACCAGTTCGCCACCTTTGAGCGGCGCGCTCACCGACACGAAACCGTCGAGGCGCAGGGAGTACCGCGTCACGTGGCTCGTCGGCTGGGCGTAATGCGACAGGCGGTAGAGGAACATGCGGCGGTCGGTCGTCGGCACGATGCCCCAGGCGGGGGTGTTGTCGCGGCAGATCCAGTCGCGCGGCGTCGGGCCCGGCCGGATGAACGCCTCGAGGAACGTCCGGTCGTAGCGGCCCCCGCCGCGGCTGGTCATCAGGACCGCGTCGCTGGAGGCGATCCGATGTCTCGGATGCGGGACGAGGGCGGCCGCCTCATCGGGCGGCAGCGCGACTTTGCCGGGGAAGAACCGTTTCGCCAAAGCGACATAGATGTGCGGCGCGCGAAAGTACGGCAGCGTCCCGTTCGTGTAAAGATGTTCGGGCGGGGCGTCGCCGAACGTCATCTCGACCGGCTCGGTCCAGTTGAGGAAATCCTTGCTCGTGGTGCGCGAGATCCAGCGGTAACTGGTACCGCCGACCTTCTTCCACGTCCGGAAGCAGCAGACGTAGCAGCCTTCGGCGTCGGACCAGAAGGCGACGTTCTGGGAATCGAAGGCGCCCTTGGTGATGACCGGTTCCTTCCGCAGCCTCTTCCATCGGACGGCGTCGGCCGACGCGAAGGCGACGAGGCCTGTCTTTCGCGTTCCTGCCAGGGCCTTGTATCGCTGCTGGGCGGGCACGCCGGGCTTTGTGTCGATGAACGGTGCGAAGTTGTGGCAGAGGTCCGGCTCGCCGGCCAGAATCACGTTGTTGTTCTTGGTGCCCCTGACCTCGTGCAGGCCCAGGCTCGGCTTCGTCCAGTGGATGCCGTCTTTCGACTCGGCGTAACAGGTCACCTGCGTGGCGCCGGCGAGTTCGGGCTGGCCGCGGTAGTACATGCGGCAGCGGTCCTTGTCCCGGAAGACCGTGATGTAGGCCGAGTACAGGCCTTCCCACGGCTTGTCGAACACGAGCGCCGTGCCCTCTCGCCGGGGATGATGCAGCCGCAGCCGCGCGCCTTCAAGCCGCTGGGTCAGGTGATGGTCCACGAACAGTTCGCGGCGCGAGCCGATGTCGATGCCCGTCTCGGCCCACGCGACGGCGGCAGCGATCAACGGCAGGAAACCCAGCAGCCATCTCGGCAGTCGCATGGGCCTCACTCCTCCCGCCTTTCGTTGACGTAAAACCCGTCGTGCATGAAGAGCCCGAACTCCGCGTTGGCAACCTACTCCAGCGCGGCTGCCTTGGGGTCCTTTCGGTACAGGTCCGCGTACTCTTTCAGGTAGGATAGCACGCTTGACTCGCTCACCGTCTTTTTCTCCCTCTGAGCGAGACCGTTGGCACAGCCGCCTGCGCCGAGCGCGATCCCCGCACCGAGAGCCTGTGGGAATTGCCTTCGCGTCTGTTTGGGTATCATCCGTCTCTTCGTGCGGCAGTGCTGCTTCCCGCGCGCCCCACGATGCTACTTGCCGGCCTGGGCGTTTGCAAGGGCAACAAGGACGCGGGATGACTGGCGCCGGCTTTGACTCGGGCACCGGGAGTTTGCACAGCACGATTGGCTGTGAGCGCGGTTACACGTAATGAAGGACCGCATGGTGGGTGTGCGCCGAAGCAGGCGGTTGTGACGGGGGTCGATGATGCAGCGTCGAGATAGAGGAGTCCGTCTTATGGCCGCAGGCAGCCGCGCCGCGAAGGTCTCTCTGTGTCTTGTCCTCGTGCTTCTCGTCGCGTGCAGCGCCTGGGCAGGTGCGCCGGGGCCGATGCTGAAACGGTTCCTCGCCGGCCCGATGGCCGGCGTCGAGGAAATCATCTTTGCCGTCCGTGGCGTTGGCGGCGACGGGCACTGGTACGCCAACTTCGGCCACTGGGTGTCGAACCCGAAGAAGACGATGTACGGCCCGCCCGGCGGATGGCTGTGCCGGCTGAATCTGCGAACGGGCAAGGTCCGGGTCCTCCTCGATGATCCGAAAGGCGGTGTCCGCGATCCGCAGGTCCACTACGACGCCAAGAAGGTCCTCTTCTCGTACCGCAAGGGCGACTCGACGCACTACCACCTGTTCGAGATGAACCTCGACGGGACGGGCGTGCGGCAGTTGACGGACGGTCCGTTCGACGACTACGAGCCCATCTACCTGCCCGACGGAGACCTCCTGTTCTGCTCGTCGCGCTGCAACCGCTGGGTCCAGTGCTGGTTCACGCAGGTGGCCGTGTTGTATCGCTCGGACGGCGACGGCAGGAACGTGCGCCTCGTGTCGGCCAACATCGAGCACGATAACACGCCCTGGATGATGCCCGACGGCCGCGTCCTCTACATGCGGTGGGAATACGTGGACCGCAGCCGCGTCCGCTTCCATCACCTCTGGACGATCAACCCCGACGGCACCGGACAGATGACCTACTTCGGCAACATGCATCCGGGTACCGTCATGCTCGACGCCAAACCCATTCCGGGCACCGAGAAGGTGGTGGTCTCGTTCAACCCCGGCCACGGCCGCAAGGAACACGCTGGGCACGTCACGGTGGTGGACCCGAACCGTGGGCCGGACGATCGTAAGTTCGCCCGCCACATCACCCGCGAGAGCGACTGGCGCGACCCGTACGCCTTCTCGGAAGACTGCTTCATGGCGGCGCGCGGCCGCAGCCTCTACGTCTTGGACGGGCAGGGCAGGAGCGAGGCGTTTTACACGCTGCCTTCGGACGCCGCTCGCATGGAGGTGCACGAGCCGCGTCCCTTGCGGACCCGGCCGCGCGAGCCGATTATCACGCCGCGCATCAACCCCGCCAGCCCCACCGGCCGCCTTCTCCTGGCCGACGTGACGCACGGCCGCAACATGGCGGGCGTGGAGGCCGGCGAAATCAAGAAACTCCTCGTCCTCGAAACGCTGCCCAAGCCGGTGAACTTCAGCGGCACGATGGAGCCGATCAGCCTGGGCGGCACGTTCACCCTGCCGCGAATCCTCGGCACGGTACCGGTGGAGGCCGACGGGTCGGCCTATATCGAGGTGCCGGCCCTGAGGCCGCTCTTCTTCGTCGCGCTCGATTCCAACGACCTGTCGGTCAAGCGGATGCAGTCGTTCGTCAGCGTGATGCCGGGCGAGACGACCGGGTGCTCCGGCTGCCACGAGAACCGGACCGACACGGCCCGCTTCAAGCCGACCCTGATGGCGCTGAAGCGCTCGCCCAGCCGCATCACGCCCATCAAGGACGTGCCGGGCGTCCTCGATTTCCCCCGCGACATCCAGCCCGTTCTCAATAAGCACTGCGTCCGCTGCCACAACTACGAGAAGTTCAAGGGCAAGGTCGTGCTGACCGGCGACCGCGGACCGCAGTACTCGCACGCCTACGTGACGCTGATGTCGCGCGGCCAGGTATCGCACGGGCGCGACGCCAACGGCAATCTCGGGCCGCGAAAGATCGGGTCCGCCGCCAGCCCGCTGATGACGAAGATCCTCAAAGGCCACAACGGCGTCAAACTCTCGCCGCACGAACGCACGATGATACGACTCTGGATCGAGTCGGGCGCGCAGTACCCCGGAACGTACGCCGCCCTCGGAAGCGGGATGGTCGCCGTAAGGTACGACGGCGCCGTCCTGGGCCGCCGGTGCGGCTCGTGCCACAAGGGACTGAACTTCCGGGTCCACAAGGAGTTGCTGGCGAACCTGACGCGGCCCGCGAAGTCGCTCATCCTGCTCGCGCCGCTCGCGAAGCGGGCCGGCGGCCTTGGCCTGTGCTGCCGGAAGCCCGCGAAGAAAGGCAAGACGCCCAGGCTGGCCGACGTCTTCAGGTCTCGCCGGGACCCGGGCTACCAAACACTCCTGGCCGGCGTCACCAAGGCGAAGGCGGACCTCGACCGGCGCAAGCGGTTCGACATGCCCGGCTTCCGCCCCAACGAGCACTACATCCGCGAGATGCAGCGCTACGGCACGCTCCCGGCCGACATCGCCGCCGCCGACACCATCGACCCCTACGCCACCGACGCGAAGTACTGGCAGTCGTTCTGGTACATGCCGAGACGGTAGCGGCAGGGGGCCGCACGTTGGGTGCAGCAGGTCTGCTCTTCCGCCCGCCGTTTCGGCATTTTGCCTTGATTCGTCCCGCGCGGCCGCATACCGTCGGTTCCACCATGCAGCCCGACGAGCGCACCTACACGACGAGCGACGGCACCGAACTGCCGGTGCGGGTTTGGCCGCCACCAAAAAAGGTACCAGGTACCTTTTTGGCGAGGCCCGCGGCGCTCGTGTATCTGCACGGCATCCAGAGCCACTCGGGATGGTACGAAGCGTCGTCGCGGCGCCTGGCGGAGGCGGGCGTGGCGGTCTATCAGATTGAGCGTCGCGGCAGCGGGCGCGATGCGGACCACGAGCGCGGTCACGTCGATAAGGCCGAAACGTGGCTCGAGGACGTTGCCCGGGCGGCGGAACTGGCGCGCGACGAGACCGGCGCCGGCAGCGTTCACCTGATGGGCATCTCGTGGGGCGGCAAACTGGCGATGGCGTGCGCCGCCCATCGGCCGGACCTGTACCGCAGCCTTATCCTCTCGGCGCCCGGCATCGTGCCCATCGTCGATGTTGCGGTGACGATCAAGGTCCGCATCGCGAAGTGCCTGATGATGGGCCGGGAACTCAGACGGTTCCCCATCCCGATCGACGACCCGCACCTTTTCACCGAGAACCCCGACCGGGTGCGCTACATCGCCGAGGACGAACTGAGCCTGCGCGACCTGACGGCCCGGTTCATGTACGAGAGCCGCCGCCTCGACCGGATGGTCCGCGCAGCCGCCGCGACCGTCCGCGTACACACGCTGCTGCTGCTTGCCGAGCGCGACCGCATCATCAACAACGAAGCCACGCGGGCGCTCATCTATTCGATGGCCGCACGCAAGCGGGTCATCACGTACCCGGGCGCGCACCACACGCTGGAGTTCGAGGTGGCCCCGCAGCCGTACTTCAAGGACCTCGCGGCCTGGATCGACCAGGTGGAGGGGGAAAGCCCGTGAACGCACTGATCGTTTACTTCTCGCAGACCGGCAACACCGAACGGGTGGCCCGCGCCATCGGCAGCGGTCTCCAAGGCGCGGGGTGCGAGACGGTGGACCTGGCGCCCATCCGCGAGGCGGGGCCGCACGACTGGCTCGACTACGACCTCGTCGGCCTGGGAACGCCGGTGTTCTATTACAAGGAACCCGTGAACGTCCGCGATTGGGTCAAGGCGCTCGCCCCTCGGCCGCAGCCGGGGCCCGTGCTGACGTTCAACACCAACGGCGGCAACCCGACGAACACCTTCCGCCGGCTCCAGAAACTGCTGAAGCCGAAGGGCGGCCGCGTGCTCGGCTCGTTCGAGTGCTTCGGCTACGACACGTATCCGATCTACCTGAAATCGTTCCGCCAGTGGGGCCACCCGGACGCCGAGGACCTTGCTTCGGCCGAGACGTTCGGCGGCGAGATGGCCGCGAAGGCCGGGCGGTTCCTTGCGGGCGAGTTGGTCTCGGAGGCCGCGTACAAGTTCGTGGGCGGCAAACACTTCCGCCTGTCGTGGATTTGCCGCCGGCCGATCCTCAACACGTTCTTCCCGAAACTCAACCTGCGTGAAGACCTGTGCACGGCGTGCGGCGCGTGCGCGGGCGCGTGCCCGACGGAAAACATCGAGATGGCTCCCGGCCCGCGGTTCCTCGACCGCTGCATCCACTGCTACCTGTGCGAGCGGATCTGCCCGCAGAATGCCATCCAGTGCGACTGGCGCCGCCTGACCAAACGGATGAACCCCTGAGATGCACCCGTGCCGCGTGCCGCTTTCTTGAGGCGCACCCGGCGCCGGGCGCCACCGTTTACTTGTCAAACGGTGCGGCTGCGGGTGGACCTCTTGCTCGGCAATCGTGCGCGTACGATCTCACCCCGCCCCGCCGGGCCACCCGAGGAGTTGCACGAAGCGCGGCACAAAGAGGATCAGCCCGACGACGAGCGCCCCGAGGGCCGCCATCAGCACGGACGCCGCCGCCACGTCTTTCGCAATCTTCAGGACGGGGTGCTGCTCGCTCGAGACCGCGTTGGCCAGGATCTCCAGCCCCGTGTTGAACCCCTCCGCCACCCACACGAGCACGATTGCGATGATCAGGTTGCACCACTCGCCAACGGCGAACGGCCTGACCATGACGTGCAGGACGGCCGCCAGCACGAGCGCCAGCACCGAGGCCACCGCGTGCAGCCACGCGTTATGCTGGCTGCGCAGAATGAACCACATTCCCATAAAGGCATGGCGAAAACTCCGCACCCGCCCGACCACCGTAAAGGGCGACTGGTAGAAGACTTCCGTCTCCAGGCGGTCCTCGTTGCGGCGTTCCTCGCCCGAGTCGGTCGGCGGTTGGGCCATCACACCTCTCCGGGGGTTTTGAGTTCCTCGAGCCGCGTCTGCATCACGGCCCGCTTCTCGTCCGGCAGGTCCTCTTCCGTCAGCAGCCGGCGTACGCCGTCCTCGAACATCGGCCGCGCAAACTCGCTCGTGAAGTAACGGTCCGGCCGCGCCTCGATCATCTTCAGGAACCCCTCGAACTCCTCGAAGTACGATCCGTAGATGTGAAAACTGTCGGCCACGTGTACGTACTCGCCGGGCTCCACGTCCAGGTCGCGCGCCATCTGCCGCTGGAGTTCCGTGAAGGCGAACATGTTCATAAATGCTGCCTTGAATGCGTCGTTCGAGCGGATGTGGACGACCAGGTTCAGCCGGTCGGGCCCGCCCGCCTCGTCTTTCTCGACCCGGAACCACATCCGCTGAAGGCACGCCGGGTCGGCGATGCCCGCATCCTTCCACGCCTGCCACGTCACCGCCTGGGCCCGCCGCGTGTACGGCGTCAGGCGAAGCATCCGCACGGCCTCCGCAATCTGGTCGATCGGCTCGTCGAGCCCCGGCACCCGGTACGCCCGCAGACGCTCGTGGTACGTGTACTCCCACTTGCCCTGCTCGGGGGCGACCCAATGGTCGTGCACGCCGTAGAGCACCTCGGCCCGGTACGCCTCCAGGTCCTCCAGGCCGCCGGGAAACGCCTTGTGGATGCGCGGCTCGGCAAACGGTTCGGTCACGTGGATGAGGCAGGCGACGTCGCGGCTGGGCGGATCGCCGGGCTTATCGTACTGCGTGCGGAACCTCGCCCCCTCGTCCCAGCACCGGCGGACGGCCGTCTCCCAGCCTTGAGGCAGCGTCCGCTGGTGGACGTAAATCGATTTCACGAATACCTCGCCCTTCTTGCTGAGGGCAGCATTGCCAATGTCCGCGATCGGACGCTCAGTGTGCTGCCGACGGCGAATTGTAGGCCCCCGCCCGCCCTGGAGCAAGCCGAATTGCCGGCGGGCAGTCGCCGGTGGAACCGCACCTGTGCCACGGCCGGTCTTGTCCGGCCGTGCGTTGTACGTTCTGTGGCTTGCGCCCAGACCTCCGAAAAATCCCTTGCAGCCGCCGCCGCCCCTGGGAAGATGGATGCACACAGAAGGGCCATTTGCGGAATCTTTTCCGGAACCCATCGTAAGGAGAGCCGCATGACACAGGCGCCACCCGAAGCACCGTCCAGCCCGCCGCTGGCCGGCACGAACTCGCGCCGCCTGGCCATCGCGAGCATCATTTGCGGGGCGCTCGGGATCGTGACGTGCGGCGTGTCGGCGGTCCTCGGCCTGATCCTGGGCATCATCGCCCTCACGAGGTGCGGCCAAGGCACGGCCCCAGGGCGCAGCAGAGGCCTAGCGATCGCCGGGGTGGTCGTCTCGGGGTTCATGATCCTGGGCGGCGCGGCCATCGACCTGCCCCTGCTCGGGCTGCTGATTCTCTTCCGAAACGAGATCAACGACTGGACGGTCGATATCTGGGAACAGGCGCAGGACGAGGCCGAGAAGGAGCAGGATGACTTCTTCGGAGAGGAGATGGACCGGCTAGACCTCCCCCGGCCGCACCTCTGGCTGACACCGTCGCCGGCTGCATGCCTGTGCCCTGCCGCAAGGACAACGCCATGACCCAGCCGCCTCCACCGCCATCCGGTTACCCGCCGCAACAGGCGCCCGGCCCGCCGACGAGCGGCCTGGCCGTGGCGAGCCTCGTCTGCGGCATCGGGGGGGTTTGTACCTGCGGCCTCGGCGGCATCGCCGGCATCGTCCTCGGCATCATGGCGATGGGGCGGATCAAGCGCAGCGGCGGCCAACTCGGAGGCAGGGGGTTGGCCGTGGCCGGCCTCGTCGTTTCCATCATCGCTATCATCGTCGGACTGGCAATCATCGCCGGGACGGGCGCGGTCTGGTTCTACGCCCGGCGCCAGTACGACGTCATGCAGTTCAGCGCCAACGTCCGGGTCCTGTGCGAACACGTCGTAACGTACAGCGCGGTCAACGACGGCCGGCTGCCGCCGCCGGACTCGTGGCCGGACGCCCTCATGGCAGAGGGCCTGATCACCGACCTCGACATCCTGACCGACCCGGCCGACCCCGGCGCCGGCCGCGCGATTGCGATGAACCGGGCCGTGGTCCGCGCCCCCACCTACGACGTGGCACGCGCCGGCGATACGGTCCTGCTGTTCGAGTGCGCCCCCGGCAGCCCGCTCTCCGGCGGCCGCGACCTCCTGCCGCCCGCGCCGCGACACGCCGGCGGGTACGTCATCGGCTTTCTCGACGGCCGCACCCGGCAGGTGCCGCCCGAGCGACTCGACCGCCTCGTCTGGAACCCGAAACCCGGATAGCCTTTGACTGAAAGGGAACCGCGATGGCTAAGCCGTCTCCGCCTGAACCGGCCGAGACGCCACGGGCGCCGAAACGCAGACCCACGTACAGCCGGTTGGCCCTCGCCAGCCTCATCTGCGGCGTCTGCGGGGCGCTGTTGGTTACTACCGGGCTGCCGGCGTGGGGGTTGGCGCTCATCGGCATCCTTGGACTCGTTCTGGGTGTGGCTGCTGTCGTCCAGGTTTTTCGCAGCCTGGGTCTGGTCAGCGGCTACATGAGCGCCATTCTGGGCATCGTGCTCTGCGGTCTGTGCGTGGTCGATGCGCTGACCGTCACCGACATGCCCCCCCATATCGAACTCGATATCCAGAACAACCTTTCGCAGTTATGCAGGGGGGCGCTGGCATACGCGACGGACCATGAAGGCAGATTCCCGCCCGCAGACTCCTGGCACGAAGTCTTCATGGCGGAGAAGTACCTGGGCGACGACTCGGTCTTCCAGGACCCCCGCAACCCGGACGCGGGCCGGGCGTACGCGATGAACGCCCATCTGACCGCCGTGCGCCTGGAACAGGTGCAGCACCATCCGCGGATGGTTGCCTTTTTCGAGTGCGCGCCGGGGAGCCCGCCCTCCGGCGGTCGCGAACTCCTGTCTCCTGAGCCTCCACATCGCGGCGGCTACCTCTTCGGCATGGTCGACGGGCATGTGGAGTGGGTCCCGCGGGACGAACTCGACAACCTGATCTGGGACCCGAGGGGGGAAGGGCCAGACAACTAGCGTCGGCTCCGCCCGCAGCGCGAAGGCTTCCGCGGCGTTCGTCATTCGTTATTCGTCATTCGACATTCGCCGTAAGGCGGTCTCCCTCCCCCCACAACTTGTGGGTGAAGCGAAAAAAACCACAAAATTGTGCTTGACACCTTCTCGACGGGCGGCAGAATGGCGCTTGAGAGTGGTTCGCCCGGGCCGGTAAGCCGGTTTCACGTCGTTGCGGGTCGCCTGGCCCACAGGGGTTGCAGTAGAGGCCGAAAGGCGTTTCGCGCCTGACATGTTTCGCGCAGCGGCCACGCGCACTCGTACTGTGGGCTTGCGGCAATTGTTCCGGGAACACGATGGGGGCTTGGTAACGAAAGGAGCGCCGAGTCATGCAGCCAATCTCGAAAGGGTTTTATCTGGGGTCGATCATAGGCGGGATCGCCGTTGGCGTCTTGCTGGTCGGTATAGGCTTGGCGGTGGCCCAGGCGGAGGAAGAGGCCGGAGGCGCCCTCGTGGCCATAAGCTACCTCCCCATGATCTACTCCATGGTCATCATGTACGTCCTGATCTACAAGATCTGGGCGGCCATCCAGGGCCCCACTGCCCGGACCACGCCCGGCAAGGCCGTGGGATTCATGTTCATCCCATTCTTCAACTTCTACTGGATCTTTCAGGTCATCTGGGGATGGACGAAGGACTACAACGCCTTGATCGTCCAGAGGGGCATCAGCGGCCCCCGGGCGCCCGAAGGCCTGGGCCTGGCGACGTGCATAATTGCGATCATACCGTGCGTCAGCGTCATCACGCCCATCCTGATGCTGATCTTCTACAACGCGGCCATTGACGGCGCGAACGTCGTGATAGCGGCCGGAGCCCAGGCGCCCGCCGTCGGCGCGCCGCCTCCGCTGCCCGAGCCGCCGGCCCAGAACATTTGACCGAAGGACGTGGCGGCACCGTCGCAAGCCGCCGGGAAAAACAGCGCTAGGAACTCTTCCAGGCGCCCGTGAGGGTATCCCCCCACTCTCGCGGGTGCCGTCTTGCGCGCATGTAGGCCGGGGCGTGCCCCGGCAGGACAGGGGAAACCGCGAAGGACGCGAAGAACGCAGAGAACGGCCAGCGGCTGGTCAACAGCATATAGGCCGGGGCGTGCCCCGGCCTACGTATGGCAGGCCCGTCGCACACGGCGAAAAAAAAAGCACGGCCCGTACGGGCCGTGGCACACGCGGTGGGTCGCGGCTCGGGGCTGTTTATCGGAGCCGCGAGCGCGAGCGAGCGGGCTCGGGCGCGACCCTCCCTTCGGTCGCGGGTCGGGTCTCGGGTGTCGCGTCTCGAATCTGGTTGGTCGCGTCTCGGGGCTGTTTATCGGAGCCGCGAGCGCGAGCGAGCGGGCTCGGGCGCGACCCTCCCTTCGGTCGCGTCTCGGGTCTCGGGTGTCGCGTCTCGGATGTGGTCGGTCGCGTCTCGGATGTGGTTGGCGGCGGCTACTCCGCCAGTTCCAGCATCTTATTGTAAAACTCGCGGTACTCGTCGCGCTGGTCGGTCTTGAGGCACGCCATGGCGGCGCGGGGGTGCTGGTTCAGGATGCCGGTAATCATGTAGGGTACCATATAGCCCCACTCGAGTTCCTTCTGCAGGGGCCGGATCGTCTCGACCACGCAATCGAGGACCGGCCGCAGGTCGAACTTCGGGTTCTTCAGAAACCCCAGCAGCAGTTCCATCGGGCAGTTGCCTGCCGCGCGGCCGAGGCCGTAAATCGTCCCGTCAACGAAGTTGGCGTTCTTGATGATGCCCTCGATGGTGTTGGCGAAGGCCAACTGCTGATTGTTGTGCATGTGGACGCCCACCTCGCAACTCGGGACGATTCGCTGATACTTCTGGACCAGGTAATGCACCTGCTCGCTGTAGAGCGCCCCGAACGAATCGACGACGTAACAGGCGACGACGTGGGCCTCCTTTTCCACCTGCTCCAGGGCCGGGTCGAGTTCCCAGTCCGACTCGGTCGAGATGGCCATGACGTTGATCGTGGTCTCGTACCCCCGCTCGTGGGCCACGTTCTCGATGGCGATCGCCTTGTCGATGTCCTTGACGTAGGTGGCGATGCGGATGGTATCGACCACCGATTCGTCGGCCGGGATGATGTCGTTGGGGTCCGACTTGTGGGCGTCCATCATGACCGAGATCCTGGTGCCGGGGTTCTCGATGCCGTCGGTGGCCGCACGCAGGTCCTTCTCGTCGCAGAACCGCCACGGGCCGAACTCCTTCGGATCGAACATCTCCTTGGAGTTGCGGTAACCCAGTTCGACGTAATCGATGTGTGCCTGGCAGCAGGCCTCATAGACCGCCCGGACGGTCTGGAGTTCGAAATGCGAATCGTTCGCCAGCCCGCCGTCGCGGATCGTGCAGTCGAGTACCTTGATCTGGGGACGAAACACCGCTGTTCACCTCCGTTTCGCAAGGGCCGTCGGTCACCGCGGCGACCCGCCGCAAGGCCGTGCCTTTCAGTGGCGCCGCCCGCAAGCGGGCCGCAGTGTGCGGCACGAGCGGGGCATTATACACACCATCGGCAATCGAGTGAAGGAAATGTAGCGAACACCCGACGATGATCGGCCCGGACCGGCAGCACCGGCCGCCGGGCGGAAAGGGGATGCGTTCTGAAGGCAGACCCGGCCGCTACGGACTAAGCAGGAGCGAGAAAGTGTTTCCGAACAGCCGTAGCGCCGGGGTTTATCCCCGGCGTGGAACCGCCGTCGGCCTGACGGGCGGCCGCCCGTACGGGCGCTACAACCTTGGGTCCACGCCAAGTCAGCCGCCGAATTCGGATTGACTTCATCGCTCCTGCTTAGCGACGGGCTCGAGAAACTCGTACAGACGCAGCATATTCGGTTCGGGGAGCGGGGGCTTGCGCGGCCGGTCGCGGTTCGCCGGCAGCGTCTCCCACCGGAGGGCATATCGGATGCCGGGCGCGCCGCCCGAACCGGAATCCCCGGCCCATCGGACCTCGAGCCCCGGAAACGCGGACTCGACCTTCCCCAGTTGCTTCGGGCGCGGCCGGCCGCCCCGGTACGGGTCCGTATGGACAGGCGACCGCCCGATGTGCCTGAGCGTCGCCTCATCGACCAGGAAAAGCCCCGACCCGCGCTTGACGTGCCGGCAGGACTGGACCAGTTTGCCCTCGGGCGTGACGCGGACGCCGCCGATTCGCACCTCAGACACGATGGCCCCACCGCCGCGGAAGTCCCAGCGGTAATCCCAGTCGGTGGCCCGAGCGATCCGCCACCGGCCGCCCTCCAGCCGCGCGTTATACAACTGCGTCTTGCCCTCGGCGTCGAACTTGTGGTAACTGACGATGACGCGCCGCTTCGAGTCGAAACCCAGCACCACGTTGCCGTTGATGACACCCCCGCCAGGCGGAACCGGATCGACGATCAGGCCGGGCGTCTCGACGGTCATCGGCAGCCGAACCGTCCGGCCGGCAGCCGTCTCCCAACGGCGAAGATCCTTGCTCCGCGCGTACGACGGGTCGTGGTTGGTCGCGCAGTCGGGCGTATCGCGCCAGACCCAGCATAAATGGAAGTACCCGTCGGGGCCCTTCACCGGCCCGTGGAGGTACGCGTTCATCCTGCCCCGACCGTCGGTCAGGGGCGAATCGAGCATGCGGCGCCACGCTTGCTTTTCGTGATCGTACACATTGTAGATCTGGTCGCCGTTTCCGCTGCCCCCGTCGCGGTAGGTGAAGATGAGTTCGTTGTCCGGGCCGCGGAAGAATCGCGGATACGTAACCCGTTTCTCCCGGGCGCCCACCATCCGGTCGACCCGCTCGAAGGCCGTGATGTCGTGCGGCCGCGCGGTCCGGAAATACTTGAGCGGCGCGCCGTGCATGTTGCCGCTCAGGTGGACGTGCCCGTCATCGTCGACAGCCATGCGGACGGAGTTGTGGCTGTCCCAGCCGACCTTCTCCGGCAGGCGGACCAGTTGGAACCGGTCGGCCTCCAGCGTGCGTGCGCCTACGGTCATACGCCGCTCGGCATCGTAGAAGGCAACGTACTGCCGGCCGCCGTGGGTCAGGAGGTGGAATCCGACCGGATGCCCCGCCCAGACGGTGGCGATGTCGATGGTGCGTCGGATCTCGACTTCCGCCGCCGCCGGCACGGTTACCTGCGCCAGTGTCACTACCACGACAAAAACCATGATTCGCATCAGAGTTCCCCTGCCCGCCGCAAGTCGAACGCCGCCGGCCCGCCCGGCCGCCGCAAGGCCTTACCTTTCAGTGGCGCCGCCCGCAAGCGGGCCGCAGTGTGCGGCACGAGCGGAGCATTATACACACCATCGGCAATCGAGTGAAGGAAATGTAGCGAACACGGCCGCTGGGGGCCGGGCCCCTCACGCGCCGCGTCCGGGCACGCGCACCTCGGCCAGGGTCCGTTCGACCTCTTCCTCTTTCCTGGCGTCGTCCCAACCGAGCGGGGGTGCTATGACCTCGGCCAGTTCCTGGAGCACGTCACGGCGGGCGTCGCCGAGCAGGGCGATGGTGCTGCGGCGGCAGACGAGGTCCGTGAGGTGCTCGACGTATTCGTCGGCCGCGATGCGTGCAATCTCGCCGACCGTGTAATCGGGGAGCGATTCGAGCGGCCGTTCGGCCCCGGCGTCGGCCTGCGTGGCCCAGAGGCCGGCGGCGGCGCCGTAACGGTCGAGCAGGGCGGCGAGGCGCGTCTCGTCCAGGCCCGACGCCTTCGCGGCGCTCGCGATCCACGCTTCCTTCTGCCCCGCGTCGGCCGGGAAATTCCTGCCGCCGCCGATGGGCAGGTGCGCGGTCGAGCACCGCCGCTCGGCGCCCAGGCGCTCCAGGACCCGGTCGGCCGTCTGTTCGGCGAAGGCGCGGAACGTGGTCCACTTGCCGCCGATGAGATTGTAGACGGGAAACGCCCGGTCGCCGTTCCGAAGTCTGCCCGCGGCCCGAGCCGCTTTACGGCCAGGGGACCCGTTCCGGGCCGGTTCGATGGTGCGGATGCTGTGGCCGCGGCTGACGTTGGCCAGGACCTCGCCTTCGCTTGCCGGCAGCGGCCGCACACCACAGAAGGCGAACACGATGTCTTCGCGCGACACGTCGATGCCCGGAAACACGCCGCGCAGCGTCGCAAGCATGTAGTCAATCTCGTTCTGGTCGCAGGCGGCGGTGTCGGGGTCGGCCACGCGGATGTCGGTCGAGCCCATGATCACCTTGTCCATGAACGGGAAGACGATGCAGACGCGGCCGTCGGCGTGCTGATAGTAGACCATCCGCTCGCCGATCGCTTCGTGCAGCGGGCGGCAATCGATCACCAGGTGCGAGCCCTTCGTGCCGCCCATGTACCGTGTCGGCAGGCCGAGCGTCTCGTTGGTAACGTCGATCCAGCCGCCGGTCGCGTTGGCGAGGACGCGCGGCCGGACAGCGACCGTCTCGCCGGTGACCTCGTCCTCCAGGATCACGGCGCCGTCTTCGATGCCGCGCGGCCGCACGTAGTTGATCGCGCGGCAGTTGGGATTGGCGGCGCGGGCATCCTGGATGAGTTCGATACACAGGCGCTCGGCCTGGGTAATCCAGGCGTCCCAGTACGTTGCGGTGGCGGCGATGTTCGGGTTCAGCCCCGGTATGCTTCGGAGCGACTCGTCCCTGGACGTGATGAAGTGCGTGGGCGTCCGGCGGTCTTTGCGGGTAATGAAGTCGTAGAACGCCAGGCCTATCTTGACGGGCACGACGCCCCGGCTGCCCGGTGTCACGGAGAGGCCTGAGAAGATGAGCGCCGACCGGGCCAGCCCGCCGAGATACGAGAACAGCGGCATGGTCGTCTTCAGCGGCGAGACGTAATGCGGCGCGTTCTCGAGCAGGCGGTTGCGTTCGAAGAGCGCTTCGCGGACCAGTTGGAACTCGCGGTTCTCCAGGTACCGGAGCCCCCCGTGGATCATCCGCGACGATTTGGAACTCGCCCCGGCGACGAAGTCCGACTTGTCCACCAGCAGGCAGTCCACGCCCTGAAGCGCCAGTTCCCTGAACAACCCCGTCCCGTTCACACCGCCGCCCAGGATCAGGACGGGGACCTCGGGGTTCGCGCGGATGCCTTGGAGGGTTTGTTCTCGCGGGTTCATCTGCGTGGCTCGGTTAGCACAGGGAACGATACGGTCTTGCGCGGCGGGTCTCCGTACCCGCCGCGCTGCAGCCAAACGCGGTGGGTCAGGAGACCCACCGCGCGAGTCTCGGTCCGAACTGCGGCCTCGCCGCGCTCACGACGCCGCCAGGTCGGCAAGCGACGCGCTGATCTGCTTCAGCGACGGGTAGACCTGCCGGTAGACCTCGAACCGCTCGGCGTACGTCTCGGCGAGACGGGCGTTGGGCTCGTACACGGGGCCGGGTCTGCGGACCTTCTCGAAGGCGTGGAGTTCGTCGTTGTAGATGCCGACGCCGATGCCGGCGAGCATGGCGGCGCCGAGCGGCGTGGCCTCCTCAATCTGCGGCGCCTCGACCGGCACGCCGGACACGTCGGCCTTGTTCTGCATCCAGAACGTGTTGCGTGTGGCGCCGCCGACGGCAACGATGCGCTCGGCCGTCAGCCCCAGGCCGCCCTCGACGGCCCGGAGGATATCGAGGAACTGGTAATCGAGCCCCTCGAAGATGGCGCGGATCATCTCTGCCTTCGTGGTCATGCTGCGAAGCCCGACGAACGCCCCGCGCGACTTCGGATCGACCACCGGACACGTGCTGCCCGAGAGGTGCGGCAGAAAGAGGAGCCCGCCCGCCCCCGGCGGCGCTTCCTTGGCCGCGCCGATGAGGTAGTCCCAGTCGGTCCCGCCTTCGGTTTCGTTCCGATGCGATTCCGCCAGGCCGTACTCCTTGCGGAACCATTCGAGGCACTCGCCCGCCGGCGTGCTCGCCCACGCCGCCCACGTGCCGCGAGCCACGTGCGCCTGGACCGTCAGGCCGGTCTGCCTCAGTTGCGGCGTCAGGACGGGCTCGGGCTTCGAGGCCGAGACGATCTCCCACGTGCCCGTCACGTCGAGGACGACGCCCGGCCGGAACGCCCCCACGGGCAGGTTGCCGCACAGATGGTCGTGGCCTCCGAGGACCACGGGCGTGCCGGCGGGCAGGCCCGTCGCCCGGGCGGCGTCGGCGGTTACTTCGCCCAGCACGGTGGTGCTCGGATGGGCGTCGGGCATGAGGCGCCGGTCGATGCCGGCAAGACCCAGCAGTTCATCCGACCAGTCGAGCGTTTTCTGGTCGAAGAGCATCATGCACGACGCCATGCTGTAGTCGGTGGCCCGGCGCCGGCAGAGCATGAAGTTCAGGAAGTCTTCGATGAGGAGCCATGTGGCGGTGCGCGCGAGAATCTCAGGCTCGTTCTCGGCCATCCACCGTATCCTGAGCGCCGCGTTGATGGCCCAGACGGGGTTGCCGCCGATGGAGAACGTCTTCTCGGCCCCGATGTTGGCGAGCCACCACTGGAGTTGCGGCTGGGTGCGCGGGTCGAGCCAACTGATGAACGGGTACAGCCACGTGCCGTCTTCGGCGATGGGCACGCCGTCCATGCCCATGCCGGTGACGGCTACGGCCTTGATGCGGGCGGGGTCGTCGAGGCGGCCGACGGCTTCGCGGAGCGCTTCGGCGGTGCCGCCCCAGATTTGCTGCGGCTGCCACACGGTCCAGTCGGGATGGTCGGTGTCCGGGTTGAAGCGTTCGGTCGGCCGCGCGCCGCCGGCGACCGCGTTGCCGTCGGTATCGTAGATGACGGCCTTCAGGCTGGTTGAGCCGAGGTCGATGCCGACCAGGTAGTCCATCGTTTCACCGTACCTGTTTAGCGTGCTCTCGAAGCGATGTCATTTCGACCGAGGCCGTACGGCCGAGCGGAGAAATCTCATCGTCCGCACACGCGTAACGGCGATCCCGGCGCGCCGGGACTCGACTCGCTTCGCTCGCTCGGAATGACACGCTAAACATAAACACGTACGTTTCACCTTTACAGGGCCAGGGGATACCGGCCGTACGCCTTGAGCGTCTCGAGCATGGCCGCGTAGTTCTCGGGCCGGATGGAGGAGTGAATCGAGTTGCTCGACGAGAGGATATAGCCGCCGCCGGGGGCGCCTTGGCGGAGCGCCTCTTTCGTCGCCTCGGCGACCTCGTCGGTGGCGCCGTACACGAGTACCTCCGCACAGTCCACGTTGCCCTTGAGGGCCACGCGGTCGCCGAACCTGGCCTTGACCTGGGCCAGGTCCATGCCGCCCTGGGGGTCGATCGGGTCGAGGCAACTTATTCCGGCCTCGATCATCATGTCGATGATGGGCCGGATATTGCCGTCGCAGTGCTTGATGAACGGCAACCCCAGTTCCTTGAAGCCCGCCGCCACACGCTTCAGGCCCGGGTAGAAGAGCGTCCGGAAATGGCCCGGCGACATGAACGGCCCGGTGTTGCCGGCGTAATCGTCGCCGGTCCAGACGAAATCGGCGCCGCGCTTGGCCACCTCCCGTGCCATCTCCAGATTGATCGCCACCGACAGGGCGACGAGGGCCGTCACCAGGTCGGGCTCGGCGGCGATGGCCATGAGCAGGTTCTCCATGCCCGTCAGGTACCGCGGGATGGAGAACACGTCGTTCAGGTGAACGCCGATGGCCATCTTGCCTTTGAACTCGGCCACGGCCTCTTCGACCGAGTCGTAGCGGCCGGGGGCGTGCGGGTCGGGCGGCGTGTAACGCTGGAAGTCGTCCATCGTCCGGATGGGCGAAGCCACCTCCACGCCGTGCTCCTCCCTGCCGTACTCCACGACGTACCCCCACTCGGTCCGCCAGCGGTCGGGGCCGACCTGTTCCTTCGTGTAGTCGGGCGCCACGAGTATCGCGTCGTGGCCCATGCGTACGGCGAAGTCGTTGTGGGATGTGCAGCCGGGGCAGACGGCCTCGCGCACGTTTTTGGCGATGAGCCACTCGAAGTGGGGGACGCGGTCGGGTTCTTCGCGGCGAAGGACGCGCATGACCCGCTCGGCGCTGGTCAGTTCGGCCATGGGGCACTACTCTCCCGCGAGGTCCTCGTGCGAACTCTCTGCGACGTGTGCCAAAGCGGATTCCACAGGCTCGCCGACCCGTTGTGGCGCAGCGGCCGCGACCTGGGCCGGGCGGCTTTCGCGCATGTGGTTGCCCTTGGCCATGATGCACACGCCGATGATCAGGATGGCGATGCCGGCGACGATCCAGGTGATGCTCTTGCGGCTGGCCCCCTTCCACTCGCCCGTGCGGAACCCGTGGATGTTGCCGACGATGATCGCAAACGACATGAAGGCCGCGTAGCCGACCGAGATGCCCAGTTTGCCCAGGCCGATGTAGCCCAGGCCGAAGAAGAAGATCGCCCCGTCGTGCAAGAAAGCCATGATCAGCGCCAGCACCAGGAGCATGCCGACGCCGGGCTTGCCGAAGTTCTTCCAGGTCTTGTTCTTCACGAGCAGCACCACGCAGTAGCCGAACGACGAGAGGGCCCCGCCCCACAGGATGAGCGCCGTCACGACAAAGGCCGCACGCCACGGCGGGTTGCCGAAATCGTTCCGGGCGATCCCCAGGACCGGCCCGGCGTAACTTGCCGCCACGGCGTAGCAGGCACACAGGATGCCCGAGACGACGCCGATCACAAGGCCGATGAGCATCTTCGGCTTCTTCGTCGCCGTTTGCACCTCGTGGGTCTGGTGCTCGTTCTTCTTCAGGCTCCGCTCCTTGAGGATGCCGGCCCGCCCGGCGACGATCACACCGAGCAGGCAGACGGCCACGCCCGCCAGGATCACGTAGCCGTGAGGCGTGAGCACCTCGTCGGCATTGTGCAGGAGCATCGGCGCCATCGACCCGAACATGATCTGTGCGCCGTAGTTGAGGGCGTAGGCCAGCGAGAGGCCGATGAAGGCGAAACTCATGCCCAGCGTCATCGACCCCAGGCCCCAGAGGAAACCGAAGACGAGCGGCAGGATGAGAACGCTCAACCCGGCGGCCGAGTAGATGGTGTAGAAGTCCTTCACAATCATCGGCCCCAGCGTCACGGGAATCAGCACCGTCACGAACAGGAAGAACGGTCCCCACAGGTTCTCCCAGGGCGTGTCCTTCTTCACGAACTTGCTCGGCAGGCCGAACGACCCGCCGCAGATCGCACCCAGAAGTACGAAGAGGAATCCCAGGATCATCGGCGTTTCCCTATTTGTACGTGTTTAGCGTGTCATTCCGAGCGAGCGAAGCGAGTCGAGGAATCTCGCCGTTATCCATGTCCGGACGACGAGATTTCTCCGCTCGCCCTCGCCAAAGGCGAGGGCTCGGTCGAAATGACATCGCTTCGAGAGCACGCTAAACAGGTACCCCTATTTCATGGCCCACGTGCCGCACGCGGTGCATCCCACCCGCGACGTTGGGTGGCATTGTAACGTTCGGCCATGCCGCTTGCCAAACGCTTTCGCCGGCCGCGCCGGCCCTCGGCCGAGGCGCTATTGAAAATGTGCCGCGCCGCCGTGTATCCTGGAGGCGGTCTGTTGGTGGACGTGTCCCGTACGTGGTCGGGTCCGAGCGCGGGGAAGATTCCCATGACGGCGCGGTATGCCCCAGGCCGGTTCGTGCTTTTTTGTTTACTGGTTGCCGCACACGTCTCGTCGGCGCCGGCGGGAACCGCCGCTGCCGAGCGCGGCCAGCGCAATCGCACGCTGCTGGACCAACTCGATACGCCGCTGCTGTTCGTGAAGCGGCTCAACTACCTCGGGATTCACATCTACGATACGTACTACAAGTGGCGGCCGGGCGGCGGCATCTACGTTCTGGAGAACCCGTCCGCGCCGCCTGCCGAGCACAGGACCCGGCCCGTCATCGACCCCACCATGCCGGAGACGCTCGGCGCAGGCATCTACAGCGATCCCGAACTCTCCTGGGACGGCAAGCGTCTGCTCTTTTGCTACAAGCCCAGCCGGAACGGATCGACGAGCATTTACGAGATCGGCGTGGACGGCAAGGGCCTGCGGCGGCTGACCGATCCCGCCCCGTACTGCGCCGCCTACAAGGGCAGAGAGGCGGGCAGCCACGACGTGGCGCCGGCCTACCTGCCGGACGGTCGCATCGTCTTTCTCTCGACGCGGCCGAATGGTCTGGTGCCCTGCAACAACACGGGCGTTGCGACTCTACACGTGATGAACGCCGACGGTTCCGACATCCACCCCATCTCGGTCAACAACGTCAACGAGTTCGACCCGTGCGTCCTGCCCGACGGCCGCATCCTCTTCGGCCGATGGGAGTACGTGGACAAGACGGCCCTGACGCAGCAGTCGCTCTGGACGGTCTTCCCCGACGGCACGAACGAGACGGCCCTGTTCGCCAACAACATGGTTCACCCCGAGGCGCTGCTGGACGCGCGGCCGGTGCCGGGGGCGCTTCCGCTGGTGGCGGCGTCGTTCACGCGGCACAACTGCCCGCCGCGCGGCAAGGTCGGGTTCGTGGATACGTGGCTCGCAAAGAACGGGGCCGAGGCGCTGTTCAACCTGGAGGACCACCACCGGCCCACCGTTGACACCGGCGAGTCGTGCGAGCCCTGGCCCCTCTCGCGAGACGTTATCCTGTACAGCGGCAGGCCACGGGGGCGCAAGTTCAACGCCATCATGATGATCGACCGAGGTGGGCGCAAGGCGGTGGTCTGCGCAGACCCGAACATCGACTGCCATTCGCCGATCCCTGTCAGGCCGCAGTTGCGGCCGCCCGTCATCGCCCACAACACGCGGCGCGACGAGCGCGCCGGACGCTTCTTCGTTCAGGACGTTTACCAGGGCCTGACGGGGGTGAAACGCGGTGAGGTCAAGTGGCTACGCGTCATCGAAGAGACCGTGCGCACGAGCCCGAGCCCCGGCGGCGCCCTCAACCAGACCTTCCTGATGAGTGCGGTGCTCGCCTGGAGTGCCAAGAACTTCCTGGGCGTCACGCCGGTCGAACCCGACGGGTCGGCGTACTTCGAGGTGCCTTCGGGGCGGGCGGTCTATCTCCAGGCGCTCGACGGCGAGGGACGGCTGATCCAGAGCATGCGGACGTTCGTCCAGGCGGCGCCCGGCGTTACGCGGTCCTGCATCGGGTGCCACGAGTACAAGTTCTCGGCGCCGGCAAGCGCCGCGAGCGCCCGCGCCCGGAAACGCGGGCCTGGGCGGTTGAGGGCCGAATCCTGGGGCAGCGGGTTCATCGACTATCCGAGCATGGTCCAGCCGATACTGGATAAGCACTGTGTGCGATGCCACGGCGGCCAAGGGGGGATCTCGGCAAGCCTGGACCTGACGGGTGGGTGGACCGAGTATTTCAGCATCAGTTACGAGAACCTCGTCAGCCGGCGCGAAACGCAACTGGTGGCCTATTTGATATCGGGCATCGACTGCATGAACGGCACGTCGTACTGGTCGGCCAAGATCTTCCCGCCGCGATTCCACGGCTCCGGGGCCGCGCCCCTTGCGGACGTTCTCGTCAACGGAGACAAGGGCCACAAGAAACGCTTCACCGGCCTCTCGCGCCCCGAGCGCGACCTGTTGCTGGCCTGGATCGACACCAACGGCCTGTACTACGGCACGTGGGACTACACAAGGCACGGGTGCCGCATCAAGGCCTGGGGCGGCATCAAGAACGCCCTGATGGCCCGGATGCAGAAGGCCGGATGCGCCCGGTGCCACGGCGACGGCAAGCGGATCCCGCGATTCGAGAGCGACTGGTTCAACTTGAAGCGGCCCGAACTCAGCCGCATCCTGCGGGCGCCGCTCGCCGAGGGCAGGAAGGGTTTCGGCCTCGCGCTGTGCCGCGACCGCAAGGTCGATCCGCGCCGGCAACGCGTCCATTTGCTGCGGACCGGGCGATACGTCCACGGCGCGGAGCCGCTGGAGAAGTTCAAGCCGCAGCCCACGCCGCCACCGCCGCCCGACGGAGGCCGGCCGGTGGCGTCCTTTGCCTCGACCGCTGATCCGCACTACCGGGCGATGCTGGACATCATCCGCGACGGGCGGCGACAGGCGCTGGCGGCGCCCCGCGTCGATATGCCCGGCGCGGATGTCCAGCCGGGCAGTTTCCGCCAATTCGTGCCCCACGTATTAAGGAGTGCTGTAGGTGGTTACGGGCATATGCAGGAGGGAGATTCGTAAGATTCGAGTGAAGCACCCACGCCGCGGGTGGGGCCGCAGTACCAGGTCGCCGGCCGTATCGCGGGACTGAAACTCTACCGGCGTGCCCTGTCGGTGGAGGAAGCCGCCGCAGCCTTCAAGGCGGAGAAAGCGCCTTGACAGGGGGCCGATTTGGGTGTACGGTACATGTAGCCATTGTGGGGATAGGCAGTTCTTTTGACCCTTGGTCGCCGGAGGGCGGAAGGAACGCCATGCCCCGAATTACCCCCCTTTTGCTGGTTCCGGTTGTGTGCGCAGTATGCGTCTCGCCGGCCTCGGGCACGCTCTTTCTTGAGGACACGTTCGACGGGACCGGTCCGCTGGACCCGCTGAAATGGACGGTCACCGAAAGCGCGGCCTGCGTTAGCGTGGGCCGGGTCGGCGGGGTGGCGCAGATGAGCCTGACGGAGGACTGTGTCGTCCATGACTACGGCCAGGCGATGAGCGTTGACGACTGGACGCCGCCGGCGGTCGGCAGCCTAGACTGGTCCGCCGATTTCCGAAAGAGCAGTATCGGGGCCGACAAGCCGATGCTGGAGCCGCTGCGCTTCGAGAGTCCTGCCGGCAGCATCAGCGTCTGCCTCATCTACGGGTCGATGCACGCCGTGCTGTACATCTTTGAGGACGACGGCTCGATCGGGACCACGGTGGCGCTGCGGGACGCGCCGGTGACGGGCAACCTGTTCGAACCCGGAACCGGGAACAACTACTGGCAGTATCTGTCGGTGGACCTGGCGGCAGAGGACGTGTCGGCCACGCTCAGCGGCACGCACGACGGTGAGGACTACGAGCAGTACTGCGCGACCGTGACGGACTACACGAACTACTTCGACCTGGAGAAGTCCCGGCAAGGGAACTTCGGAATGTTGACCGAGGCGAAGGTGCAGGGCGGGATTGCCCAGGCGGCTGAGTTCGACAACGTGCTGTTGACGCCGGAACCGGCGACGGCCGTGCTGATAGGCCTTGGCGGACTCATCGTGGGCCTTGCCCGCCGCCGGGCGGCGTAGTCGAGTTCTCCGCTCACAAAAACGCGCGTGCAGGGCAGGGTGCCCCGCACGCGTTCGTCTTGGCCATAGGGCGGTCGGTTTGTGCGTTAATCGTGCTGGGTCGCGGCACCGGCGGCAACGGGCTCGGCCTGTTTGGTCTTTCGGACGATTGTGAAGAAGAGTTTGACCAGGTCGGGATCAAACTGCTTGCCGGCGTTGACCTCGATCTCGGCCAGTGCCTCCGGCGAGGTCATGGCGCCGCGATACGGCCGGTCGGAGGTCATGGCGTCGTAGGCGTCGACGATGGCCAGGATGCGTGCGCCAATCGGTATCTCGTCTCCCTTCAGTCCGTTGGGGTAGCCCTGACCGTCGTATCGCTCGTGGTGGCTGAGGATGATGCGGCGTGCGCCGTCGAGAAAGGCGAGGTGCCGGACGATCTTGGCGCCGCGTTCGCAGTGCATCCGCATGAGGGCGAACTCTTCGGGGTCGAGGCGTCCGGGCTTGTCGATCACCCATTCCGGGACGGCGATCTTGCCGATGTCGTGCAGCGCAGCCGCCCGCGCGACCTCCGTGAGTTCGTTTGCTTTCAGGCCGGCCAGCGTCGCCAAGCGGACCGCCAGTTCCATAACGCGGTCGGTGTGGCCGCGCGTGTAATTGTCCTTGGCCTCGACGGTCTCCATGAGGCTGGCCATGGTGTTGACGTAGTGCTGCTCGATGGCCTCGCGGTCTTTGAGTCCGCCGATGGTGACGGCGGCGGCGTCGCTCGTGTCGGAATCCCCGTTCTTGCGCTGGAATCGCGGTGCTCTACTGGGCTCGCTGCCGGGAACCAGCCTGACGTTGCCGCATATCGCTGGCGGAGTACGGCAGTTGGGCGCAAGGTTCCGGGTGGGATGCTGAGAAATGGCGATCTTGCCCGGAGAAGCGGCATCGAGGGCCGACATCCCGATGACCGTTGGTCGGCGCCGCAAGGTTCGGAATTGCTAAAGGCAGGCGGCTTTCTATGCCGAACTAGCGCAAGCCACAGAGGATAACGTGTTGTTGGGGTTGGGGCGGTCTGGCGCTGTCCTGTGTGGCACCGGCGCACCTGCGGCATGCACCTTCCCCTAAGGTGCGAAGGCGTGAGTCTGCCGCACGAAACAGCCGAACAGGGCGATCCGGCCAACGGCCCGCCGTCTGCGCAGGCCGAGAAAGGGGCTCAGGGCGCCCCCGCCGCCGTGGCCGAGCACGACCCGGCAGCCACCGAAGAACTGATCTCCCAACTCGGTCTGGAACCGGACATGGTGGGGGGTCACGCCGTTGACCCGGGGGTCGTCCATCTCCTGCCCGAGGGCCTGGTCCGCGAGCACCTGGCCATCCCCGTTTGTATGAAGGCCGGGGTCCTGGTCCTGGCAACCTGCTGTGACACCGACCTCGCCCTGCTCGACCAGATCGAACTCATGACCGGCCACCGCGTGGAGCCGGTCCAGGTGAGCGAGAAGGAGATCCGGCGTACCATCGAACGGTACTTCACCGTCGACCGCAGTTTTGCGGAAGGTCTCAGCGACGTGACCGGCGGCGAAAACAGCGACGCCGCAGGGCCGGTCGTCTCCCTGAACGAGCGGCTCGGGGCCCGCCGCGCCGCGCCGGCCGTACGCTTGGTTGATTCCATCCTGCGAGGAGCCGCACGACGCGGCGCCAGCGACATTCACATCGAGCCCCTCGCGAACGAACTGCTCGTCCGGTACCGCATCGACGGGGTACTGCACGACATGATGCGCGTGCCGAACAACATTCAGGAAGAGGTGGTCTCGCGCGTCAAACTCATCTCGGCGCTTGACATCACCGAGCACCGCGCGCCGCAGGACGGCCGCATCAGCATTCGCATGGAGTCCTCTGACTTCGACATGCGTGTCTCGACGCTGCTGACGGTCGAGGGCGAGAAGATTGCCATCCGGCTGCTGAACAAGTCGTCCGCCAGTCTGGGCCTCCGCCAGTTGGGCATGCCCGACGAGCAGCGAGACCTGTTCGCCAAACTCATCACCCGGCCTTACGGCATGATCCTGCTGGCAGGGCCGACCGGCAGCGGCAAAACCACCACGCTCTACGCGGCCCTGCGGGAAGTGGACTGCAAGCACCTCAACGTGACCACCATCGAGGACCCCGTCGAGTATTCCTTCGACCTCGTGAACCAGATCCAGGTCAACCCGGCGGTGGGCTTGACGTTTGCGGGGTCGCTCCGGACGGTTCTGCGGCAGGACCCGGACATCATCATGGTCGGCGAGATTCGCGACACCGAGACGGCTCGCCTCGCCGTCCAGGCCGCCATGACGGGGCACCTGGTGTTCTCAACGCTCCACGCCAACGATTCCCCGAGCGTCATGGACCGCCTCAAGGACCTGGGCGTTCCGCCGTTTCTGATCGTCTCGACCCTGGTGGCGGCGATCACACAGCGTCTGGTGCGGCGGGTTTGCCCGGAGTGTGCCGAGACCTACCAGCCCCCGGAGGAACTCGTGGCCGGAACCGGCCTGGAAGGCATCGAACTCAAACACGGTCGCGGGTGCGACATGTGCATGGACACGGGATACCGCGGACGCATGGGCATGTTCGAGATCTTCCCGGTGACCGAGGCCGTTCGCGAGACGTTCGTGCAGGGCGCCTCCAGCGACGCGCTGAGGACCCTGGGCCGCGAGACCGGCATGATCACCATGCGTGATTCCGCCATCGAGGCCGTCCGCAACGGCCACACGACCATCGAGGAACTTCGCCGCATTCTGCCTGCTGAGGATATTGAATCGTGAGCACCGACGTTCTGGAAAAACCGAAACCTGCCGGACGGGCCGCCCGAACCGGCCCGGGCGCCAAACCGCCTGCGCGCGGCGGCGGGCCGCCCAAGGACTCCAAGGGCGGCGGCTTCCTTTGGAAGTCTCGCGTCAGCGAAGGCGCCCTGGTGCCGCTGTGCCGGCACCTTGCGGCCCTGGTGGGCAGCGGCATCAGCCTGACGGAATGCCTGAGGACGTTCGCCGAGGAGACGCCGCCCGGCACGCTGCGCCGGGTCCTGGCCGACATTATCAACGACATCGAGGCGGGGCGCAAACTCTCCGTGGCCCTTGAGCGGCACCCGGAGCATTTCTCGCCGTATTTCCGGGCGTCGATCTGGGCCGGCGAGGAAAGCGGCCAGATGCCCGAAACCCTCGACCGCCTCGCCTGCTACCTCGAAAGCAAGCAGGAGACCAGGCAGAAGATCCGCAACGCCTTCGCGTACCCGATTACGCTGATCGTGGTCATCGTCGGCGTCGTCTCGTTCCTGCTCCTGTACGTGGTTCCGGTCTTCGCGAACGTGTACCAGCGGATGGGCGTAGGCCTGCCGCTTCCGACGCAGGTGCTGGTCGATTTCAGCGACCTGCTCATTACGTCGCCGTGGGTCCTGGCTCTGCTGGTTGGCGGCTTCATCGGGCTGCTTGCCTGGATCCGGAAGAGCCCCGCCGGACGCTTGTGGTTCGACCGGTGGAAGATCCGTGTTCCGATCGTCGGCCCGCTGCTCAAGAAGATGGTTCTCTACCGCTTCATGCGCTCCTTCGGCGAGATCATGGGCGCGGGCATCCTGGTCCTGAAGGCGCTGGACCTGGCGGGCCAGGTCACCGGCAACGAGGCCTTCATCCAGTCGCTGGGACCGGTGCGGGCGGACATTCAGCGCGGCACGGGTCTGACGGGACCGCTGCGGCGGACGGGCTGGTTCTCCCCGTCGCTTCTTCAGGTGATATCGAGCGGCGAGCAGTCCGGGCGCGTGTCCGAGTTGATGGGCCGCGCTGCCGATATCCTGAGCCGCGACGTCGACCTGACGCTGAAACGCGTCGTCGGACGGATCGAGCCGCTGCTGACGGTCGCCATGGCCCTCATCGTCGGGCTCGTCCTGTTGGCCGTGTATCTGCCGATGTTCGACGTCATGCAGCACGTAGGTAAGTGATGGTTCGCCCTGGCCGCGCAACGGGCGCCAGCGGGGCATGCACAGAGGAGCATGGAGTTGAAAGGAGTTGTCAGATGTCCAGGAAGAGAGGTTTTACGCTGATTGAGTTGTTGCTGGTGGTTGTCATCCTGGGGCTCTTGGCTGCTGTGGCCATCCCCCGGCTGGCTGCTTCTGGGAGTGATGCGAAGAAGAATACCTGCAAGTCCAACATCGCGCTCATCAACTCCCAGATCGAACTGTGGTCCGTCAGCCACGACGGGGTGTATCCGGCCGACGCAACCGAGTTCAACGCCAACATCCTGAACAACACGGATATCTTCCCCGACGGCCCGCCGGTCTGTGGTTACGGCACCGCCTACACCTACGACACGAGTACCAAGCGTGTCGAGCCGCACAGCCACTAACCGCGCGTCGGCGCGGTCAATGGCGGACCACCAGTAGCCGTCCTGGCGTTGGATTGAGGGCGGAGGCTCGTGTTTTGGTACGCAACGAGGCGGCGTGCCCCCGGCCAAGTGGGGTACGCAGCCAGGCAAACTGGTCGCATTTGAAGGAGGACGCGCTATGCCACGGCATAGGAATAAGGGCTTTACCCTGATTGAGTTGCTGCTGGTGGTGGTCATACTCGGACTCTTGGCCGCCGTGGCCATTCCGAGGCTGGCCGCCTCTGCGAGTGATGCGAAGAAGAATACCTGCAAGTCCAACATCGCGCTCATCAACTCCCAGATCGAACTGTGGTCCGTCAACCACGACGGGGTGTATCCGGCCGACGCAACCGAGTTCGGCACGAACATCCTGAACAATACGGATATCTTCCCCGACGGCCCGCCGGTCTGTGGTTACGGCACCGCCTACACCTACGACCCGAGTACCAAGCGTGTCGAGCCGCACAGCCATTAACCGTGCTTCGCCGCGGTCAATGGCGGACCTGGAGTCGGCGCCCTGGCCTCAGATTGAGGGCGGAGGCTCGTGTTTTGGCCACGCAACGAGGCGATACGCCTCGGGCGGACTAGTGTGCGCACGCAAGTAGCCCCGGCTCATGCGAAGGAGGGCGGACGATGCACATGCACAGAAAGAGGGGCTTTACCCTGATTGAGTTGCTGCTGGTGGTGGTCATCCTCGGACTCCTGGCCGCCGTGGCCATTCCGAGGCTGGCCGCCTCTGGGAGTGATGCGAAGAAGAACACCTGCAAGTCCAACATCGCGCTCATCAACTCCCAGATCGAACTGTGGTCCGTCAACCATGACGGGGTGTATCCGCCCAACGCGGGCCAGTTCAACACCAACATCATGAACAATACGGATATCTTCCCCGACGGCCCGCCCGTCTGTGGTTACGGCACCGCCTACACCTACGACACGAGCACCAAACGCGTCGAGCCGCACAGCCACTAACCGCGCGCGGGCGCGGCTGGCGGACCAGGCAAGACGGATGACCGCGTCTGACGGGTCGAATCAGGTGCCGGAGGAAAGATCGGTGTGCGGAATGTACGGCCGTCGTGAGAGCGTCGCGGACAGTGTGAGCAGGATGGCGCGGGCGCGCTGGCGCTGGCGGCGTGCTCCGGCCGGCGTCACGCTCATTGAGTTGCTGGCGGTGGTCGTGATGCTCGGCCTGCTGGCGGCGGTTGCGCTGCCCCGGCTGGCCGGGGCCAACCTCTGGATGGCCGAGGGAGAGGCCGCCGCCTGCAAGTGTGCCGCCACGCTCCGCCTGGCACGGCGTATGGCCGTCGAGAACGCCCCTGACAATCCGCTGGGGTACATGGTCGTGTGTACGCAAGGGTCGTACCGGATCGTTGACCCCAAGGCGCCGGAGGCCGGCGAGGTGATCGCGCTGGCCGACGGGTGGCAGTTTGACAGGAGCGACTACGTGGTGCTGCTCGACCCATACGGCGGCGCCCGGCCGGCAGTGGGGCTGCCGGACGAACTTGTCATCCGCAAGGGTACCTACAGGTGGATTATCCACCTCGAGCCGGCCACCGGGTACGTGTGGTACGAGCAGGGCGAGGAAAGTTAGGTGCGCTACGCAAGGCGACATCACAGGGGCCTGACCCTGCTGGAACTGCTGCTGGCGGCGGCACTGCTGGCCGCGTGCGCCGTGCCGATCGTCGAGGGCACGACCTATGCCCTGGACCTCGCGTATCAAATCGAAACGCGAACACGGGCCACGCTGCTCGCGCAGCAGGAGATGGAGGCCGCCATGGCCATCGCAGCCGAGGACTTCGACCGGAGCCTCTGGAAGGACTCCGAGGACCTGGGCGACGCCTTCCTCGTCACGATCTCGGGCATCCGCGCCGACCTGCGCAAGACCTTTACCGTCGAGGTCGGCCGCGATGCGAACCGCAACGCCCAACTCGACGCCGACGAAGTCCTCGTCGCGTTTGTGACGCGCGTTGCGGACATGACGACCTACTAGCAAGGTGGTGGTAACCGTGGTGACGGACACGACGGCCCGAACGCGGCATGGCCGGCGCGGGTGGACGTTGCTTGAGTGTCTGCTCGTGGTGGCCATTATGGCGATGGTCTTCGCGGCGACCGTGCCGCTCCTGCGTTCCGAGACGATGGCGCTGGATACGGCCCGGCCGATGATCCTCAAGGCCCAGGAGACCCGGTACGCCCTGGCCCGCGTGGCGGCGGCCCTGCGGCAGGCGCGGGCCGTGACCCAGGTCACCGACGGTGGAGGGCCCGCTGCTTCAATGACGTTCCTTGCCGGCGACGGCACGCTGACGACGTTCCAGCGAGACGCCGCCTCAGACGAAGTGCGGTACGGCGCGACCGGGTCGGAGGCCGTCCTCGCGAAGAACTGCACCGGCCTGGCGATCACCTGTTTCGCCGCCGACGGGCAGGTGCTTCCACCGGTGCCTATGAGCCTCGCAAAGACCGCCGGTGTCTCTATCGCCATGACGGTCGTGGACCCGCACGGCAAGAGTGGGCCGACGACCGTGGCGACCCTGGCCGCCCTTGCTCGCACCAGGCCCACCGTCCTCATCAACGAGATCATGTACAAGCCGCCTGGCAGTTACGGCGCCAAGGACAAACACCAGTGGGTCGAACTCCACAACCCGACCCCCGACGCCATCGACGTGCGGGACTGGCTTCTCTGGACCAAGGACCAGAACGACCCCGATGTCATCGGCCCGGACGCCTACCACGGTACCGGCACGACGGTCATCCCGCCCGGCGGCTACGCCGTTATCACCGACAAGGACACCAACCTCTACAACGAGGTCCTCGAGAACGGCGATTTCGAGAGTGGCAACATGGGCGATTGGCACTTCTCCTCGGGCGACTGGTCGCGCGATTTCGGCAGTGCCGCTTCCCGCGACTACAAGGTCACGCTGGAGGGCATTGGTTGGACCACGATGTACCAGGATTTCAAGATTCCCGCCGGCGCCGACGGCGACGTGCGGCTGACGGTGCGGGAACGGTACAATCCGAGTTTCGACAGGCCGAGTGTCAGAATCCGCATCACGAATCGCAGCGGCGGTGTCTTACTTACCGTCTACGACGGCAACTGCCACTCCCACTCTGACTGGACGGCACACTCCGCCGACCTGACGGTCTTCAAGGGCGTGGACGCGCGGCTCGAAATCAGCGGCTATCGGAGCAATTACTTCAGAAGTTACGTGCATGTCGATGCCGCCACGATCAACTGGGGGCCCGTCTCGTGGAACTGCGTTCGGCTTCAGGTGGACGACAACGAGATCGGCAAAAACCTCGAGGACAAGCAGGTCTTCCTCGGCGAAGGCAACGGCCTGCATGACGCCGTCGTTTTTGAGAAACAGTGGGGCGGCGATGACGACGGATGTTCCCTCAGCCGCACGAGCCCCTTCGACCCCGCGACGGAAGAGGAGTCCTGGGGTCCGGCGGCCGACGGAGGAACGCCCGGAGAGCCGAACTCATGAGCGGTTATTCTGCACGAAATCCGGGGCGGACGAGGGGGTCCGAGGAGAACTGCTTCGCGTGTGAGCGCGGCCCGTACGGGCCGCGACAGTCGCGTCGAAGACGCGGTGGTTGCGGAGAACCACCGCGCAACACTCAGGTCGCGCCCCTTAGCAGACGCGGCGTTGCCCTGGTCCTCGTGATCTTTGCCATCGCCTTTATCACGGTCCTGGCCGTGGCGATGCTCGACGAGGCGACCCTCGACCTGGCGATCCTGCGGAACCACACCAGCGGTCTGAGGGCCCTCTACGCCGCCAACGCCGGCATCTCGGAGGCCATCGTCGCGCTGCGCGAAGAGTACGACACCACCAACACCGTCGCGGGGACACTGACGCTGCCGGGCGGCTCGACCGCCACCTTCTCGGCCGAGATCGACAACGACAAGCCGGTCGTGACGGTCACGTCAACGGGCCAGGCCGACGGGTTCACACGCCAGATGACGGCCCGGCTTGTCGTCGGGCAGCCCGACGCCTGTGAGGAGCCGTATCCGGTCCGCGTCGTCTGGTGGCGCGAGGCAGCGGAGTGAGAGCGTAACTCGCACGAGCAAGGATTCGCCTAAGGAGAGGCTGAATGGCGGTACGGACGGCAGTTGGCATCACGTTGGACGCCGGCACCCTCCACGCCGTTGAATTGGCGACCGACGGCGAGGCCGTGGTGATCCGGCGTGCCGTCTGCGACCAACTCCCGCCGGGGGCGTTCGCCGACGGTGGGCTGACCGACGCGAACGCCGTGGCGGAGACCGTCCGGCAGGTCCTGCGTGCCAACCACATGCCCCGCCGCAACCTCTGTGTGGCCCTCGGCGGGAAACTGGCCATTGCACGCGTCATCGAAGCCAGCGCCTCCGGCGCCGAGGTCCAGCACGTCCTTCAGGAACGCATCAGCCGATACGCCATCTACGAGGACCTCGACGTCCTCTGGAAGGCGACGCCGCTCGAGACCGGAGAGGGCGACAAGCGGGCGTTCCTGGCGGCCGCAGTCTCCAGGGACGAAGTCGCCACGCTCCTGCCGGCGCTCAGGCGAGTCGGCGTCCGCGTCTCGCATGTCGAGCCGTACGCCCTGGCTGCCATCCGTAGCCTGGCCACGTGTGCGGCCGGGCAGGAGCAGCCGACGATCCTGATGATTCTGCGAAACGAGTCTACCGATTTCGTGATCGTCAAGGGGTCCTGGCCGCTGTTGGTCCGGTCGGTGGACGAGGGGGCGTGCGAACTGGCCCGCCGCCCGGAGAAGATCGAAGACCTGCTGATCGAGGCCCGCCGCTCGGTGGACTTCTGCAAGAGCCGCTTCGACGGCGCCCAGCCGCGCCTCTGGGTCAGCGTCGCCGCGTGCGAGGATCCCGTGGTGGCCAGGGGATTGCTCGCGTGCGTCAAACGGGACGTTGCGGCGGAGGTCGAAGCCTTGCCGGAGTGGCCGGAGGTGACCCCCGGCGCCAGCGTGGACGAGTACGGCCGCCAGTCCTGGGCCGCCATCGGCGCCGCCATGATTGCCCTGGGCCGCGACGAAATCACGCCGCACCTGAACCTGGTGCCCGACGAGTGGCCGGCCGTCGAGACGGTTCAGAAGCAACTGATGGGCTTGGCCGCCTCAGTGGTCGCGGCGGTCGTTGCGATGGTGATCGCGTCGATGATGATCCGGATGAGCGCGGGGGATGTGGCCAAAGCGGCTCAGGCGGCCTCCGTTCGGATGCAGGCCCACACAGTCAGCGTTAGGGCCGCCTCGGAACTGAAGCGGCAAGCGGCGGAGGCGGCGGCACGCGTCAAACTCTGGAAAGACGTCCGGGCCACGATACGGCCGACGGACTGGACGGCCGCCCTCGAGGCCATCACCGGGCAGATTCCCGAGGGCGTCCGCGTCCGAGAGATCACCTGCCGGCGCGGCGTGCTTCGCCTCGCCGGGGAAACCCAGGTCACGGACCTGGTGCACCAGGTGGTCGAGCGGCTGAATCGGCTGCCCTGTCTCGAAGAGGCCAGCATCGAGCGGCTGGTTCGGGCCGCGGGCCTCGATGCTCAGTTGCCGGAATACGTCATCACCTGCCGGTTGCGCGAGCAGCAACCCGCGCAGCCGGAGAAGGATAAGAAGGATGCTCGTTGAATTCCTGGTTAAACGGGCGGTCCGTGAGCGGTATGCTCTGGGCGCAGCCATTGTCGTGCTTGCCATCGTGGGCTGCTACACCGCGGGGATCCGCCCCGCGATGGACGCCGCAGAGGGGCACGAGGGGAACCTTCGGACAACCGAGAAGGTGCTCATGCTTCAGCAACGCCAACTGAACCTGCTGCAGGCCGAAACCAAAGCCAGCCAGAAGATGCTGGATCAGCTCAAGGACTTGCCGTGTCCGTGGGTGCAGGCCGACAAGGCCGACGTCGTCCTCCAGGAACTCCAGAAGGAGGCCGAGGCCCTTGGCTTGTCGGTCCGCTCGGTTGTTCGCGAGTCGCTCACCGGGATGCGTCTGAAAGACGCGCCGCGGCCGGTGTCGCGGCTGCTGGTCCGTCTGGAACTCGACGGACCGTATGCGAGTGTCATGGAGATGTTCCGCCGCCTCAGCAAGGGCGACCTTGCCGTCGGGTTAGAGGAACTCTCACTCAAGGGAAACGACGAGCCGCCGTTCGACGTGAAGGTCGTGCTCCGCTTGCGGATGCCCGTCGTGGAAGGGGACGATCATGATTAGGATGCTGATGGCAACCCTCCTGGCCGCGAGCCTGACCGGCGTCGCCGCGGCCGCCGCGAACTCGAAGGATGCTGCCGACCAATCCGCCGCCGGGACTGCCACGACGAAGGGGGAAGACCGGGGCTGGTTTTCACGCGTCAACCCCTTCTCGCCGTTGATCAACCCGGAGGCGATGAAGAAAAAAACCGGGCCTGCCACGCTGGCCGAGGGCACGTCGCCCAAGGCGGCGCCGGAGGGGACCGTCGCGGCCGAGGGCTCTCAGATGCCGAAGGACGAGGCCGAGGGGGAGGCTCAACCGACCGTACCGGTGCTCAACGGCATCCTCTTCTCGGACCGCCTCGTTATCGCCATCGTCAGCGACGCCATCGCCAAGACCGGAGACCTGCTGGACGGGTACCGCATTACCTCCATAACTCGGGACACGGTGATGGTCGAAAAGGAGGGCCGGCCTTACATTATGACGACGCGGCGGCCGATAGCGCAGCTCAACGCGCCACCGCGGGCCGCAGGCGAGGGCGCGACACGCGCGACCACGCCCGGCCCCGATCGTGAAACTCTATCGAGTCCGTCGCCCAAAACGGCCGATAATACGGACGCCGGACCGCACGCGCCGGCTAAGGGGGCATCCGAACCGACCCAACCAACCCCGCAAGGGGTTGAGCGGACGCCGCAGGGGGCTCCGGCATGACCCGACAGGGGACCATCGCGGCAGTCGTTCTCGTAGCGTTCCTGGTGACCGGGTGCGCACGGAGCGAGTCCCGCACCGCTGAACGGCCGCCGCGCGTCCGCGTCGAGGGCGCCAAGATCCTGGATCCCGACCCGGAACTCCTGGCCCGGATCGAGTCGTCCGTCCCCCTCGATAAACTGAGGGCGGAGTCTGTTGAGGTTGAAGCGCCCGAGGCGTCCAAGCCGCCGCCCGGCGTCGCGGAGGGCGTCACGGTCTCGCTCGATGTGATCGACGCCCGCGCCACGGAGGTCCTGCGCGGACTGGCCTACCAGGGCGATGTGGACCTCGTCCTGGCAGGCCAGACCGATCAGCGCGTTACCGTTCGCATCCAGGACAGGCCCTGGGCCGAAGCGTTGCGGGCGGTCCTTCAGGCGGCCCACCTGATCGCCGAGTGGGAAGGCAATCGCGTACGGGTCCTGACGACCCAGCAACTCCAGACCGAACAGCAGACCGCCGGGCAACTCGAACTGCTTCGACCCCGGACCGCCGTCATCCCCCTCTACAGCCTCCTGGCGAAGGATGCCGCCAAGACGCTGACGTCGATGCTGTCGGCGGCCGGACGCATCGGCCTCGACGAGGAACGCAACGCCCTCATCGTCACCGACACCTCGTCGCACATCGAGGCGATCCGCCTCGCCGTTCACCAACTGGACACCGTCCCGCTCCAGGTCATGATCGAGGCCGTCATCGTTGACGTGACACTGACCGACGAACTCCACTACGGCTTCGACTGGACGCTCACGAAGGTGGACGGCGATCAGTTCACCCTTCAGCAGCGACTCACGGTAGGCGCCGGCACCAACGCGGTCACGAATCCGGGCGGCCAGATCCAGTTTACGTTCCTCGGCGACAACTGGACCATAGGCGGCGTCTACGACATGCTCCAGACCTTCGACAGCGCCAAGATCCTGGCCAACCCCAAAGTCCTGGCCATCAACAACCGCAAGGCCAGCATCGAGATCATCGAGGAAATCCCCTACCAGGAACTTACCCAGACGGGCGAAGGCGGAAACATCGGCACCACGGCCTTCAAGGAGGTCGGCATCAAACTCGAAGTGACGCCACGCATCGGCGACGACGGAAGCGTGCACCTGGAACTGAACGTCGAACAAAGTTCCGACACGGGCGCTGCCATCAACCAGATCCCCGTTATTCAGACCCGCCGGAGCCGGTCCGTCATGACCATGCGCGACGGGCAGATTGCCGTCCTCGGCGGACTCCGGCGCCACCGGACCGTCACCAACGAGGATAAGATCCCCGTTCTTGGCGACATCCCGTGGCTCGGGGTCCTCTTCCGCCGCGTCCAGACGGTCGATGTTGATACGGAACTGGTGCTTTTTATTCGGGCGAAACTGGTTCCGCGCCACCTCGGCCTGACCCCGCGCGAGAAAAAACTGGCCGAGGCCCTCGACCATCTCGACCGCCGGCCACAGATCGAGCGGACCGACCCGCTCCGCCGCAACGCCAAGGCCGAAGAGGACCGCACCCGCCGGGTGCCGTAGGCATGGCCGTACGTACGTGTTTAGCGTGTCATTCCGAGCGAGCGAAGCGAGTCGAGGAATCTCGCCGTTATCCGTGTCCAGAGGACGAGATTTCTCCGCTCGCCCTCGCCTTTGGCGAGGGCTCGGTCGAAATGACATCGCTTCGAGAGCACGCTAAACAGGTACGGCCGTACGTTTGGCTCCTTGGGGCGTTTTGCTGATCAAACGGAAACGCCCCCGTTTGATCGCAAAAGCAGGCCCAACTCCTGCTTTTCCCTCAGCCTCGCCCCAGGCAAAAAGGTTCCAGGAACCTTTTCCCTGAAGGGCCCGAAGGGTGCTACGCAGAAAAGGTTCCTGGAACCTTTTTGCCTAACATGCTACGGCAGGACCGAATGGTCTTGCAAACCGGGCGCCTCCGGCCTATAAGAACAGGCCCACCTCGGGGTGTGGCGCAGTCTGGCTAGCGCGCGTGCTTTGGGAGCACGAAGTCGCGGGTTCAAATCCCGCCACCCCGACCATGCTTCAAA
>JAUVZF010000117.1 GCA_030602705.1 Planctomycetota bacterium
TGTGTCCGTTTTTGTCCGTTTTTGTTCCGTTTTGTTCGGTTTTTGAGGGGTTTTGAAGGGGGCGAAATTGATGTAAGTCACCAAGGCCCAGAGGCAACCGACGAGCGCGACGCCGCAGGGACCGAAAAGTTGTTAGAGTTCTAACAAAACGGAGGGAGGGGCGAGGATTTTGTTAGAGTTCTAACAAAAAGGCAGGGAACAGGGAATAGGGAGTGGGGAATAGGGGTGGAAGAGAGGCGCTCATGCCATTTTAGCCGCGACCCGAAGGGGAGCGCGTACTCGCAGAGCCAATGCCGAATGACAAATGCCAAATGCCAAAGGCAAACGGCAACGGCGACAGATCTTAACGCAGAGGACGCGGAGGGCACGGAGAGAACGCTGAGAACGGCCTGAATCCGGGTAACGACAAACGGCCAAGGGCCCTTTTAGCCGCGACCCAGAGGGGAGCGCGTGCGTTGCGGATTGAACAGCAACGGCCCTAACCGCAAAAGACGCGCTGAACGCAGAACGCCCTTGCCTGAGCCCGGCCGCAGGATAGAATCATCGAAGCGGCCGGCGGTGGTCGCGGGCCGCTTGGTATGCGGCCAATCCGAGTCTCCGGGAGGAGAACGAACCGATGCGCACGATCCTGCTTACCGCCCTGGCGGCGAGTGTCTTGTCGGCGACGGTCCTGGCGGCCGACAACGCACCGCCCGCGGGGTTCAAGGCGTTGTTCAACGGCAAGGACTTCACGAACTGGCAGGCCAGGCAGGGCAAGCCCGAGTCCGAAGCGGACAGAGCCAAGTGGCTGCGGCACTGGAAGGTCGAAGGCGGGATCATCCGGTTCGACGGCCAGGGCCCCACCCTCTGGACGAGCAAGACGTTCAAGGACTTCGTCCTGATGGTCGATTGGCGGTTCCCGAAACCTGGCGACAGCGGCGTCTTCGTCCGTGGCAGCGCCAAGAGCCAGATCAACATCTGGTGCCGCGACATGGGCTCCGGCGAGGTCTGGGGGTACCGCACCGACAAGAACCAGCCGCAGGCCGTCCGGAAGGCCTGCACGCCGCTGAAGAAAATGGACAAGCCCGTCGGCCAGTGGAACACGTTCGTCATCACCATGAAGGGCGACCGGTTGACGGTCGAACTCAACGGCGAGGTCGTCATCCGCCAGGCCCAACTGCCGGGTGTGCCGCCCGAAGGCGAGATCGCCCTCCAGCGGCACGGCCAGCCGATCGACTTCCGAAACATCTACATCAAGGTGCTGCCGAGCGCGGCCAAGCCGCAGGCCGCCAAGCGGCAGGCCGCCAAGGCGCAGGCCGGGACCGATGATCCGGTGCAGGCGGTCATCGAGGAGGTGGAAAAGAGCAGTATCGACCGCCGCATCCGGCTCCTGGCGCCCGAGAAGGCGAAGCGGTTGGCCGAACTGGTCCGAAAGGCCAAGCCCCGCATCGTGGTCGAGGGCGGAACCGCCATCGGCTACTCAGCGCTCTGGATCGCCCGCGAACTGAAGGCGGCCGGCCGCGGCAAACTCATCACCATGGAGATCCTGCCCGAACTCGCCCGTGAGGCACAGGCCAATCTCAAGAAGGCGGGCCTGGCCGACTACGTGACGGTGAAGGTCGGCGACGCCCGCAAGATCGTCAAGGACATCGAAGGGCCCATCGACTTCGTCTTCCTCGATTGCCATCCGCCGAACTACTATCCGTGCTTCATCGGCCTGGAGGACAGACTCCGCCCCGGAGCGGTCATCGTGGCCGACAACGCGGGCTACGGGGCGCGCGGCATGGCCAACTACACCAGGCACGTCCGCTCGAAGTACAACAGTCACATCGAATGGTTCGACATCAACCTTCCCTGGTCCAAGCGCGACGCCATCGAAGTGACGATCATCGAGCCGCCGAAGGCGAAGAAGGAGTAGGGGGAGAGGAGCGGTCGGCGCGCCGGCCAGTTCCGGTGACATACCCCTTTTCTCTTCCCCTTGAGCTTGAGTCCGGGTTTGAATTAAGGTGTGTCACCGAAACTCCTGTTACCGAAACTCCCTGTCCCCGGAACACACAAGGAAGAACATCTCGATGGCAGCCGAGGCGACAAAGTGGTGGCACAACATTCTGCAAGGGTTGGCTATCATCTGCCTTGGGGGCTTTGTCTTCTGGTATTTCTGGGACTTCGAGAATTCGGGGCAAGAATCTCTCCGCATATGGTTTGTATTCGCGGCTCTTTACAACGCTGGCGGTAAGTGGCTGACATCGTCCGTGTTCGTAGTCGCTGGTATGGCTGTCTGTGTTTATGGGCTGATCAAGGCAATTCGGGGGCCTTCTGCGCACACGGCCGGAGGCGAGGCCACGGTCTCCCGACACGAGCGGGCACATCCGCCTGAAGACCAACAGGCGGCCCCAAGACCGATCGATGAATATATTGAGGGCGCGATCGACGACTTGGTGGCTGTCCTTGGCATCAAGGAGCCTGTTGCCATTGAGCGTTTTGTGAAGGGTGTAAGACCAGGGCAGATTGAGAAGTGCATCGAGGACATTGGGGGCCAACTCGGACTCCCGGTGAAGGCTAATCTGGTCGTGGTGTCAGACGAGTATTGTCGTGACGAGTCCGCACAGTTTGAGACGACTTCGCTTGCGGGGACTGATCACAGAGGCCGTGCCACGGAAGGCATCACCGCGCAGGTATCCGTCCCCGGCCACTTGCCCTCGTACGGAAGCCCTCGCCTAGTGGGATTCCCAATCACGGTCAAAGTGAGCGCAAGTTGCTATAAGTACGCCGAAACCTTTGTGGCAGTCATGGCTCACGAGCTTTCTCACGTTCTTCTGCGGTCACTTGCTCATCCCAAGAGCGGCGATGAAATCTATGCAGACCTCACTGCGATGCTGCTTGGGTTCGCTGGCGTTATAGAGGCGGGGCGAATAGTGAAGCGAGTGACCGTTGAGGGCAATGTCCGGATCCTTCACACAACTACATACGGATACCTGGACAATGCAGGTTTTGCCTTCGCCTACAGGAGGCTCAACACCATCACGCACAACTTCAAGAAACTCAGGCACAAAGTGCTAAGTCTGGCGTCTGAACTGAAGTCGCAGACACAGGACGTTGAGGAGACCCTCGGCTTATTCAATGAGTTCCTCTACTTCCTCGATACACATTTGGACCAGGAGGTGGACAGGCAGGACTCGGCCGGGATTGTGGCGTTTCATCGACCTGACTACACGCAGCCGGTTGAGGCGATGGCGAGGGCGTCTGCGTGCCTCGCGGCTGAAGCCACTGAGAAAGCTCAACAGACTGGCTATTTCACCAGAGAAGCAGAGGCCATACTGAAGTCATACGCTGAGCAGTTGCATGGGCGCAGGGCAGCATTGGCCAAGGAATATGCTTCGCTCCAAAGCGATTGCCAAGTTCTGAGACGAAACGTGGCCGTCCTCGACCGGCAGAAACTTGAAGCGCAGGTCAAGGTCCGAAAGCGAGGCAGATTAACTCGCTAAATCACCGAGAATTCGACGGACCGTGACGTGGGGTCGTATCCCCTCTCTGGTGGGGGCAGCCTACTTCCTGAAGCAATCGACTGAATGCAGTCTCTCAGAGAGCCCAGCATCCTTGAAGCGATCCCCAAATACGCGCTCAAACACATACAGGGCGCATATACCAACTTCTGCGCTCGTCTGTACAGCCAGCTTCCATGCCATATTCCCGGGCTTCAGGATGTCGACAACGCCCCCGCTCTTGCTGAGGACGCTCGTGGTCAAGTGGCCGTCGGGGTTTGGATGTGCCCCAAAGCCGATGGTCCTCTCATAGAGGCAGACTGCCCTCTGTGCCAGGTCTGGACATGCTTTCTCCAGCACTGACTTTATCTTGGCCATCTGGAACTTTCTCCTGCTAATCCGGGTTGCTTCCTCACTCATTCCCCTCTTGAGCCACACTGCTGCGATCTCTGGGTTCCCGTGGATATAGAAAGCGTAGAGGGCGTTCTCAAGGCAACCCCTGGCCACCATGTAGGTTTCAGCAACCTGTCCGCTGATCGACAGGCGAACAGCAGCCAGGAAAGCCCCGCACGCACGATTTAGGAAAGCAGCCAGCACGAACTCGGCACCACCGTGCCTAAACGGGATTCGGCTTGCTGCGTCAAAGATCGCATCGATCTCTGAGAGCTTGTCGAACATATTCCTGTGATTCGCGAACGTTGCCACGCAATTGTAGTGAGCACGGTCAATGAAGTCCGAGAGCCTGTCCTTACCCCAATCGGGCGGCGTGATGGCATCCATGATTTCCCCAAGTTCTGAATAGCAATGGGCAATCAATTGGCGGCCGGTGGCGTTTGAGAAACAGCACAACTCACTCTGGCCATGTCATGCCGATACGCTAACACGAAAGGCCCTGTGCGTCAAGGTCAATGACGCATCGGGATTCCAGGACGGGCGATGGTTGCGGGCGGTGCCGCGGGTTTGCCAAGAGCCCGCCTCGGCGGGGTTGGCCCCGAAGGGGTGTAGGCCGGGGGTTTTACCCCCGGTGGCGTGAAGGGGACCGCTCGCCGCTGCCCTCCCCCTCTCCGGCCCGCGGGGGCGGGCCGGAGAGGGGGAGGGAAAGGATGGAAGGGCTCTGCCCGCTGCGGTCCCCGGCCTAAAAGGCCGGGTCTAGACCCCTTCGGGGGAAAGGCCCGTGAACGGGTCTGAAGACGGCGCCTGGCGGCACAAGGGCGAGACCCGTTCCAATGCGGAATGCGGAACGGAGAGCAACGACAACCCGCCTTCGCCAAGGCTTCGGCGGGCAGGCTGGCGAGACCCCTCGGCTGCGCTCGGGGTGACAGATAATGGATTCCGGGGACAGGGATTCCGGGGACATCTATAACCGCCCACTTGTCAAAGGCGATCTTGCACCGCCCTTGTTTCACCGGGCCCGTATGGGGAAGGTGAATCCACGGAGTCGTTTGGTGTTGTCGTTTTCCTGGCGCGTGGGTGCATAGCACCCACCCTACACATTGCGCGGCCCGTACCGGGTACGGGCCGCGCTTCTTGTCTTCTCCTCTATCGGAATTCGAACTCCTCGGGTTTGAACTCCAGTCGCCGGCCGGCCTTCATGGCGTCGTTGACCTTCAGGGCGCTCGCGGTCGCCGCCAGCGCGATCTCGCCCGGGCACGTCAGTTTCGCCTTGCCGCGCATGGCGTCGAAGAAGTTCTCCAGATGGTACTGGTGGACGGGCTTCACCCTGTCGGGGTGGCCGGGGTAGGGGATGGGGGGGTAGTTGCGGCCGGGGGGCGTGGCCTGGAGGCCCTTCTCCCATTCGGCCTCGGGCGCGTTGCGTTGGCGGCGGATGCCGCCGAGAGATTCGTTCTCGGAGATCGTCAGCGACCCCTCGTCGCCGGTGAAGCGCTCGAAGAACCCGCCGTCGTCGGTCGCGGTCAGGATGTGGTAGTCGCCGCGGACGGTGCTCGTCTTGCCCGCGGCGCGATAGTCCCACTCGAAGACGCACGACACGTTGTCATACCAATCATAGAAATCGTAGTAGTCGCGGCCGCCGCTCGCGGTAACGGCCTTGGGCAGTGCGTGCAGGAACCAGTTGAAGACGTCGATCTGGTGCGAGCCGAGGTTGGCGATGGGGCCGGCGCTGAACTTCCTGGACCATCGCCAGTCGCGGAACTCCTGCATCGACTCGTAGCCGTATTTGTCGAGCGTAGCCCTGTCGATCTCATACTTCTTCGGCCACCCGTACGGTACGCGCTTGTGGCCGTGCCATTGGCCGTACACGTGCAGGATGCGGCCGACGGCTTTCTTGGCGTCGAGGAGATCGAGGGCGGCGTGGTACCGCGGGTTGGAGCGATGCTGGCGTCCGATCTGGAGGAGTTTGCCGGTTTCGCGGGCCGCGCGGACCATCCGCCGCGCGCCGTCGAGCGTGTGGTGCATCTCCTTTTCGCAGAAGACGTGCAGGCCCGCCTTCAGGCACGCCACCGTCTGGTCGGCGTGGAAGGCGTCGGGCGTGGCGACGATGGCGGCGTCGAGGTCCTTCTCGGCGGCGAGCAGGTCGCGGTAGTCCTCATAGACGGTCACCACATGGCCGCGCGCCTTCAGCAGGCGGCTGGAGTAGCGGCTGGAGTAGGACCAGATGTCGCAGACGGCCTTGAACCGGACGCCGGGGATCTTGAGGATGGTGTTGATAAGTTGCCGCCCGTGCTGGCCCGTGCCGATGACGGCCAGGTTGATATCATCGGGCTTGGCCGGCGCGTCCCCGGCGACGGCCGTGCGAGCGATCGTCGCGGCGGCCGCGGACGCAGACGTCTTCAGCAGCCGGCGGCGAGTCAGACGTTGGGGCATGGGTTCCCTGACCTTTCGGTTCGTCCGGCTTACTTGCCGGGTGGCACGGCCACGCGCAGCGTGACCGTGGGTTCCTCGGCGCGATCCGGCTCACGGCCACGCATACTGCCGCGTGACCGTGCCACCCGGCCAAATCCCTAGTTCAGTTTCCCCGCCGCCCAGCGGATGGCGTTGGCGACGAGTTGGCGGAAGCCGGGGTTCGCGTACGCCTTTCCGTCGTGACCGTTGACAATGAAGCACGTCCGCGCCTTGCCGCAGCCGAGGGTCCAGCCGATGGCCTTCTCGGACGACGGTTCATCGGTGGTGGTGATCACGTGGGCCTTGGGGCTGACGCTGTAGCGGCAGTAGGTTTCATCGTGGATCTTGAAGTCCTTCAATCCGCGTGTGATCGGGTGCTTCGGGTCCTCGATGTGGACGGTGAAATCCACGCCGTGCTTGTAGCCGGAGTTGGGGCGTTTGACGCCGTTCTCCTCGGTCGGCTTCAGATAGAACTTGCCGCCGGCGATCTTCTGTGCGTAATCGGGCCAGTTCTGCCATGCGCCCAGGGCATGATGCAGCACCACGACGCCGACGCCCTTGTCGAGCAAGGCCATGAAGTTCTTCTGCCGCTTCTCGGAGATCTTCTGTGTCATGTTGTAGAGGACGATCACGTCGTACTTCCACTCGGAGATGTCCTCGAACAGTTCGCTGTGGTCTTTCTGCGGCGCATGGGTGAATGTGATGCCCTGGGCCTTGAAGGCCTCGAACATCGCGAGGAACGGCTTTTGCTCGAAGCCGTGACCGCCGGTGACGACGACCGCGTTGACCTTCTCCGCGGCCTTCTCGCCGGCGTCCAGACCGGCGGGCACGAGGCACAGAGCAAACACGGCGGTTGCGAACAACACGGCTTTCGGTAATCGTGTCATGGCTCGACTCCTTGTCACAGGGCCACGCTGCAGGCAGCGGGGCGAACTTGCTTAACGTCAGCGCTTACGGCATCGCCTGGCCGAGGGGGCAAGCCGATTCTCAATACAGCGGCCAGGGCGACCGAGGGGCGCGGGCGAGCAGCGCATTGGCCTGCTGGTCGCCGGGGAACGTCTCGGTCGCAGGGTCGTACTTTGCCTTGCGGCCAATGCGCATGGCGGTGTTGCCGAGGTGGCAGATCGAGGACGAGCGGTGGCCGATCTCCGCATGGGCCGCTCCCTTGCCGCGCGTCCGGATGTTGTAGAGCCAGTCGCCCACGTGGCTGCCGTGTGGCCGGTAGAGTTGGATCTCGCCGGGGCCGATCTTCTCGGCGAGTATCGACGCCGGCTCGGCGCTGATGTGGCCGCGCTTAACAAAGACCCATCCGTCGGTGCCGATGAATTTGGTGCCGGAGCCGCCGGTCGCGCACCTCAGCCGGACGCCGTTCGCGTAGGTGCACGTGAAATCGACCTTCGTGGCGGTGGTGAACAGACCGGTTTTCGGGAACGCGCCGTTGCCTTCGATCTGGACGGGGCCGGTCTCGTCGGTGCCGTTGCCCCACTGGGCGATGTCCAGATGGTGGGCGCCCCAGTTGGTGACCTGCCCGCCGGAGTAGTCCAGGATGAACCGGAACTGGTAGTGGCACCGCTGGTGGTGATAGGGCGCCCAGGGCGCCGGTCCGAGCCACATGTTGTAATCCAGTTCGGCCGGCACCGGTTCGGCCTCCCACGACGGTCCACAGGTCTTGTTGTTGCCGGGGATGCCCACCTCGATTCGCTCGAGCCGTCCGATTCTTCCGTTGCGGACGAGTTCGCAGCCGAAGCGGAACCGGCTGTCCGACCGCTGCTGGCTGCCGCACTGGAACACCCGGCCGTAGCGGTTGACGGCATCGACCATGGCGCGGCCGTCGGCGACGGTCAAACTCATCGGCTTCTCGCAGTAGACGTCCTTTCCGGCCTTGCATGCGGCGACCGTGATGCATGCGTGCCAGTGGTCGGGCGTGGCGATGACGATGGCGTCGAGGTCGGGCCGGGCGAGCAGTTCGCGGAAATCGCGCGTCGCAAAGGCGCCTTTGTACTTGCCGCTCTTGCTCGCCTCGGCGTAGGTCTTGTTGGTGCTCTCCTCGCCGCCCTTCAGGACGCTGTAATCGACGTCGCACAGGCCGACGACCTGGGTGTCGGGGTTCCTCTGGCAACTTCTCAGGTGCCCGCCCCCCTGGCCGCGGAAACCGATGTGGCCCGTGCCGATTCGCTCACTTGGCGGCGTGCTGCCGTCGGCCCCGAGGGCCGAACTGCCCACGACGTACGGCCCACTGAGCGCAGCCGCGGCCGCGCCTTTCAGAAAACTGCGACGGGTCAAGCACGACATGATCTTCTCCTTCCGGATGTCCTTCGGACGAGAAACCTGGAGCGTCCACGGCGCACGCATGGTGCGCGCCATCATACGGTTTGCCTCGGCATCGTCCACAAAAGATTCGCGGCCGGGGTCCACGTCGCAGGCGGCCAGGACGCGAACGCGGCCCGGAAAGGCACGCATGTTGCCGGAGCCTTGCCGCCCGACGCCCGTAGCGCCGGGTGTACCTGTTTAGCGTGCTCTCGAAGCGAGACAATTCGACCGAGCCCTCGCCAAAGGCGAGGGCGAGCGGAGCGCTGTACCCCGAGTGCCCGCAGGAAATCTCGTCGTCCGGACACGGATAACGGCGATCCCGGCGCGCCGGGACTCGACTCGCTTCGCTCGCTCGGAATGACA
>JAUVZF010000129.1 GCA_030602705.1 Planctomycetota bacterium
TTTCCTGCGGCTTGGCCGTAGCGCCGGGGTTTATCCCCGGCGCATCCTGGCCGGCGCCGCCGCCAATCCCGATACATCGGGACCGGGCATAAAGCCCGGCGCTACAACCGCCTGCGCTCGCCAGAAAAACTTGCCACACCCGCCTCGCCCACCGGCATTTGACGCCGGCAGCCAGGCGTGGTACAACGTGCCCTACCTCGTGGCACACGCCACCAAGAGGGTGGCACGGTCACTCCCGGCGCGCCGGGAGTGGCCGTGGGTCGCATCGCGCCGAGGAGCACACGGTCATCCCGGCGCGCCGGGACGCGCTGCCGTGCCACCCCGCTAAACACGTCCTTGTCAAGCGGTGAGCCTCGTTCGGTCAGCACGGATGGACAAGCCATCCGTGGCACAGTGCAACGGTAGCACTTCTTTCAGGTGCCACCGCGGAGCGCCGCATGGAGACACAAACGCCGTCAGGTCGGTTGCGCCGGCGGCTTCGTCTTGCCGTCCGATGCGCCGCCGTAGTCGTGGCGGTCGTTCTGGTGTCGGCGATTCTGCCGTGGCCCGCCTCGCCGGTCGTTGTGCCGGCCGTCAGTCCGTTCGTGGCGGTCTCGTCGGTGATTGCCGCACGGGCGGTGGGCGTGACCGTGCTCTTCGCGGCGCCCGTGCTGGCCGTCTCGCTCTTTCGTCGGCGATGGTTCTGCCGCTGGGCGTGCCCGGTGGGTCTCGTGTCGGATACGCTGGGGCGTCTGCGTCCGCGAGCGCGGCCTCGCTTGGGAAAGTGGCCGCCCGTCGGCCAGTGGATCGTGCTCGTGACGTTGGGCGGCGCGTGTCTCGGCTATCCGGTGTTGCTGTGGCTGGACCCGCTGGGGATGTTCAGCGCGTTTCTGGGCGTGTGGCACCGGCCGCTCAATGTTGCCACGGCGCTGGCCGCGACAGGGCTGCCTGTTGTGCTGCTGATCAGCATCCTCGTGCCGAAGGCGTGGTGCCTGCGCCTCTGTCCGCTCGGGGGCATGCAAGACCTGCTCGCGGCGCCGGTGCGGCTATGGCGCGCCGGGCGCCGGCCGGATGCGGCTGCGCCCTCTTCGGGCGTGTCCGAAGCGCCTGCGGACGGTCGGGATCGGGCGCTGGCGCGGCGGGTCTTTCTCGGCATCGGTGTCGGCGGCGTGTGGGCGACCGCCACGCAGGCAGCGCGCGGTGGATCGGTGCGGCCGCTGCGCCCGCCCGGCGCGCGGGATGAGGACCGGTTTGTCGGCCTCTGCGTGCGATGCGGCAACTGCGCCCGCGCGTGCCCGGCCGGGATCATCCGGCCCGACCTCGGCGTCTCGGGCGCCGCCGGCCTCCTCACACCCGTCGTCACGTTCGACCGCGACTACTGCCGCGAGGACTGCCACGCGTGCAGTTCGGTGTGCCCGAGCGGGGCGATTGCGCGGCTGTCGCTGGAGGAGAAGCGGCGGCGGGTCATGGGCCTGGCGCGGCTGGATCTCGCGGCCTGCCTGCTGGCCGGCGGCCAGGAGTGCGCCGCATGCATCACGGCCTGCCCGTACGATGCCGTGACGCGAGCCACGTCCGACGACGGCTTCTTCGCGATACCACGGGTGGACCTCGCCAAGTGCACCGGCTGCGGCGCGTGCGAGGCGGCGTGCCCGACGGCGCCGCTGAGAGCCATCCGCGTCGAACCGGCGACGACCGCGTAAAGGAACCTTGCTGCGCCCGCCGGTTGCTGGCATGATGGTGGCCGAACAGCGTGGTCTTGCAGCGAAGGATTTGTCCATGAAGCGGCGAGTCACCGCAGCGGCGGGTGTCCCCACCCGCCGCGCAGAAGACCGGGTTCTCCGGCGCTGGTGCGGCCATAGCGCGGCGGGTCTGGAGACCCGCCGCGCGAAGCGGCGAATCACCGCAGCGGCGTGGCTTGGGGGTCTTGCCCTGGTGCTGCTGGTCGGCGCCGTAACGGCCAGGGCGGCGGCGCAGTACAAGAGGCATCATCAGAACCAGATCAAGAACCTCGTCGCCGGCAAGGCCGATGCGGCCGTCACGTTCTGCGAACGGTTCCTGGAGAAGAACCCGGACGACCTGGAGTCGCATTTCATTTTGGCGATGGCTTACTCGCAGCAGAAGGATATCGCCAAGGCAATGGCGCACGTCGAGAAGGCCGTGGCGGCCGGCTTGCCCTTCGCGCGGTTCCTGGCCGGACCGCGCGGCCTGCTCGCGCCGCTCGTCCGGAGCGACGCCTTCAAGGCGTTTGCGAAGAAGCATCCGACGCCGCTCCTACACGGGCCCATGGTCGGCAGCGTGACGGACTCCTCCGCTCGCTTCTGGGTCCGCACGGCCGAGGAGGCCGAGGTGGAGGTGGCCGTCCAGCCGGTTTATACGCGGGAAGTGGTGTTGCCCGTGGTCGCCAAAGGCCGGACCTCGGCCGACGCCGACTACACCGCCGCCGTCGAGGTCGCGCACCTGGCGCCCGCAACGCCGTATCGGTACACCGTGTCCGTCGATGGTCAGGAGGTGCCGATTGGAATGCCCGTCTTCCGCACGTTCCCGAAGGCGGGGGCGCCGGCGAAGTTCTCCGTCGTCTTCGGCGGCGGGGCGGGCTTCACGCCCAAGTACGAGCACATGTGGATCACGATCCTCCAGCGCCGGCCCCTCGCCATGCTCTGGCTCGGCGACAACATATACAGCGACGCCCCCAAGATGCCCGAGATGCAGCGGTACTGCTACTACCGGCGGCAATCGCGGCCGGAGTTCCGACGCTTCGTCGCCGCCACCGCCAACTACTCCATCTACGACGACCACGACTTCGGCACGAACGACTGCATCCCCGGCCCCGACATCGAGGACCCGCCCTGGAAGCGGGCCGTCTGGAACGTCTTCCGCCAGAACTGGGTTAACCCGTCCTACGGCGGCGGCCCCAGGCAGCCGGGCTGCTGGTACACCTTCTCCATCGGCGACGTGGATTTCTTCATGCTCGACTGCCGCTACTACCGGACACTGAAGAGCAATCCGCCGACCATGCTCGGCCCGGCCGGGAAGGAGTGGCTCAAGGCCGCACTGAAGAAGTCGAAGGGCACTTTCAAGGTCCTCGCCTCGTCCGTGCCGTGGGCCTACGGCGCCAAGCCCGGCTCGAAAGACCCCTGGCAGGGCTACAAGGAGGAACGCGAGGAGATCTTCTCGTTCCTGGCCGCCGCCAAGATCGACGGCGTCATCCTCATCTCCGCCGACCGCCATCGCAGCGACCTGTGGAAGATCGAGCGGCCCGGCGCCTACGCCCTGTACGAGTTCGAGAGCAGCAAACTCACCAACATTCACACCCACGGCGTCATGAAGGGGTGCCTGTACGGCTACAACAAGACGTGCTCGTTCGGCCTCCTGTCGTTCGACACCACGAAAAGGGACCCGGAGGTCACGTACCGCATCGGCACGATCGACGGCAAGATCGTCCACACGTTTACGCTGAAGAAGAGCCGGTTGACGCATTCCCGCTGAACCGTGCGTTCAATGAGAGGGACCTCGCGATGGAGAAAGCCACGCAACTAAGTATCGCCATGGGAAACATGCCGGGCCAGTTGGGCCGCCTGTGCCGCGTGCTGGCCCAGGCCGGCGTCAATATCCGGGGAATTTCGATCTGCGACGCCGCCGACCTCTCGACCGTCCGGATTCTCGTCAGCGATCCTGCGGCGGCCGAGAACGCCCTGCGCGAGGCCGGCATCAGTTGCGTGACGCAGGATGTCCTGGTCCTCGAACTCGACCACCGGCCCGGCGCCCTTGAGGAGGTGGCCGTCCGGCTCGGCGAGGCCGGCATCAACGTGCATTACGTCTACGGAACCGCCGACAGCACCGAGGGCAAGGCCGTCCTCGTCCTCTCGGTGAGCGATACCGACCTGGCCCGCCAGACGCTCGGCGAGTTATGACTTCCGACCCACCATCATCCAAGTCGCCGCGACTCTCCGGCCCGGGCAAGTGGCCGGCAGAGGACCTGGCGCGTCTGCTTCAGGCTTACGCGTCCGTCCCCTCGCCCCACGTCAAGGTCGGCCCGGCCGTCGGCGTCGACGCCGCCGTCGTCCGCGTGGGCAACACCGACCTGGTCGTTGCGACCGACCCCATCACCTTCGCCACCGAGGCGATCGGATGGTACGCCGTAACGGTGAACGCGAACGACGTGGCGGTCTGCGGCGCAACGCCGCGCTTCTTCCTCGCCGCCGCCCTCCTGCCGGTCGATGCGGGTCCCGAGACGGCCGAGGCCATCTTTGCCGGCCTGGCCGACGCCTGCAAGGCGATGGACGTCCTGCTGGTGGGCGGCCACACGGAACGCACCGCCGGTCTGGACCGGCCTATCGTCTGCGGCACCATGCTGGGCGACCTGGAAGGACGGCAGCCCCTGACGAGCGCGGCAGCGCAGCCGGGAGACGTGGCGATCCTGACGAAAGGCGCCGCCATTGAGGCGACGGCGCTCATCGCCCGCGAGCGCGGCGACCACCTCGCCGAGACGGTGGACGCGCAGGTGCTGGCGCGGGCGCGGAACTTCCTGTTCGACCCCGGTATCAACGTTGTGAAAGATGCTCGCATCGCCCGAGATGCCGGCGCTCACGCCCTCCACGACGTGACCGAAGGCGGCGTCGTGACGGGCCTGTGGGAGATGGCACGCGCGTCGGGCCTCGGCATTGAGGTCGATGCCGACCGCATCACCGTTCGCGACGAGACCCGCCTGCTGTGCGACGCCGTGGGCATCGACCCGCTCGAAGCCATCGGCAGCGGCGCGCTGGTCGCGGCGGCGCCGCCCGACGGCGCCGAGGCCATGCTTGCGGCCCTGGCGTCGGCCGAAATCGAAGCGGCGGTCGTCGCCACGTTCGGGGCGCAGGGCGGCCCGTGCCGCATCAAGCGCAGCGGCCGCACCGCGCCGCTCGTTCCGCCCGACGCCGACGCCATCACAGCGCTGTACAAATAAGTGTCGAGGGTGGCGATGCCGGCCGGCCGAGTTAGCCGCCGGGCTTGCCCGGCGCGTTATTCGAGGAACGCAACAATGGCCCATCGCGGCCTGGCCCGTGCGTTGTGTATGTTCGTGCTGCTTGGCGCCTGTGCGGGCCCGCTTGCCGCAGCGCGCCCCGAACAGTACGGCATTCTGACGCCGCCGCCGCCACCGGAGCCGCGCATCGTCGGCGCCCGCATCTTCGGCGTGCGGCCGGGCAGCCCGTTTCTGTTCACGATTCCCGCCACGGGCGAGCGGCCGATGACGTTCGCGGCAAAGGGGCTGCCCGACGGCCTGGCGCTCGATGCGAAGACCGGACGCATCACCGGACGCCTCTCGAAGCGCGGCGAGCACACGGTCACCCTCATCGCGACCAGCGCGGCAGGCACGTGCCGGCGCCGCCTGCGGATCGTGGCCGGCGACCGGATCGCCCTGACACCGCCCATGGGATGGAACAGTTGGAACTGCTGGGGCCCGGCCATCGACGAGGAGAAGATCCGCGACGCCGCCGACGCCATGGTCCACTCCGGCCTGGCCGGCCACGGATGGACCTACATCAATATCGACGACGGGTGGCAGGGCCGGCGCATGCCGCCCGAGTACGCCCTCCATGCCAAGGACCGGTTCCCCGACATGAAGGCCCTCTCCCGTTACGTCCACGGCCTGGGGCTGAAGATCGGCATCTACTCCACGCCCTGGAAAACCTCCTACGCCGGGTACACGGGCGGCTCGGCCGACCTGGACGACGGCCGCGTCACGAAGAAGGCCCACGCCTTCGGGGCCGTCTCGTTCGAGGATGCCGACGCCCGCCGGTTTGCGGCGTGGGGCATCGATTACCTCAAGTACGACTGGAAGCCGAACGACGTCCCGCATGCCCGGCGGATGGCCGACGCCCTCCGCGCCGCCGGCCGCGACATCGTCTTCAGCCTCTCGAACAGCGCCCCGTTCGAGTTGGCTCGCGAGTGGTCGCGCCTGGCCAACTGCTGGCGTACCACGGGCGACCTGGCGGACACGTGGGCAAGCGTCTCGGGCGTCGGATTCTCGCAAGACCGCTGGCGGCCGTTCGCCGGACCCGGGCACTGGAACGACCCCGACATGCTCGTCATCGGCCACGTGGGGTGGGGCCCGTCGCTTCGGCCGACCGCGCTGACGCCCAACGAGCAGGTCACGCACATCAGCCTGTGGTGCCTGCTGGCGGCCCCGCTCCTGTTGGGCTGCGACCTGGACGGGCTTGATGATTTCACGCTGAACCTCTTGACGAACGACGAGGTGCTGGCGGTGGATCAGGATCCCCTCGGCCGCCAGGCCGCACGCGTCGGAGTGGACGGCCCGCTCGAGGTCTGGGCGAAGGACGCCGAGGACGGGTCGGTGGCGGTCGGCCTCTTCAACCGCGACTCCCGGCCGCGAACCGTCACGGTGCGCTGGTCGGACCTCGGCATCAACGGCCCGCACACGGTCCGCGACCTGTGGCGGCAAAAAGACCTGGGGGTCTTCGACGGTGCGTTCAGCGCCCGCGTTCTCGTCCACGGCGTCGTGCTGGTGAGGATTGCGCCGAGGAAGTAGGCCGGGGCGATCCCCGGCAATTTTTTCTGGCGGGCGCAGGCGGTTGTAGCGCCCGTACGGGCGACCGTTGGCGGCGGCGCCGGCCAGGATGCGCCGGGGATAAACCCCGGCGCTACGGCCACCACAGTAGCGCCGGGCTTTATGCCCGGCGGCCGTTGGCGGCGGCGCCGGCCAGGATGCGCCGGGGATAAACCCCGGCGCTACAACCACCACAGTAGCGCCGGGCTTTATGCCCGGCGACCGTTGGCGGCGGCGCCGGCCAGGATGCGCCGGGGATAAACCCCGGCGCTACAACCACCACAGTAGCGC
>JAUVZF010000018.1 GCA_030602705.1 Planctomycetota bacterium
ATTCCTGCACGCTCTGCCAGTCTTTCGCTCCGACGCACGTCTGCGTCATCTCGCCCGAGCGTCTCGGTCTCTGCGGCACCTACAACTGGCTCGACGGCCGGGCCGCATACGAGATCAACCCCGCCGGGCCCAATCAGCCCATCTCCAAAGGCAACCCCGTGGACGAAACCCTCGGCCAGTGGGAGAAGATCAACCAGTTCATCCTCGAGAAGAGCCAGGGCAGCATCGAGAGGATGAGCGCTTACTCGATGATCACCGACCCGATGACCTCCTGCGGATGCTTCGAGTGCATCTCGGCCGTCCTGCCCTCCACGGGCGGCATCATGATTGTGCCGCGCGAGTACTCCGAGATGACGCCCTGCGGCATGAAGTTCTCGACGGCGGCGGGGACGGTGGGCGGCGGGCGTCAAACGCCCGGATTCAGCGGCCATTCCAGGCAGTACATCACCAGCCCCAAGTTCATCCTCGCCGACGGCGGCTTCAAGCGAATCGTCTGGATGCCCAAGATGCTCAAGGAGGTCCTGCACGACGCCCTCGTCGCGCGGGCAGGCGAACTTGACCTCGGCGGCGAAGAGTTCCTCAACAAGATCGCCGACGAATCCGTCGCCGCGACCGAGGAAGAGGTCCTCGAACATATTACCAAGGCCGAGCATCCCGCGCTCGCAATGGATCCCATGTTCTAGCCACGGCGCTGCCGATCTGGTAAGATGACCCGAAAGCACGTGTGACGCAGACCCCCGAACTTCAACGGAGGACACAGAACCGATGGCCCTCAGCGGACTCGACATCTTCAAACTGCTCCCCAAGACCAACTGCAAGAAGTGCGGCATGCCGACGTGCCTGGCGTTCGCCATGGCCCTGGCCCAGAAGAAGGTCAGCCTCGATGAGTGCCCCGACGCCAGCGACGAGGCCCGCCAGGCCCTCGCCGCCGCCGCCGCACCGCCAATGCTCGCTGTGACGTTCGGCACGGGAGACGGCCAGTGCAAGGTCGGCGGCGAGACGGTTCTCTTTCGCCACGAGGAGAAGTTCCACAGCCCGACCGCCGTCGCCGTCACGCTGCCCGACGACACGGACGAAGCGGCCATGAAGCAGAAGGCCGAGACCATCAAGGGCTTCGCGTTTGAACGCATCGGCCAGCCGATGCCCGTCGAAGCGGTCGCCGTTATGAACGCTTCGGGCGATGCGGCCAAGTTCGCCGCCGCCGCCGAGATCGCCAAGACCACCGGCAAGGCCATCATCCTCGTCACAGAGAGCCCGGACGCCGCCGCAGCAGCACTTCAGAAGGTCAAGGACACCACGCCGCTCCTGGCCGCCGCCACGGCCGAGACCGCCGACGCCATGGCGCGGGTGGCCTGCGAAGCGGGGTGCCCGCTTGTGGCACGGGCCGCCGATCCCGAGGCCCTGGCCGACCTGACCGAGAAACTGAAAGGTGCCGGCTGCGAGCAGATCGTCCTCTGGCTCGACGCGCCCGACGGCTGGTCCGAAATGACCGGCATGACGACGGTCCGCAGCCTCGCCCTCAGGAGCACGTTCCGGCCGCTCGGCTTCCCCACCATCGCGTTCGCTACCGAGGGCGAACCGGAAGACCAGATCGGCCGGGCCTCGGCCCTCCTGTGCAAGTACGCCGGCATCCTCGTCGTCGAGACGGTTGAGCCGTGGGCACTGCTGCCGCTGCTGACCGCCCGCCAGAACATCTACACCGATCCGCAGAAGCCCGTCCAGGTCAAGCCCGACCTGTACGCCGTCGGCGAGGCCGATGAAAACAGCCCCGTCCTGTTCACCACGAACTTCTCGCTCACCTACTACACGGTCGAGGGCGACGTCGAGGCCAGCCGCGTGCCCGCCTGGATCCTCTGCGTCGATACCGAAGGCACCAGCGTCCTGACGGCCTACTCCGGCGACAAACTCAACGAGAAGACCGTCGCCAAGGGCATGCAGGACGCCGATGTGGAATCCAAGGTCAAGCACCGCAAACTCATCATCCCGGGCTACGTCGCCGTGATGAGCGGCAAACTGGAAGAGGAAACCGGATGGGAGGTCCTCGTCGGGCCGCGCGAATCCAACGTCATCCCGCGGTACCTCAAGGAGGTCTGGACCTCGTAAGCGGGGTTAGGTAAGTCTTTCGCCGTCGGGTGCCATGCCCACGTTTGCGTGTGCATGCCGTGGCGAGACCTGATTGGGCTGGCAGCCCAGGGGCTTGCGCCGCTTACTTACGTGCGCGGCTGGTTTTCTCACGTGGCTGGTCGGGCGCGAGTGTAAAATAGCCGCGAGCGTAAGCGAGCGGGTGCCGTTCTCGCCACAGCAAAAGACTTACGTAAGACCGCTTAGTGTTTTGCGCGGTGGGCAAGAATGCCCACCGCGCAAGAGCGCGGCAGTGGAAGCAAAAACCGATGCCACAAAAAAAACGCAAGACGTGCCGCATCCTCTTTGAACCCTCCGGTCTGGCGACCGACGTGCCCCTTGGGGCAACCATCCTCGAGGCGGCACGCCGGGCCGGCGTGTACCTGACGAGCATCTGCGGCGGCGACGGGTACTGCGGCAAATGCAAGGTCATCGTCGACGCCGGCGATGTCGAATCGCCGCCCACGACGCTCCTTTCGCCCCAGGAACTCCGCGACAGCACCGTCCTGGCCTGCCAGGCCCGCATCCGCTCGGACCTCACCGTCACGGTCCCCCGCAGCCATGCCCTCGACACCGGCCGCATCGTCGTCGACAGCGATGCCCATCGCTTCAGCGAACTGCCCGGCGAGGACATCGGCGAGGGCGCCTTCCCGTTCGAACCGCTGGTCCGAAAACTGTACCTCCAGATGTCGCCACCCACCATGGACGACCAACTGGCCGACCACGAGCGGCTGTACATGGCCATTCGCGAGCGGCTCGACGTGCCCCTCATGCAGACCGGCTACCGCATCCTCCAGCAGTTGCCGGCCCTGCTTCAGGGGGCCGAGTATAAGGTCACGGCCATCGTGGCCGAGCGCGGCGGCGTGGCGGAGGTCGTGGACGTCGAACCGGGCGACGCCAGCGACTGCAACTACGCCGTCGTCGTGGACGTCGGCACGACCACCGTCGTCGCCCAACTGGTTGACCTGGAAGCCGCCGCCACCGTCGATGCCGAGGCCACCTACAACTCGCAGATGCACTTCGGCGACGACTACATCCGCCGCATCATCTACGCCGAGGAGCACAACGCCTTCGACGAGATGCAGCGCCGCATCGTGCACGACGTCAACGACCTGGTGCAAACGATGGCCGTCCGCCAGGGCATCGAGTTGCAGTGCATCGCGTCGGTCATCTGCGCCGGCAACACGGCGATGACGCACTTCCTGCTGAATCTCGACCCCCGCCGCATCCGCCGCACGCCTTACGTTCCGGCCGCCGCCTGGATTCCCCCCATCCGGGCGGCCGAGGCCGGCATCCGCATCAACAAACGCGGGCTCCTCTACGTCCTGCCGGCCGTCGGCGCCTACGTCGGCAGCGACATCGTCGCCGGCATCCTGGCCACCCGCCTCTACGAGGCCCCGGCCTTGAGTCTGTTCATCGACATCGGCACCAACGGCGAGGTCGTCCTCGGGTCGAAAGACTGGATGGTTTGTGCCTCCTCCTCCGCCGGGCCGGCCTTTGAAGGCTCCGGCGTCAAACACGGCATGCGGGCTGCGCCGGGCGCCATCGAGCGCGTCACCGTGACCGAGGACCGGGAACTGAAGTTCCGGACGATCGGCGGCGAGGCGCCGCGCGGCCTGTGCGGCACCGGGCTGCTCGATACGCTGGCCGGCCTCCTGGAACTCGGCATTATCGACCGGACCGGCCGCTTCGCCGACAGCGAAAGCGAGCGCCTGGCCGAAGGCCCCGACGGGCTGGAACTCACCCTCGTCGCGGGCCACGACGGACAGGACCCCATCGTCATCACCCAGGCCGACATCTCGAACCTCGTCCGGTCCAAGGCCGGAGTCTATGCCGCCATCCAGGTCCTCATGGAATCGACCGGGACGACCTACGACGGGCTCGATGCCATCTTCGTGGCCGGCGGCTTCGGCAACTACCTCGACGTGCGTAAGGCGATTGCGATCGGCATGTTGCCGGACATCCCGCACGACCGCATCCACTTCGTCGGCAACACGTCCGTCGCCGGTGCCAAGATGGCCATTATGAGCCGCCGCGCCCTTGCCAGGGCCGAACAGATCGCCGGTCGCATGACCTACTTCGACCTGATGAACCACCCCACGTATATGGACGCCTTCATGCAGGCCAACTTCCTGCCGCATACCGATCTGGCACGCTTCCCGAGCGTGCAGGAAGCCGTGACCAAAACCGGGACGGGAAACCGGGAGCATGCCGAGTGAGCGCCTTAATCGCCATCTCTGGAAAGGGGGGGAGCGGCAAGACCACCCTGGCCGCCATGATCGTCCGCCATCTCATGGAGCGAACCGGCCGCAGCGTCCTTGCCGTTGACGCCGACCCCAACACCTGCCTCGGCGACGCCCTCGGCCTTGAGCCGGAGACGACAGTCGGTGAAATCCGCGACGCCGCCATCGACCGAACGCTCCAGACCGGGCCCGGCATGGACCGCGAGCGGGCCGTCCAGTACGCCATCCAGCGCGCCGTGGTCGAGGGCGGGGGCTTCGACCTCCTGGCCATGGGCCACACCGAGGGACCAGGATGCTATTGCGCCGTCAACCATCTGCTGCGCAAATACCTCGACCAGGCGGGCGGCGACTACGGGTGGGTCGTCCTGGACAACGAGGCCGGCATGGAGCACCTCTCGCGCCGCACGACCGACGCCGTGGACCATCTCATCGTCGTCGCGGAACCGACGGTCCTCGGGGCCAAAACGGCCGAGCGCATCCTGGGGCTCGCCGAGCGCCTTCCGATTACCATCCGCGGGAAAGGCGTTCTCTGGAACAAAGTGACCGAAGGAGCCGCCCTGCCTCCCGCGGCCGATGACCTTCCGACCATCGGGCGCGTGCCGCTTGATGACCGCGTCCAGGAACTTTCGGCGCGCGGAGGAACGGTTTTCGAACTGGACCCCGGCAATGTGGCATACCGGGCCGTCGGCAACGTCCTCGCGGGGATACTGGGCATCGAAGAAGCAGCGCAGCGCACCTAGGCGAAAGGAGAAACTATGCCTCTACCGCCCGTGAAAGAAACGTACTCGGGCCAGGTTAATGAGATTACGCTCGGAGGCGGGGACCGAAAAAGCGTGACCATCGGCGGCGCCAAGACCATCCCGCACGGCGGCGACCGCGAGGCCACCGGCCGTAGGCCCGTCATCGCCGTCGACGTCCTCGACGCCCCGCCCGAAGACTGGCCGCCCGTCCTGGCCGACGCCTATGCCGACGTGCTACAGGACCCGGCCGCATGGGCCACGAAGGCCGTCGAGACCGTCGGCGCGGAACTCCTGTGCGTCAAGTTCGACGGCATCCATCCCGACAAGGGCGACCGGGATGCCGACCATGCCGTTCAGGTTACCAGGAAGGTCCTCGAAGCGGTCGATGTGCCGCTCATCCTGTGGGGCTGCGGCAACGACGATAAGGACAACGCCGTCATGCCGAAGGTCTCGGAGGCGGCCAAGGGCCGGAACGTCCTGCTCGGCACCGTGACCGAGGACAACTACAAGAACCTGACGGCCATCGCGCTGGCCGACAGCCATTTCCTGATCTCCCAAGCGCCCCTTGACATCAACATCGCCAAGCAGGTCAACATCCTGGTTTCCGACATGGGCTTCCCGCTGGAGCGGCTGGTCATGTTCCAGACGACCGGCGCCCTGGGCTATGGGCTCGAATACGCATACTCGATCCAGGAGCGGGAGTGCCTGGCGGCCCTCGCCGGCGACAAACTCATGGCCATGCCCCAGATTTGCGACGTCGGATACGAGGCCTGGAGGGCCAAGGAGGCCAAGATCTCCGACGAGGACGCACCCGAATGGGGCGACGCCGCAAGACGCGGACCGCTCTGGGAAACCGTCACCGCCATCGCACTGCTGCAATCGGGCGTCGACATCGTCCGAATGCGCCACCCGAAGGCCATCGCAAGGGTCCAGGCCTACATCAACGGGCTCTGGGGCAGCGACGCGTAACGTACGTGTTTAGCGGGGTGGCACGGCCACGCGCAGCGTGACCGTGTGCTCCTCGGCGCGGCGCGACCCACGGCCACGCATACTGCCGCGTGACCGTTGCCACCCTCTTGGTGGCGCGTGGGACGCTAAACGCGTACCGCGTAGCCTTTTCGAGCCGTTTCGAGCCGCGACCGGGAGGTCGCGGGGGCCCGACCTGGGGGCGCGACTCAAGCCACGGTTACTCACGCACCAACGGGAGGAAAACATGATTGCTATCGCCGAACGCATCAACGGACAGTTCCTCGACGTCAAGGCCGCCATCGCCGACAAGGACCCCGCTCCCGTCGTCGAACTGGCGAAGAAGCAGACGGAGGCCGGGGCCGCATACCTCGACATCAACGTCGGCACCGCCGCCGCCGACCAGCAGGATGCCATCAAATGGCTCGTCGAGACGGCCCAGGGCGCCGTCGAGACGCCGCTGTGCCTGGACAGCCAGAAACCCGACGTCATCAAGGCCGGCCTCCAGGTCTGCGACACGAGCCGCGGGGTGCTCCTTAACTCCACGCCCCTCGACAAGAAGAGCGACCCGGAGGTCCTCGACAAGTACGTCGAGATGGCCAATGCATCGGGCGGCAGCATCATCGCCCTGACCATGAACGTCGAGGGCGTGCCGCAGAACGTGGACAACCGCGTCGCCATCGCCGCCGAGATCATCACCAAGTGCATGGAACTCGGCATGACACCCGACCGCCTGTTCATCGACCCGATCATCCTGCCCGTCAACGTCCCGGGGGCCCAGGAGCAGCCGGACAACATCCTGGCGGCCATCGACCAGATCCTGCTCATGTCCGACCCCCCGCCGCACATCACGATGGGCCTGTCGAACCTCAGCCAGGGGACCACCAAGCGCAGCCTCATCAACCGGACGTTCCTGGCCATGGCCATCAGCCACGGGTGCGATTCGGCCATCATCGACGTCCTCGACGAACCGCTCGTCGACGTCGTCGCCACGGCCGAGATGCTCATGAACAAGCAGATCTACTCCGACAGTTTCCTGAAGGCGTACCGCAGCATGGCGGGCGGCCGGCGGTAGCGGCGCAGCGCGAAACAGCCTATGGGCAATACATGTACGTGTTTAGCGTCCCACGTGCCACCCCCGAAAACTGCGCCTCGCCCCTGATAGGAGGGTGGCACGGCAGCGGCGCAGCCGCGGCCGTGGGTCGGATCGCGCCGAGGCCCATCCCTCTCCCCCTACCCAGGCGGGCGCATGCGGAAGCGCTCGAGCAGCGTGCGAAACGCAGGCAGCGCGAGCGGATCGTCCGGACTCCAGAAAAGATGCGTCGGGCATCGGCAGTCCGACGAGCCGAACCCCCGCGGACCCGGTTCCAGGAGCGCGGCCACGGCCCGCGCGACCTCGCACTCCTGGCGGCGCGACGAACGTATCGGCAGCCCCACCACCCGGCCGCACGCCGCACGCAGATAGTCGATGTGCCAGTGAAACCGCTTCCGCCGCCGCACGTGCCGCGCGACCCGTGCAGAGAGACCACGCTCGGCCGACCCGACGTACACGTACGTCCCTTTCTTGAAGGCGATCCGTCCCAGGCGGCCGATCTGGATCCGCCGGTCGCGAAGAAGATCCAGCAACAGCAGATAGCATCCCCGGTCGGCTACCTCGTGCTGCCGGTGCGTGCTCACGCTTTTCCTCTCGAGTAATATCCACCCTGCGCACGATAGGCAGCGCCCGGGATCAAGTCAAGCGCGGCCGGCAGGCGTAGGGTGCATGCTTCGCACGCACGCGGATCATCTCCAGATCGCGCTGGACCCCGCCGGCGGTCCGGGAGCCCGTCCGTCGGGCACCGGCCGCATTGAGGCCTTTGCAAAAGGGGGGCCGGCGCGGTAGGATTCCTCCGGACATACAAAGGCCGACTCATGACGCGAGACGCCGCAGCCGATCAGTCCTTGTCGCCGGGCCGTCAACTGACCCTGACCGAGCGCGTGCTCTTTGAGCGACTCGGCTGGTTTGTGACGGTCCGCTGGGCGGCCGGCCTGTGTGCGTTGTCGTTCATGGCGCTGGGTTGGTACGTTTTCAAGGTTCGGTTTGCGGCCGGTGGCGCGGTGACCGTGGTCTTCGCGTTGTTTTTCTATAATGCGTTCTTCTCGCTGTGTGCACGGGCGGTTTACCAGGCCGGTCGGGTGAGCCGGCGATGGATAAGGGGCCTGGCGCACGCGCAGATCATCTGCGATTTGCTGGCCGTTGCGGCGCTCGTTCACTACATCGGCGGCGTGGAGAATCACTTCGTCATTCTGTTCGTGTTCCCGATGATTGTGGCCAGCGAGTTCTTCTCCAAGGCGATTGCTTACGCCTATGCGACGGCGGCGGCGGCCCTGGTGAACGTGATCGGCTGGGGCGAGTATCTCTTTTACGATTCGGCCCACCACCCGCTGTGCGTTCTCGCTGGGGGCGATCCGGCACGCTTCGAACCGCTGGTGGCGCCGGGGGCGGCGCATGATTGGGTGTTCGTGGTTCAGGTGTGCTTTGTCATAACGTTCGCGGTTTACGTGACGGTATTCATCGCCTCGAGCATTGCCACGCGACTGCGCAGCCGCGAGGAGGAACTGCAGGTGGCCTATGGGGACCTGCAGTCGCTGGAACTGGTGAAGTCGCAGTTCATGCAGAAGACGAGCCACGAACTCCGCGCGCCGGTCGGGGCGCTTCAAAGCCTTCTGAAGGCCGCCCTGCACCACTTCAGCGGCGACCCGAAGGGCGGGAACCTGGTCGCACGGGCGGTGGACCGGACCGATCAGATGCTCGACCTGATCGACGACCTGCTGCGTTACAGCCGCCTGCGGATGGCGGCGAAGGACATGCCGCGCGAGGACGTCGAACTGGCGGAGATCGTTCGGGGTACGGCCGACCTGTTTCGCCCGCGTGCCGAGGAGAAGCACGTTCGCCTCGATATCCACGTCCAACCCGCCCCGGTCAGGGGCAGCCGCGACGGGCTGGCCGACCTGGTGAACAACCTGGTCTCGAACGCCATCCGTTACACGCCCGCGGGCGGTTCGGTGACCGTCCGCGTGGGTGCGCCCGGCGGCCGCGCGTGTCTGGTGGTTGAGGATACGGGCATCGGAATCCCAGAGGACGAATTGTCGCGCGTCTTCGACGAGTTCTTCCGCGGGCGGGAGGCCAAGAAGGTCTCTGCGCACGGGACCGGACTCGGCATGACCATCATCCGGCGCGTCGTCGAGATGCACGCGGGCCGCATCGACGTCGAGAGCACCCCTGGAGAGGGGACGGCGTTCCGCGTGACGTTCCCGCCGGCCGGCAATCGGCCCGGGATGCGGGCATGAGCCGGGTGACCGGATGTTTTGCTGATCAAACGGGAACGGCCCAGTTTGATCGCAAAAGTAGACCCAACTCATGCTTTTCCCTCAGCCTCACCCGACCGCCGGAAATTGTTGCCACGCCCGTGTTGACAGGGGACCGGGTTCTGGTAGAATGCCCCGCCCATAGGGCCACTAGCTCAGTTGGCAGAGCAGCTGACTCTTAATCAGCGGGTCCGGGGTTCGAGTCCCTGGTGGCCCACCATCCGACCCATCGATGGTTAGTGATGACAAGTGATGGCCTGTCTTGGCTAACTGTCTATTTCCTTTGGACTTACGTCGATTGGCCTGCGTTGCATTGCCGCCCTGTTTGGGCTCGCTCGTCTTGGCAGGTGATGGCACGTTTTGGCGGCCCGGGCGTTCTGCGCGCTGCAAATGCGCAGAAGGAATCCGGCCCTGTTTCTTCGCGAACGATGGCTTTCGGGCACCGAACATCGTCAAGGGCCGCGGGTGCTCGCCGCCGAGAGCGAAGCTCGCCCCGGCGGTGCCGAAGAAGGCGGGATTGCTTGAGTTCGAGGGGGCGTCGAGGACGGGAATCTGCGTGCTCACCGGCAACACGTGCAACGGGCAGTAGAGAAAAAGGCTTGCCGATTGTACCCGAATCGGGTACGAAAGGACCCATTATGGGTACGAACGGGAACGACCGGAACAAGAGTAGCGTTGCGTCGGCGCTCTTCGGGAAGACCCGCCGTGCCGTCCTGGGGCTCCTTTACTCCGAGCCGGACAAGGCGCTTTATCTGCATGAGATTCTTCGGGCGACGGGGGCTGGTCGCGGGGCCGTCCAACGAGAATTGGGGCGTCTGGCCGCTGCAGAGATCGTGAGCAAATCCAGGCGCGGTCGGCAGGTGTACTACCAGGCCAACCCCGCCTGCCCGGTCTTTGAGGAACTGCGAGGGCTGGTCCTCAAGACTGTGGGTCTGGCGGACGTATTGAGGGAGGTCCTGGCGCCGCTGGCCGATGGGATACAGGTGGCGTTCATTTACGGCAGCCAGGCCAACGGCGAAGCCAAGGCGTCAAGTGACGTAGACCTCCTGGTGGTAGGCGAGCCCGAGGAGATGTCGTTGCACCGGGCCGTCAGCAATGCTGAAGAGTGCCTGGGCAGGCCGGTGAACTACACGCTCTTCTCCACAGACGAATTCCATCGCCGCAGGAAAGAGAAGGGCGGCTTCATCGAGCGGGTGCTCTCCGGGGACAAGATCGGCATCGTAGGGGACCCGGATGGCCTATGACAGACTCCTCAAGTCGCGGCGTATCCGCAAAGAAGCAATCTCGCGCGACGAGGTGGTTCGCGCGCTTGACAGGGCGGAGCGCGATCTGCGAATCGCAGAGAAAGTCATGCGCGAGGACTGGGACTGGGGGTTTGCCATCACCTACAACGCGGTGCTTCAGGCGTCGCGGGCGTACGTGTTTGCTGAGGGGTATCGCCCAGCCAGCGTCGAGAGCCACAAGAACGTTTTTGCGTTCATGCGCGAGGCGCTCGGTAGTGAGTACGAGAGCGTCGTCACGTATTTCGATCGGATGCGGAACAAGCGGCACCGCGCCGTGTACGACGTCGTGGGAGCGATCACGGAGACCGAGGCCAAGAACCTCTTCGCCGAGGCCAAGAACTTCGTGGCAATGATTCGCGACAGGCTCCAGATGGTTATCGATCCCGACGCATGACACCGTGGCGCGGGTGTAGAAGATGAGCCTTTCGGTTTCACCTCCCTCGTGATGCCCTGACCATAGCCAAGATGCCGGCCTTGGCAGGCTCTGGCAGGCAGGTTAAGACGGTGGCAACCTGAGGCAAATCGGGCGGCATGTCGGGTGTGTTTTGGGGCCTGTTTTCAGCGCGCTGAGAGCGCGCTGCGTGCTTCGGTCTTTGCTAGGCGTGAGCGATGGCCCGCCCCGGCGGGTAAACATCCTCGGTGCTCGTGGCCCTGACGGGCTCCTTGGCGGGCGCCTTCGCGCCCAACTCCGGCAGCCGCGCGAGCGCCGCCCGCTCGTCCTCAATGAGCGTGTGTGTGTAATGGTCCATCGTCAGCGTGATGGTCGAGTGGCGGGCCAGGCTCTTCGCGACGGCCGGCGCGACGCCCGACCTCGCCAGCCGCGTGATGAACGTGTGCCGGAGGGCGTGGAAGTCGGCGATGCGGTCCGACGGGTCCTTGTAGGTGAGGAACCCGCTGTGCTCGCGTGCCTTCCGTTCCTTGCCGGTCGGGGCGTCGTCAATCCACTTTTGCCGGGCGGCCTCCAGGTCGGCCTTCATCATCTCGGCGGTCCGGGTGGGCATCGCGAAGACTGCCGTCCGCGCCGGCCCGTCTTCGAGGAAGGCAACGAGGGCATCTGCGAGATCCCGGCGAAGGGGCACGACGTCGTCGCGGCGGTGTTTGCTGTAGGCGGCCGCGACCATCACGGTTGCCCGGTCGAGGTCGGCAAGGCCGAACGACTCCGGCGTCAGGCTCCGGAGTTCGGATGCCCGTAAGCCCGTCTCCACGGCCAGCCGGTACAGCATCGACCGCTCCGGCCCGGCCATACGAGCGACAACCCCGTCCTTCTCGGTGGCCGAGATGAGCCACGCGACTTCCTCGTCCGAAAGCGCCCGCCGCTGCCGCCGCCGGTCCGCCTTCGCGTTCAGTTTCGCCACCTGCATCATCGGGTCGGTCCGCAGACGCTCGTTGCGGAACATCCAACGCGTGAAACTCTTGTAAGCCGTCAGGCGGGCATTGATGGCCCTTGCTCCGGCGCCCTCGCGTTTGAGGTGTGCCACGTGCGCGGCCACGCGGGCGGCGTCGATGTCGGCCGGCCTCTCGAATCCGCACGCCTCGCTCAAGCGGCGGATGTAGGCGAGCGTGCTTCGGATGTGCTTGGCGGTCGAGCCCTTGCCCTGCATGGCCTGCTCGAAAGCGTCGAGGTGCTGCTCGATCGGCGCCGACTCCCACTGAGCGAGTTTCTCAGCCCGTGCGTCGATCACCCCCTCGCGCCGCAGCATGGCGTCGGCCTCGAGTTTACGGGCGAGCGCTTCCGTGGCGGCCCGGTCCTTGCAGCCCGTGACGGTCTTCCGCCTGCCCGGTCGCACCTGGTACGTGATGTAGTAACAGCCGCCCTTCTTGCGTCGGTAGATACCCGCCATTCTCTGCTCCTTTTCATCTTCGTACGCGCGGGTGACCCCTTACCTCCGGCTGGCACCGGAAGCAAGTTCCTTCTGCCCACCGCCCGCAAGCGCAGCCAGGTAGGCCTCCACGTCCGACAGCCGCCAGCGGACCGTCTTCGGGACGATCCTGAGCGGCTTCGGGAAGTTCCCGTGCCCCTGCTCGGCCATCCCTGCCAGCCGCCAGCATGTTCGCTCGTGGACGCCCAACATCTCGGCCAGTTCCTTCACCGTCAGAAGTTTGACCTGCTGAATCACCGGCTTCTCCTTTCACCTATTGCACCGACTCGAGCCGTGCCTTGGTATTCGCCGTTCCTTGCTTGGTATCGCTCACTTGTTTTCGGGGGCAGGGTCATTCGCCGCCGGATCGTCCAATGGGAACGGTACGGGGAGAAAAACCAGGTTCGCCCAGTCAACGGGCTCTGTGTCTTCGGTCTCGGTCTCCGCGACGTCAGGCGATTCCTGGGCGGCCTTGACGTCGGGTTTGGACAGAAGGTCCTCGGCCCGCCGCTTGCCGGCGAGCGTCAACCGGACGTGCGTCGTCCGCCGGCCACCCCAGCGGTTCACGCGGACCAGCAGGCCCTTATCTTCCATGTGCCGGAGCGTCCGGGAGAAGACTGCCGAGTCGGACGGCGAGGGCGGGTAGCCGAGCCACCGGGGCAGGTCGTGCCGGACGCCGAGTCGGTCCAGTTCCTGCCGCTCGCGCCAGGCCTTTCGCCAGTCTTCCCGGTCCATGCCGGGTGGCGGCCGGTCGGGCACCGCCTCGAGACGGTGGATATCCGCCAGCACGGCCGTCAGAATCGTTCGCATATGGGGCGTCAGGGCCATTTGAAGCCTCCTGTGCTAACATCGGACCGCTTTTTTCGCGCGCTAAGAAACAAACTCTGCCCTGGCCCGCGACTGTTCCCGCGGCCATCACCATCGACGCATGTCGCTGGAAGTACCTATTCGCCAACGCTTGCCCACGCACGGCCCATGTTGGCCAGGGTTTGGCGCTTCACGCCGAGGTACTCGGCGGCCTCTTGGCGGGTCAGCAATTTCGACGAGGATACGCGGGCTTCCATGTCGCGGCTCCGATAGCGGGGTTCATCAACCTTCCGCTACCATCATCGCATGGAAAGAGTGTTGGTCAATCTACAGCATGGACAAACGGGGATGTGTGGGGATGAGCGGGGGCAAGCGGGGATGGTCAGGGGTATGTCGGCCGGGTCAGCCGTTTGCGGGTCTTGGCGTCGAGCCCGTCCAGACGGATGGTCCACTTGTTCTTGCCCTTGACCTCGCGGCGCAGGCCGCGCTCTTCGAGAAGGGGCTTCACCTTGTCGGACCGCGCGTCCTGATCGTCCATGTAGCGCCGGGCAATCTCGGCCAGCGACATCGGCACGCAGCGCTCTTCCGCCGAGGGAAGGCTCGGCTTCGCCTTGGCGGCTACTTCGGCCATGTCTTCATCTTGCGCGACGCCGATCCTGACCGCCAAGCGGATGAAGACGGCTTCGCCGGCGCGAAGGGCGTCCTGTTGGCCGGCCGGCAGCGTGTAGCGACTTCGGCCCATGCACTCGGGCCAGGTGTCATACGGGCCGATGTAGAACCTCTCCGGTTCGTCCGCGTAGATCTCCTGCACGACACGGGTACACTCGTACAGGGGGTGGGGGTCCAGGCCGTGCTTCTCGGCTTCTTCCATCAGGACGGTGGTTGCCTGACGATGGGTGAAGTTCAGCGCGTGGTATGCAGCCGTCCGCTCAGTGTCGGCCCGCCATTTGTGGCCGATCAACTTCAGGAACATCGGATAGCCGATCCAGTAGCCGAAGGCGGCGATAAGATTATCCTTCGTGCGCAGGCCCTCTATCCAGCGCCGGGCGTCGGCCTCAAACTGCCGGCGCAGCCGCGCCACGGCGTCCAGGTCCGGCGTGCCGAGACATTTGCGGGCAGTGATTTTGGCCCTGGAATTGGCCTCCTTCTTCGCCCGCGGTGACGAAGCCTGCTTGCGGCGCTTGCGCGTTGGGCGCTTCGGTTGCTTGGGCATGGCGGCAAGGGTACTCCCGTCAGGGGTTCCTGTCAACTCGGCCTTGGCGAAGGCGGGCAGGGGAGCGCGTCTCGGCCGCCTCATCCGGCTCGCGAGAGATGCCCCAGCCTGCGCCCCTTCCCCAAACCACCTGTTCCGGAAGACCCGCAGGACAAGGCAAAGCCAAAGATTAGTCAGGTTTTTTGCCCATCCGATTTGACAACGGCCGTTTGTGTGTTATACTGCTTAGTCTTGTTACCCTGTTCCCTGTGCTTGGGGGGTGAGGGGTGTTCAACCGACACCGTAGGCCAGAACCAGCCGATCCGGCCGTCGAAAGGCTGCTGGTCAATATCGTTCTACACTCCCCGTTGCGGGCTGCGGGGTTTTATTGTGAGTTCGGACGATCCGGGGGCTCCCGAAAGAGCCCCCGTTTTTTTGCACAATTACGAGACTCATGAGCCGCAACCTGCCTCTGGAGGCTGGCCTACGGCCTCATGAGCGCAGAAATAGCAGCACAGGGTTCAAGACAGACGTAGAAGCAGGCAGCAGAAAAAAGGGCGGATCAGCGCTTGACCTTAGCCAGGAAGGCTGATCCACCCGGGACGGTGCGCCGGAGCGACTGCGCCCTGGCGCCCGCCGATACGTTGTATTGTATCCGGCGCATCGTCCCGAAGTCAAGGAAATCGCGGGCTCGGTCCCCGTCTGGGGACGGCCTGCAAGGGGACGATTGGAATGCCGGAGCCGATTACTATTATCACCGTTGGGGCCGGCCTGCTCGGCCTGATGACCCAACTCGCCCGCCGGTACTTCGCACTTGCCAAGGAAGTGGTTGACATCGTCCTTGGTTTCATCGCGTTGGTTCTTTCGCTGCCCGTTCTGGCAGTGTGTGCCCTCATCATCAGATTATCGAGCAAAGGCCCTGTTTTCTTCACACAAAATCGCGTGGGCAAGGGCGGCAAACTGTTCAAAATGCACAAGTTGCGGACCATGCACGTTGACGCCGAATCGGCCAGCGGCGCCGTGTGGGCCTCGAAGGAAGACACCCGTATTGTCGCCACGTGCCGCTGGATGCGCCGCAGCCACCTGGACGAACTCCCACAACTCATCAACGTCGTCAAGGGCGACATGTCGCTGGTCGGGCCGCGGCCCGAGCGGCCGGATATCCTGGCGGAGTTGGAGAAGCGGTATCCGCAGGTCCGCCGGCGCTTGGCCGTCCGACCGGGCATCACCGGTCTGGCGCAGGTCCGCAACGGATACGATACCTCGATCGATGCGTTCCGCCACAAACTCGAGGCGGACCTTGACTATATCGAACGCAGCAACTGGAGCACGGAACTGCGAATCATGGCAGCCACGCTCGGCAAGTTCCGCGATAAGGCTGCCCATTGAGGGGTGGTATGAGAGGTACGGAGTTCAGCAGGCATGGCCGGATACGCCGCAGGGGTCGGACGGCCCCGCCCTTGGCGGTAGCGGTGGGTCTGCTTGCACTGTGCTGCTGTGTTTCGCCTGCCTGGAGCATTACGGTGGACGGTTACGCCAATCCGGCTGACGAGTGGACTGATGCGGAGATCCACATCACCGACCCCGCGCCGGAACCGCCGATCCCCGAGGCCTACGACGTCACCGACGTTTATCTGGCCGGGGGCTGGGAATTGAATTTCCGGCTGGACGTGTACGACCCGCCGATCGTCTTCAAGCGCGGCGTGTACCTGCGGCTCGATTTCGCGATCGACGAGGATCCCGGCGCCGCTTACAGCATCAGCCTGAACGACGGCCTCGGGTTGCCTTCAAACAGGATTCACATGGTCCGGTTCGATGATTGGGACAACCGGGGGTTCTTCTCGAAACAGTACCTCGGCGAGGGCGTGTTCGAGACCGGCGACCTTCTGGAAGCCTCTTTCGAGTGGTCGCTGTTCCCGTCGGGCGTCCTCAGTGAAGGGAAGATCACACTGAACCGGTACTGGTTTGTCTTGGAATCGGGTCGGGGCACGGCGGACGACGCGGGGGAAGGACCCATAGAAGGAACCCTATTCGATCCGCCGCAGGCCGTGCCGGAACCGATCACACTGCTCAGTTTCGCCCTTGGTTGCGGGCTGTTGGCCAGACGCATGGTCAGAATAAGGGCTTCGGAGGGCAAAGATGGGGTAGGAGAAGTGAGAACAAATGCCCATGCTGCCACGAACGAGGCGGCGCCCTGATGAAGGAGAACGGACCATGAAACGCTGGCTTGAAATCTCGGTACTTGCACTTTTGGTGGGCCTGCCGGTTGGGAACGCCGGCGCGGCGATCACCGTCGACGGGACGATCAACCCCGCCGACGAATGGACCGCGACCAGTCCGGGGTCCGTCGCGGATATCAACGAAGCCGCCATCACCGACGATACGGTGGACCTTTCCGCCGTGTCCATCAGCAACGGTGACGATACCCTGAGCCTCTATTTCCGCTGGGACGTATATCAGGCGCCACCGCCTTACGAGATGGTGGGCGGACTGGTCGAGTACGGCTTCGAGTTGTATCTGCCGGGAAGCGTCACCCTTTATGCCACGAACAACCCGTTCATGGGCGGTACGCCGGACGGGACCACGTTCTTCCTCGAAGACGACTTTCAAACGGCCTCGAACACCGGCACGTACGCCGTCGGCGCCGCCGCAAGCACGGTCGTCGAGGCCTCGGTTCCATACGGCGCGTTCGGCGATCTGGGCATCGCCATCCCGCCGGCCGGGTTGGACGTGGAGTATCTGGGGTACTTGGTCGACCAGACCGCCCAGCCCGACGATGACACGGCCACAGGCTCGTTCACGATCATCGTCCCCGAGCCGGCAACGGTCACGCTGGTAACGCTGGCCATCGGCGGAATGGCCGGATACGCCCGCCGCAGGCGGAGACGGTGGCAACCAACCGAGGACGGCAACCGGTGAGACACGCATCCTACATCGCGGCGATCATCGCAGCGGCTGCGGCCGTTTCGGCCCGCGCCAAAACGGTCGGTCCCGACGCGTACCTCTACCTCGCCACCGACGAGGTGAACTACGCGTGGGAGGATATCTCGGACACCGGCTCCACGTGGCAGCCCGGAGCGGATGACAAGGCCAAGACCGCCAAAATGGGCTTCGATTTCACCATCTACGGCAAGACCTACGCCTACGCCCGCTTCAGCGACAACGGCCTCATCGCCTTCGGCAACGAGAACACGCAGGAAACGAACGTGGACCTGACCAGCCAGAGCCCGGCCTGGGACCTTCCGACCATCGCCGTCCTCTGGGACGATTGGCTCATCACCGCTTCGGCGCCCGCCTACTACGACACCCTTGGCACGGTTCCGGGAGACCGCCGCTTCATCGTCCAATGGGAGCAGGTCGAAGCCGCGCCCGGCAGCCCCGACACCGTGACGTTCCAGGCGATCCTTTACGAGGGCTCCGGCACGATCCTCCTACAGTACCAGGACGTGGTCGTCACCGGCGGCGACGGCTCTCACGACAACGGCCTAAGCGCCACCGTCGGCATCCGCGACACCGGCGGCCAGACCAGCGGCCGCAACCTCCAGTGGTCTTACAACCAGGCCGCTATCGACGACGGCATGGCCATCCGGATCACCATCATCCCCGAACCCGTCACCATGGCGGGACTGGTGCTCGGCATCGGTTGCCTGGCCCGCTACGTCCGCAAACGCCGGTAAACGCAGAGAAGATGGTTTCATCCAAAGATAAGGAGGCATCCGTGAAACTCAAAATACCATCTTTGACGGGCCGCATACCTCGCGGCCCGCCGATGCTGACGTTTTTGACGACACTATGCCTGATTCTGGCCGTCACCGGGACGGCAGGGGCCATCACTTATGGTCTGAAGTCGCTTGCGCCCACGTCGGGGCCGACTGTGTCCGCTCCGCCGACCCATCTGTTTCAGTTCGCCGAGGATGGGTCCTGGTTCACGGACATTGGGGCTATCAAACTAACAGGCGCTGACATCGACGCCGACGGGCTGGCTGCTTCTCCAAACCATGGCCTGTTGGCGTTCCAAATCGCGGACAGCGGGTCCACGTTGATCGCCCTTGACAACAAAACTGGAGTGGCGACGGCGGTCGGCAGCGAACTCTCCGGCCGAGACATCCGGGGTGCCACCTTCGATCTGGCAGACGCACTGTGGGCCATTGACGCAACGAGCGACGACCTGCTTCGAATCGACCCTACGACCGGGATCATCCTGGGCTCGCCGGTGGCCCTCACACTCGGCGGAAGCGCCTTTGACCTGTCAACGGCCTCCGACGTTGCCGTCCGCCGGGACGGTACGTTCTATCTGGTTTCTTGTCCTGGCATCTACACCCTCGACGCGCAGACTGGGGCCCTGACCAACATCAAGGTCGATTCGGGTCAAGGCCTCTCGGGAGCAGCCTTTTCACTGGCAGCTGGCAACGACGCCCTCCTTGCCGCTTACGAGATCAACGGCCCGGACGACGTTTTCGTCTACGATGTGGACGCCGCAGGAATACCCCGGACGGTTCTTTATCCCAATATCATCCCGTCATTCAACGCCGGACGTGGCGACCTTGCGGCAGTAATCATCCCCGAACCGGTCACGATGGCGGGCCTGATGCTGGGCATCGGTTGCCTGGCGCGATACGTCCGCAAGAGGCGCGGGGCGTAGGAGAAAGATAAAGGCTTCCCGGCCTGCGCCGTGCGGCCGGGGCCGCAAGGTAACGTGAGATAAACGGGACCGTTCGAACGAATGGCATAAGAAAGGGGACGCAAATGACCCAAAGACGTGCGGTCCGCCCAAGGCGGTGTTTAGCGTGCTGTCACCCCGACCGCAGCCGAGGGGTCTCGCCGTTCGGCAAGTCGAAAACCAAAGACGGCGGCAAGATTTCTCGACTCGTCCCGATTAATCGGGACTCGCTCGAAATGACAACCCTGAACACCTGCGGACGCGGGCCGGAAGCAGCAGCAAAGACGTATGAGGCAAGCGGCCGGGGCACTGCCCTCCGGCCAAAACGGGATCGGCCTGATCGCCAGGCCCGACCCGAAAGAAAGGCAATCGGCAGCAGAGGGTTCTCCGAAAGGAGGAATGCAGCAATGCGATACATAGGAGTTTTTGCAGGAATTGGCCTTCTTCTGGCCGTCACCGGGACGGCCGGGGCCACAACGCTGACGGTCGGGCCCGGTAAAACCTACGCACACATCCAGAACGCCGTCGATTACGCCGCCAGCCATCCCCTGGTCGACGTCATCGAGGTTTATGCCGGCACATACCTCCGGACGGTTGCCAGCAGTGGCGAGTCGGTAGTGAAGGTTAAGACCGGTAATTTGACCATCATGGGAGTGGGCGACGGCGACAAAGTCATCGATGTTGCGCCATATGGCGCGGGCGGTAACAACACGGGTATCGCCGTCTTGGCAAACGACGTGACCATCAGTGGTTTCACGGTTACCTTCAACAATCCTGATGGTGGCGTGGGCATCGCGCTGGTCAGCAGCTATGGCTCTTCGCTTCCCGACCCCAGCGACGACGTGGCCAATAATTGTACGATCACCGGCAACGTAGTATCCGGGTTCGGACGGGGCATCCAGTATGGGGGCTCGGACTACTATCCCTCCTCCGGCAACTCAATTTCGGGCAATACCCTCTACGGTAACGGGTATGGCATCGAGGTGTCTGGGGCCGGCATCATCGACGATACTCTTATTGACGGGAATACGGCGTACGACAACATTGGCGGTATCGCGATCGTCAGAGACGGCTTCGCCGGAGACATCAAGAACGTGACCGTGCAAGGCAACACGCTTTACGACAACACTGGTTATGCCATCCTCTTTCACGACTTGATAACGGGTTTCGGAGATTTGGACAATATCGCCATCACAGGCAACGACATGATGAACAACGAGATGGGAGTATTCGTCTATAATACCGTTGCCGATGCGAGCGGCGTCAGTGTCCATTGCAACAACATAGTCCACGACACGGCGGGAAAGTGGGGAGTGTATAATTGGGCTACCACCGGAACCGTCGACGCCACGGGCAATTGGTGGGGCGATGACGGCGGCCCTGGTGTTGGTGGTGCGACCAAGGTAGGCGGCGACGTCGATTGGTACCCCCACTGGGTGGGCGGTCCGAAGCCCGCCGGCGGGCTCATCCCCGAGCCCGTGACGATGGCGGGACTGATGCTGGGCATCGGTTGCCTGGCCCGCTACGTCCGCAAACGCCGGTAAGATGGTTTCATCCAAAGAAAGGAGGCATCCGTGAAAATCAAAATACCATCTTTGACGGGCCGCTTCTCTCGCGGCCCACCCATAGCGGCGCTGGTGGCACTGGCTGCCGCTATGGTGCTTGCGACCGGACCACCGGCCCGGGCGACGTCGCTCGGACAACTCGACCTCCGGTATGCCGGGACCGACTTCTACCTGAACGGCCACGTCACCCTGGACGGCAGCACCACCTATATGATCGTGACGGGGAAGTACATCCTGGAGGTCGACCCTGACCCCCTCACCTACTGGGGACAGGGGGAAGACGTCGTACTGCAGGCGAGCAACGACCACCTGCTCGACACCTTCTGCGCCGACGTCAACCAGTCCTCGTATGGTGACTTCACCACCTACGACGTGTACCACCCGGAGTATGCCCCCATTGGTGCCGACAACAGCCCGATGGGCATCGAGAAGGCGTGGGACCTCCGCCGCCTGTTCAACCAGCACTGGGCAGACGTGGCTTCGGACAGCGGGGCGGCGGCGTTCCAGGCCGCCACCTGGGAGATCATCTACGAGGACACCGACACCTACGGCTACGACCTGACGGACTCGGACAGCCGCCTCTGGATGGAGAAGATGGCTTGGGACCCCGACTGGCTTACCACAGCCAACACCTGGCTGGGGGGCCTGGGAACAGAACATCCCATGGATGTAGGCCTGCGGGTCCTCGCGAACGAGGACTACCAGGACTACGCCCTGGTGGTTCTCGGCCTCCCGGCCGACCCGATCCCCGAGCCGGTGACCCTGGCGGGGATGCTCCTGGGCGTCGGATGCCTGGGCGGCTACCTGCGCCGGCGGCGGTAGGCGTTGTTCCCGGCGCCGCCGTGTACGGCGCCGCTGTGAAAGAAGGAGGCAAGAGGCGAATGTCTTCGGCGGGCAGGGCGACAGACCCGCCCTCCGGCGACGCCGAAAATCACCGACCCCGGCAGTCAGGCTCCAGATGGGTCGGCCCGAGCGAACAAACACAAACAGAGAGAGCATGCCAAATGGAAGGAGAATGTGCTATGAAACGTCTCTTCATGGTCCTTGCCGGGACTGCGGCCCTGGTCCTGCTGGCCGGTGCAGGGGCGCGGGCGGGTAGCGTGACGTACCACACGTGCGGCCCGTTCGTGAACCCCATCCCGGGCTGCCAGGTGCCGTGGCCGTGTCAGGTGCCCGGCAAGGAGTACTCCAACCACGTGGATAAGGATCAAAATGGCATCGCCGACGCCGAGCAGGTGCTCATGTGGGACGGTCAGGGCGGCGTGGCCGACACCTTCGACTACGGCGGCAGCGGCGAGGTCGACGCCATCGCCAACTGCGGGGACGCCCTCTACCACGCCGTCATCAACGACCAGGCATCCCTGCTGTGGTCCACCGGCGGTGACCCGCAAATCTACTACGAGAAGCCCCATCGCTGCCCGGGTAACGGCGTGTGGGCCACAGCCCTCCAGATCAACGCGAGCACCTACGACGGCACTGGCTTGCCGCACCTTGACGACGTCGACGGCCTGGAGGTCTGGGGACCGGAGATGGTGGACGACGCCAACCGGTACTCCCTGGCCGGCGACCCCCTCGGCGTGGCCGTGTATGCCTATGCAGGCGGCGTCAGTACGACTTGGCTGACCGATGCCATCATCCAGGGCGCCCTCAAGGACCTGAGCATCGACTTGGTCCTGGACGACATCGACCTCGACGCCATGATGACCTGGGACGCCGACTGCGGCACAGACCCGTTCGACCTGGCTACGGACTCCATCATGTTCAGCCTGGCGCCCGTTGGGCCGTTGGACGGCGGCGAGATCTTCGTCTATGACGCCCTAGGCGCCCGGTACCTCTACCATGGCTGTCATCTGTGGGACACAGCGTGGCAGGTGGAGGGTTACGCCGGCGGCCTGAGCGAGAACGTCAACGCCCTCGAAGCCGTCTCCACACCGGAACCGGTGACGCTCATCGGCCTGATGATGGGCGCCGGCAGTCTGGCGGGCTACATCCGTCGTCGTCGGCGGTAGGACAAAGCCGTTTCCCGGCGTCTCCGGGGCCTGATGGTCCCGAGCGCCGCTGCAAAAAACGACTGAACGGACGCTCCGGCGGGCGGGAAAGCCCGCCCGTCGGGGTGTCTTATCCATCCCGGCCGGCCGAAGGCTGACCCGGGTATCGGGTGCGGCCATGGCAGGAAGCGGTGGCCTGTGGTCAGCGTGCGCCGGAGGCCTCGATGCCCCCGGAGCAGAGAAGCCAGGCCTGGTGGTCGGGGAAAGGGGTTAGTGCGCTAAAGCAGCGTTTTCTGTTTGCATTATGGCATGTTATAGGTTATACTGTCTGTAGAATCCGGTTGTGGATGAAGCGTTTACTGGCCACAGGGGGTGGCCTCATATCTCGGTGGAGCCGGGGGAGCGTGGGAAGGAGCGGTGCGATGCGCTCGCCCGGTCTTGTTTTACATCTTCTCGCTTTTGCGCTGCTTGTATCGGCAGTGTCGGACGCCGGAGCCGGCACGTACCTAATATCCGACGTCCCGAGTTACGTGCAGAACCCCGCCGGCTTCTCCGGTTATCCTACCGGCTACCCAGGCTGCGGCCCGACCGCCGGCGGCATGGTCATCGGCTACTGGGAAGGCCAGGGCTACGACGACCTCATCACCGGAAGCAACAGTTGGACGGACAACCGCGCCAACGTCGAGGCCATGATCGGCTCCCAGGGCCACTACGATGACTATTGGGGGGACGATGCCTCCCCACCCCATCACGAGAATAATTGCGTGGCCGACTTCATGGGCACCTCGCGGGACCCCAAGGGCAACGGCCAGACGGCTGAGACCAACCTGTACTTCGGCATGGTCGAGTACGCCAAGGACAGCGGGTACGAATACGCCAACGGGTGGTACTCGCTGTTCGGCGGCCTTTGGAACATCTTTGTGGCCGAGATCGACGCGGACCGGCCGATGCTCTTCGCCGTCGATACCAGCGGCGACGGCAACGTCAACCATTGTGTGACGGCCTTCGGCTACGACAACACCGAGGGTGCCGAGCGCTATTATTACTACGACCCGAACTACCTGGACGACCAGCGCGACGCCGCGTTTAAGCCGGTCGGCAACGTGTTCGGCATCAGTTCGGGGACGTGGTTCGACCCGGTTCCCGAACCGGCGACGATCGGCCTGCTGGCTGTCGGATTAGCCGCGATGCTTTTGCGCCGGCGCCGCCGGACGTAGACGGCGATATGGCGCTGGGATCGCGGCAGAGAGAGCAAAACCGCCCATTTCGGCTATGGCCTGGCGCCGAGGGCGCCATGCCTGCCGGCAGAGGGGCTTTCGTCGGCCAAAGCATGCCGACCACCACGGAGGCGCACGCTTTTGCGACCCAAAGCGTGGCGCCCGCCGCACCACAGGTAGCCTCGAGCCTGTCCTCCCCGGCTGCCGATGAGTCCACAAGTGGTTACGGTATAAGGAATTGGATTTGCTTTTGGCCGGTTTTTGTGTATAGTTAGGATGGTATTTGGCACCCGGAATGCAGGGGTGCCGATGAGGGGGGTGTGTTTCGCGCTGGGCGTCTCCGTGCGCGGTTCCGGGTCGCACAGACAGAATCCCGGAACCCCCACGATGCGGACGACGGCCGCGCCGACACGCTTTCTCACTCATGGCGAGCGGGCACCGTCCGGAAGATAAACCGGGGGGAACCTGATGACCAACCGAATCTGTCTCCCGACGCTGGTTTGCATCGTGCTGCTGGCCCACCTCGCAGGTGGCTGCACAAGCGGGGCGGAGCGGCTGCGGGCGTTCCTTCAGGAGCGGCGGACGCCCGTATCGGGCGTGCCCTATCGCGTCCTGCCGCCCGACGTGATCCTGGTGCGTTCGACCTACGTGCCGGAGATCGACGGCATCTCGCAGCAGATCCGTCCCGACGGCAAGATCAACCTGCCGCTGGTGGGCGAACTGGACGTGGTCGGCAAGAACGAGACGGGCCTGACGCCCACCGAGATCGAAGACCAGATCACCAAGGCCTCCAAGGACTACTACGAACGGGTGGACGCCACGGTCCAGGTCGTGGGGTTCAATTCCCAGAAGGTTTACGTCTTCGGCCAGGTCTCAAGGCCCGGCCCGCAGCAATGGACCGGCACGAACACGCTTCTGGACGTCCTGGCGCAGAGCCAGCCGACGACGCTGGCCTGGCCTGAGCGCATCCTGCTGGTGCGCGGCAAGCCGCCACGCCGGGGCGGGTATCTGCTGGACGTGGACGACCTGGACGAGATTGCGGGCAAGGCCGGCGACGGGGAATCCGTTTCCCACGAGGTCGGCACAGTCGTAGCCAAGGTTGAGCCGAAAAAGGACGGCGCAGAGGAGAAGGAGGCCCCGGCAACGGCGGTTCCCGAGAAGGTCGAAGCCAACGTCATGAGAATCAACCTGATGGCCATGATCAAGAAGGGCGACATGTCGAAGAACGTTTACCTGCAGCCGGACGACGTGATCTACGTGCCGGCGAACCCTCTGGCGGCCGTCGGCCTGGCGCTGCAGCAGTTGCTGCTGCCGATCCGTCCGGCCGCCGAGACGATATCCGTGCCGACCAGTGCCGTCTACTCGGCTACCAGGGTCGGCGGTGGCCGCTCGTATTGAGGCAAGATGAACGATGGCTGACGAAAAGAAAAAACCGACGCCGCGAGACATCCTGCGGATGGTCTTTCGCCGCCGCCGCATGTTCGTCCTGGGTGCGGCGGTGTTCGCGATCGCGGCCCTCATCGGAGCCGAGTATATGCCGCTCAAGTACACCGGGACAACCATTTTTGAGCGGCGGCAGGATCCTGCGTTGGAGGAAAAGATCGGATCGTTCGAGAAGGTGAAGTTGACCCTCCACCACGAACTGGTCGGACGAACGGCGATGGAACAGGCCGTTAAAGAACTGGACCTGACGCGCAGGATGCACCGAGGCCCCGACGGCGAACTCACGCTCGAAGGCCAGATGAACAAGCAGGAACTCGTTAAGCGTCTGATGGACAAGACTCAGGTGAAGTGGAGCGTGCGCACCGAGTATGTCGACCTGATTTCGGTCAGTTTCACCGACGAGGACCCCGGCTTGGCCCGGAAGATGCCCAATACGCTCGTGAGAAACTACATCACTAGAGTCAGCGAGCAGATGGTCGCGCGCCTGGACGCAAGCCGCGACTTCCTCCAGAAGCAGGTCAGCAATGTTGACGGCCGTTTGACGGAGGCGACAAGACAGCGGATCGAGTTCGAGGCCCAACATGGTGGCATGCTGCCCGACAGCCCCGGCGCCCTGCAACAGCATATGCAGCGGATCGACACGGACATCGACACGGTTCGCCGCCAACAGTTGGTGGCCAGGCAGAACCTCGAACGGCTCAAGGCGCTCGCGGAGGCGGCGGCTGCCGCTCCAGGCGAACCCATCCAGGTCATCAAAGGCCCGAACCCCGAACTGGACCGCCTGAAGAAGGACCTCCGCACGTTTAAGGATGATCTGGCGAACGCCATGATCCTGCGGCACATGACCGAGAAGCACCCAACGGTCCAGACGCTGCACAAGAAGATCGAGGAGATCGAGAAGGAGATTGAAGAGACGCCCGAGGAAACCGTTATCCAGAAGGTCTACGGGTCGGAAGGCCCCGGCGAGAACCTTGCGATGGCCCTGGCCGCGGCACGGTCCGAAGTGGAAATGGCCGACAAGGAACTCGACCGGCTCCAGGGGCGGCTGAACGCGGTCCAAGGCCTGCTGACCAATTACGCGCCGGTGCGGCAGGCGTATCTTGAACTCTCCACCAAGGTCGGCGAGTTGGAGGCGGAGAAGAAGAGTTGGCAGAGCCGCCTGACGGGCGTGCAGATGGCCCTGGAGGCCGAGGTGGCCAAACGGCGTACCCACCTCAATGCCGTGCAACTGGCGGAGAAGCAGTTCCGGCCGTCCTCTCCAAAACTGCTGTACGTGTTGGGCTTCGCCTTGGCGGGCGGTCTTGCCTTCGCCGGCGCCGTGGTGTTTCTCAGCAACACCCTGGACCGCTCCATCTCTGCAACACAAGACGCCGCCAAGCACTTCAACCTTCCCGTCTGCGGCGTGATAGACGAGATCGTGACACCCGGGGAACGGCTGTGGCGAAACGTGAGACGCGGCATCGTTGAGCCGACCATCGCGCTCATCCTCGTCGGTGTTATCGGCGTGGCAAGCCTGAACATCGCCCTCTGGCTCCACTACCCCGAAGAGCACAAGCAGTGGAAAGACGACCCGACGGCGTTCGTCGGCCGCCGTGCCGCATACTACTATCAGAGGGGCGTTCAGAAACTGAAGCAATCTCTCTAAGGACCCGTGATGTACCTGGATTTCTACAAACTGCGCGAGTTTCCCTTCGCGATCACGTGCGACGAGCGGTTCTTCTATGAGAGCGCCGTCCATGCCGAGGCGCTCGCCAACATGATGTACACCGTCCAGCAGCGCAAAGGCATGGTCCTGGTGACGGGCGAGGTGGGCGCCGGCAAGACGTTTCTCGGCACGATGCTGGGTTCGCGGCTGGGCGTGGGCTGCCTGGTCGTGATGGTCAGTAACCCTCCGCAGTCCGGAAAGCAACTCCTGCGGGCGGTTGTCACAAAAGCCGGCATGAACGTCCGGGCGACGGCCGACAAACTTGCCCTGCTCGAGGAACTGGAGCGGCACCTGACCCGGCTGCACAACCGCGGCCGCATCGCTGCCATGATCATCGATGAGGCCCAGGACCTTTCGGCCAAGTCGCTCGAGGAAATCCGCCTCCTGTGGAACTGGGAACGCGACGGCCAGCGGCTGGCCCAGATCGTGCTCATCGGTCAGCCGGAACTTCGCCAGCGCCTCCTGGAACCGCAATGGGAACCGTTGCGGCAGCGTATCGTGCTGACCTATCATCTGGGCCCCCTGTCGGCGGCGGACACGGCCGCCTACATCGTCCACCGCCTTCGCATTGCCTCGGCCGACGGGTGCGTGGTGGACTTCACGCCGGAAGCCGTGGCCCAGATTTACTCGGCGACCGACGGCATTCCACGCCTCATCAACATCCTCTGCGACAACAGCCTTCTGACGGGCTACGCCAAGGGCGTCCATCGCATCGATACGAACATTGTGGCCGAAGTCCTGCGCGATATGACCTGTTGGGGCCTGCGAACGCCCCAGCCGACTGTGCCGGCTCGCGGCCCCTGCGGCGCCGAATAGGAGTCAAACGTGGGCAACGTCTCCGACGCGATGAAAAAGCACCAGGCCGAACAGGCGGCCAAGGCGGCGTCTGAGCGGTCTGAACCTGCGCCGGCCGCTGCCGCCGCGCAGCCGGAACCGACGCCGCAGCCGGAACCGACGCCGCAGCCGCAACGCCCGCACCGGCATTCCCCCGTCATCCTGAACGGATACTCGCCGAAACTCGTCGCGCACCATCAGCGCGGCAGCAGGCTGGCCGAAGAATACCGCGAACTGCGAACCAGTCTGCTCGCGCAATACAAAGACGAGCGGTTCTGTCTTCTCGTCACGTCGGCCGACCGCGGGGAAGGCAAGACACTGACCTGCCTGAACCTGGCCATCGTGCTGGCCGAACGACGGGAGTTTCGGACGGCGATCGTCGACTGCGACCTGCGAAAGGGCAACGTCGCTTCCCTGTTGCAGTCCGAGAATGGCCCGGGCATGGCCGACCTGCTCCGCGGGACGGCAGCGCTTGATGATGTGCTCCAGCCCACGTCGTACCCGAACCTCGTCGTCGTGCCTTCGGGGCAGGCCGAGACGGAAGAGATCGGAGAACTGCTGGGGAAACAGGAACTGGAGGAGATCGTCGGCCAACTGCGGCGAGACTTCGACCACGTCCTGCTCGATACGCCGCCGCTCAACGAGGTCTCGGACGCCCGGGTCATCGGGCGCACCGCACGCGAAGCGCTCGTCGTGGTTCGCATGTACAAGACGCACCGCGAGTCCGTTGACGAAGCCCTCCGACTGCTGCACTCGGCCAACGTCAAACCCGTCGGCCTCGTCCTGACACATCAGAGGTATCCCATTCCGTCTTACCTCTACCGATACTCGTAGGCCCCGGGCCGGAAGTGCCGACGGGGTTGGCTGATAGGCAGACCACGACGCGAGCCATGAACGTTAGAACGTATACGGAAGGAGACGCAGAGACCTGGGACGCCTATGTGCGGGGGCATCCCTCGGGCACCGTCTTTCACCTCCTGGCCTGGTCGGACGCGGTTCGGCGGGCCTACGGCCACCGGGCGGTGCACCTGACGGCCTGGTCGGACGGGCGGCTTGCGGGGGTCCTGCCGCTGTTTGAGATCAAGAGCCTGCTGGCAGGGCGGCTGTTGATTTCGGTGCCGTACGCGACGTATGGCGGCATCCTGGCGGACTCGGACGAAGCCGCCCGGGCGCTGCTCGAAGCGGCCAAGGACATATCGCGAGCGTTCGGGGCAAAGTATCTGGAACTGCGGCACCGCGAGACGAACAACCTGGACCTGCCGGAGATCGACCGCTACGACACGTTCCGCAAGATGCTGCCCGAAGGCCCGGAAGAGGTGCTGCCGTCCTTACCCAGGAAGACGCGCGCCGCCGCCCGAAACGGCATCAAGGTGCTCGGCGAGAACGCGGTGGAGATCGGCCCGGAGTGGCTGGATACAATCTACAACCTTTACTGCGTCACGCTGAGGCGGCTGGGGTCGCCGAACTACTCGCGGCGCTTCTTTCGGGCGCTGCGGGCACGGTACGGCGACGACTGCGTGTGTCTGGTCGTCCGGGATAACGGCAGGCCGCTGGCGGGCGTCGTCAGTTTCGTCTTTCGCGATGAGATCGTGCCGTCCTTCTCCGGCTGCCTCGACGAAGGGATGGCGAGGCGAGCCAACAACGTGATGTACCTTCGGCTGATGGAGTACGCCGTCGAGCGGGGCTTGAGGTGGTTCGACTTCAACCGGACGCGACGCGACAACCTCGGACCATACAACTTCAAGCGGTACCACGGGTTCGAGCCGGTGCCGCTGCATTACCAGTTCTATCTGAACGGCGCCGCCCGGATGCCCAACTTGAGTCCCAGCAACCCCGGATACGCTCTGGCCGGCCGCGTCTGGCGCAGGCTGCCGCTCTGGTTGACGCGCCCTGCCGGCGCGCGGATTACGAAGTGGGTTCCGTGAGGAAACGAAATGGTCCGTAACGAAGTAGGCGGGTAGCTCAGTTGGCAGAGCGCCCGGAAATACACCCGGGAGGTCGCGTGGTTCAAATCCCGCCCCGCCTACCACACGTGCTTCGAATGGTGAAAACCTCGAATGAAACGCCTGCTCTTCATCTCGCACCGTGTGCCGTACCCTCCAGACAAGGGGGAGCGTGTGCGCGCGTTTCACGAGATCGAGGCACTTGCTCAGCACTTCCGCGTCACCGTGGCGACGCTGGCCCATCAGCCTTCCGACGTTGAAGCCGCTGCCGAACTGAAACGGTGGTGCGAGAAAGTCATCACCGCACCGGTCAGCGGAAAGGTCGGCCTCCTGCGCGGCGCTCTGGCCCTCCTCTGCGGCAGGTCCGTGACTGAGGGCTTCTTCCACAGCCGCCGCCTGGCATACGCGCTGGGCGAGGAAGCGGCACGCGAACCGTTCGACCTGGTCTTCGTCTACTCGTCCAACGTTCTTCCCCACGCCCTGTCTGTGCCGGCCGGCGCCCGCATCGCGGACTTGGTGGACGTCGATAGCGCCAAGTGGGCCACCTACGCACAGGCCGCACGGTGGCCGAGGCGCTGGCTCTACCGCCGCGAGGCGCGCGGCGTGCGGTCCCTCGAGCGTCGGGCACTCGACCAGTGTGACGCCGTAATCCTAATCAGCCAGGCCGAGGTCCAGGCCTTCGGGGTCGAAAGCGACAAGATAAGCGTCGTCGGAAACGGTGTGGACACCGAGTACTTCAAGCCGGCGGAAGCCGATCCGGCCCGGCCCCCGTCGTTGGTGTTCACCGGGACGATGGACTACAAGCCAAACATAGATGGCGTGTGCTGGTTCGTCCGCGAAGTCTGGCCGGCCCTTCGGCGCGACGTGCCGGATCTAACGTTCTCGATCGTCGGCCGCAACCCGACACGCGCCGTCCGGAGGCTGGCCGACGTTCCCGGCGTCACCGTCACCGGGTCAGTGCCGGACGTCCGTCCGTACTTGGCCAAGGCCGCGCTGGCCGTGGTCCCGCTGCTGATCGCCAGGGGCGTCCAGAACAAGATCCTGGAGGCCATGGCGATGGGGCGGGCCGTCGTGGCTTCCCCGGAGGGTCTGGAAGGGCTCGAAGTCGCCATCGGAACCGAGACGTTCCAGGCCAGGACGCCAGACGAGTGGCAACGGCGCATTCTCGAACTGCTTCATGACGATGCACGGCGGCAGCAAGTTGAGCACGCCGCCCGCACGTGCGTCGAGCAGAAATACACGTGGGCGGCCAGATTGCAACCGCTCCTCGACTTATGCGAGCGACTTTGCGCTGGCTGCGAGGCCGGCGCGCCGTCGGCCACACCGCCGGATGAGCCGGCAGCCTCGGCCAGTCCGAACGTGGAATCGGAGGTCCCCGCACGGTGAGAGCCATCCCGAAAAGGGTGCTGTGGGTCATAACAGTCGCCTACGCCGCGCTGCTGGCGGCAGTGAGTCTTCTTCCCTCGGGCACGGGACCTCTGTCCGGCTGGGACACGGCCATATCGCCGACGCTGCAGAACCTACTGCACGTGCCGGCGTACGCCGCACTCGTCGCTCTGATCGCGTGGGCCTTAGGCCGACCGACACTACTGCGGCTGGGGTTGGTGGCACTTGCCTGCTGCGCCTTCGGCGGGCTGCTGGAATGTGCCCAAGCAACGATTCCCGGGCGCTTCGGTTCGGTCACCGACACGCTGCTGAACGTTGCCGGCGCGGCCGCAGGCCTGCCCGTCGTTCTGGCCTTGAGTCGGCGGCGCCGTGACAAGGACCGGGCCAGGCTTGACGGCATCGAGAAAGGACTCCCCGCAGCGAGCAACGCAAAATGATCGAAGGCCGTACCATCCTGTGTTTCGCGAGCGGCTACGACGCCCCGCCGACCAGCAAGCATCACGTGATGCACCTGCTGGCGGAGCGGAACGTCGTGCTGTGGGTCAACTACCACGCGTCGCGCGCCCCGTCGGCCAGCGCGTCGGACCTCAAGTACGTTCTCAAGAAACTCGGCCAAGTGTTCCGGGGCCTGAAGAACCCGAGGGAGAACCTCCACGTTCTGACTCCCCTGGTTGTCCCTCTGCCCGGTTCGGCGTGGGCCAGACGGCTCAACCGGTGGCTTCTGATCCGCCGCATCCGGCGGGCCCTGAAGCGCGTCCGAAGCGGCCCGCTACAGGTCTGGTCGTTCACGCCGGACATCGCCTACCTGCTGGACGCGTTCCCGGCCGAGAAGGTGCTGTACTACTGCGTGGACGACTTCGCGTCGTTCACCGGCTACAACCGTGAGCAGGTCCTGTGCGACGAGGCCGACCTGTGCCGGCGCGCGGATCTGGTCGTCACCACGAGCCACGCGCTTCAGGAGGCCAAGACCCCGCTCAACCCGAACACGATCCTCGTGCCGCACGGCGTGGACTACGCGCACTTCTCCAAGGCGCTCTCGAACAACCTGCCGGTGCCCGAGGACATGCGGGACATTCCGCACCCGATCCTGGGGTTCTTCGGCCTGATCCGCGACTGGGTGAACTTAGGGCTGCTGGCCGAGGTGGCCAAGCGGCGGCCGGACTGGCACATCGTCCTGATCGGCGACGCCGACTCAAACGTGAACCTGGCCGCGTACAGCGGGATTCCGAACATGCATTTCCTCGGCCGCAGGCCCTACGCGTCCCTCCCGGCCTACTGCAAGTGCTTCGACGTCGGCCTTATCCCCTTTAAGATCAACGATTTGACGAAGGCAGGGATTCCGATAAAACTGCGCGAGTACCTCGCGGCCGGCCTACCGGTCGTCTCCACCCCCCTCCCGGAATTGCCGAAGGCGAAGCACATGGTCGCGTCAGGCGGAACGATAGGAGAATTCATTGACGCTGGCGAACAGGGACTGGCGGTAGCGCGAGATGACCGGATGCGTCAGGCGGCATCTATGGCCAGTGAAACGTGGCCGCAGAAGGTCGAGTCGGTCTGCCGACACCTTGAGGGGGTGACTCGTGCTTGATTCGGTCAGGCCAACGTGGGTTTGCGGCTTATTTGCCGCAGCCACGCTGATTATGGCTCCCCCTGCAGCAGCAGAACCAATCTACGTTCTATTCACCATTGACGTGGAATCGTTCTCAGACGGCAATCCCGAGCGGGACATCTGGGGCCGGATGCCCGGCCAGGCTGAAGCCCACGGAATCGGCAAGATGATGGATATCTTCGACGCTCGCGGCGCCAAAGCGACGTTCTTCGTGAACGTGTACGAGGCAGCAAAGCATGGCGAAGAGGCGTTGGCCGAAGTCTGCCGCACCATCCACGAGCGCGGCCACGACGTCGAACTCCACACCCATCCCAAACCGATGTTCGGGGTAGGATACATGCAGTATGCGGACCTTCCCAGGCAGACTGAAATTCTCAAACGCGGTGCCGAACTGATCGGCAAGTGGGCCGGAACCGACGTTATGGCACATCGCGCCGGCGGCTACATGGCGAACCTCGACACGCTCGCCGCATGCAAGCGGGTGGGCATCCTCCTTGAGTTCTCACACAACATCGCCTGGCCCCAGAGCGGCCTCGCCCACGCAGACCTGACACAGAACGCACCCGTGGTTCAAGACGGCGTTCTGGTGGTCCCGGTCACCGCATACGTCCAGGCCAGCCTGGGCGGTTGGAAGTCCCTGCGGTTCCTGGACATCGAGTCCAGTTCGCCGCAGGAGATCCGAAAGGTCGTGGCCGACCTTCAGAAACACGGCGTTCGCACCGCGGTCATCATGATGCACAGTTTCAGTTTCTCGCGGTTCGGAAAGCCCAACGAGCGGGTCGAACGTACCCTGCATAAACTCGTGGCGGAGTTTGTGGCCGACCCGAGCATCCGCGTGGTCACCGCGAGGCAACTGCACGAGATCTGGCAGAACAGTCCCGACGCGCTCCTCGGCCGGGACTACCTGCCCACAACCGGCTGGTGGATGACCTACTGCCGCGCCTGGCAGCGGCTGGACGAGGGCTGGAAGAACGTCGCCGTGGCCTTTGCGCCCCTCTTCCTGGCAGCCGCCGCGGCAACCTGCGGAGCCGCGTGCTGGCGCCGCCGAAGAAAGAGAAACCGGAACGCCGCATGAGCAAGGTCCGCATCTACGCCCGAAACCTCGCCGCCAACTGGATTGGCTACGGTGTCAATCTGGTGCTTATCCTCGTTCTGTCGTGGTTTGCCTTCCGGCTGCTTGGCGATGTCCGCTACGGCGTGTGGAGTCTGGTGATATCCTTAACAGGATACCTGGGGATGGTGGATGCCGGACTGCGTCCAGCCCTTTACCGCCATTTCAACTGGTATCTTGGCCGCAAGCAGCCCATGAAGGTCAATGAGGTGCTGTGCACCGGCCTCGCGTTCTTCGCCGGGTCAACGCTGGTTCTTGTGGCTGCGGGCGCCGTACTGGGGAGTGCCTTCGGCGACATCTTCCCCAAGACGCCCGCCGAGTACCTGTCCGCGGTACAGATCGCGTTGGTGATCGTTGCGGCCAACGTCGGCCTCTCGATGATCTCCGCCGTATTCGGTTCCCTCCTGGAGACCAACGAACGTTTCGATCTGGCCAACGCCCTCCAGGTAAGCGTTGCAGGTTTGAGGGTAGGCGGCAGCATCCTTGTCCTGAAGTTGGGTTACGGGCTCGTCGGACTGGCGGCGGCCGGTGCAGCCTCAACGCTGCTGGCATGTGTCGGGGGATACCTGCTGGCATCTCGCGCGTTCCCACCGCTGCGCATCCGCCGGGCGTTCGTCAAGCGGGCGACGCTCGCCGAACTCATACGCTTCGGCATCCCCTGTTTTTTCAGCGGCATCGGCATCCGTATCATGCTCTACACCGGCGGTCTCATAATCGCCTGGCTCATTGGGCTGAAGTGGGTGGGCTACTATTCCCTTGCCACGATGCTCCTGGAGTATAGCAAGACGCTCGTGCGGAAAGGAACGACAGTTTTCACGCCCGAGATTCAGCAGTCGCTCGCGCGGGGGGACCTCGCCGGCCTGCGTCACTTTTTGCCCCTGGTCATTCGGGTGGCGATGGTTTTCGGTGTGCTTATCGTGGTGGGGATCATGGCGTTTGGCCGAGACTTCCTCACATTGTTCTATGGGACGGCCGTCGGTGAGGCAGGCGGCCCCGTCGTCGTCATACTTGGCTTTGCGTACCTGATGGCCCTAGCCGCCGACCCTTGCACTTCCACCCTCATCGGCGCGGGCCGGGTGAAACTCGTCGCTGCCATCGTCATGCTCGAGGCGGCTATTAACGTGGGACTCACGATTCTGCTGCTGACCGTAGGCGGAATGGGACTGGAGGGTGTGGCGCTTGGGACCATGATACCGAGAGTTCTGCTGTCCGGGCTGGTCTTTCCAGCGGTTGCCGCCCGGCACTTGCAGATGCGCCCCCACGTACTCGCCCGCCAGACCGCCGCTTATTGGGTGCCAGGCGCAGCGCTGTTTGCTCTGGCCTGCCTTGCCCTTCTGCAACTCCCGGCCTCGCTGACCTGGGGCTGGTTTGCCGCCAAGGTGTGTCTTGCCACCGCAGCATACTTACTGATCGGCTGGTTCCTGATTTTTCCGCGGGACGTGCGAAGGCGCATGAGTGATAAGGTGCGGCCAAGAGGCGGCCTGCACCAAGAGGACACCGCGCCGCTTGCGACGGCACGGACTGGGGAGTACGGTGGTAGTGGCGAAACCGGCGATGGCACAGGAATCTAGTGCAACGCCTCAAAAGTTCCGGTACACCCTCAGTAGGGCGCGACGAGATGCTGCATGCAGCCGAGAATCGTCTCGACCATCTCCTCCATGCTCCCCGAGAACGGTGTGCGTTCCCACCGGCCGGTGTGGCGCTTGTAGAGTATAGGAACTGTATGCCTTGCTCGGCGTCACGTGACGCCGGGAACGCTAAACACGTACGGTAGGAGGAACGAGTGTCATGGCTTGCAAGATCGACTGGAATGCCTACTACGCCAAAGAGGGCTCAGTCGTCGACTACGCGAAGGACCCTCTGGTTGAGCCCCGATGCCGAGCCATCTGGACCGTGTTCCCTAGAGAGAAGGTGGCCTCACTCGCAGACATCGGCTGCGGCGATGGCCAATTCTGCGATTGGATCGCTGACCGCGCGGGGATCAAGCGTGTTGTCGGCCTAGACCTGTCTAGGCCTCGCATTGAGCGCGCCAAGACCCGATTCCCCAAAGTTGAGTTCCACTGCGGCACGGTTGCCGAACTGCCATTCGAAGACGGCGAATTCGACGTAGTGACTTGTATTGAGTCGCTCGAGCACCAAGTGGATCCGGATGTGGCACTCCGCGAACTGGCGCGCGTCTCCCGGAAGTACATCGTAATCAGTGTGCCGGACCGTGGCACCATCCACACGTTGCTCTGCCCTCACTGCCTTAGGACATTCCCGGCCTCTGGCCACCTGCATTCGTTTGATAACCAACGCCTAGCCAAGATGGCAGAGGCGACAACCCTGAGGGTTGAGCGATGCCGCACATTTGATCCAAAGTACGATTCCAAGCATCTTCTGATTCGATGGATTCGCAAGGGATTGCGGGTTCTGGAGAGGCCGCCACGTGCCATGTATTTGATGGCTAGGATGGTCAAACAATAGGAGACACCGTATGCGTGTTCTGCACCTTTCGGCCTTGCCGATCTGGGGACAGGGGGAAAAGAGCGGCATGCCGTCGCTTTACGAGAACCTCCGGCACTACGCTCTGGCCGGGCACAGGCAGACATTCGTGCTCCCCCAGACGCGCATGGTGCCTGGCGGCAAGCGCATCGGAGACCCCATGCCCCGGAACCTGGTTCTGGACCTGCCCATCGAGCTGGTGCAAGCACCCGTGGGAGGGATGCGTCCTGCCGTGTACGTGCGGAGCTGTCTGCCCAAGCGGCTCGGTAACGGACGCGTTGGTACCCTCGTGGAAGCCGCCGGGGCCAACTCGGCCTGGATGATTCTGACCGCCGGCTTCATCCGCACGACCCTCGCTTTGGCAAGGACACGGGCCTTCGACGTGGTCTACGCCCACAACGACTACTCGGCTCTGGCCGGCTATCTTGTCGGGCGGCTGCTCCACATCCCGAACATCACGCGGCTTTACGGGACGTTTCTCAGCAGGATGATGGCCCTTGTCCTCCTGCCTTTGCGGTACACGGTCATGTGTTCGCCGTTTCTGATCCCGTGCAACCTGCTGGTCGTTACCAACGACGGTACACGCGGAGACGAGGTGGCCGAGCGGTTCCGGGTCAGCCCTGAGCGGTTGCGCTTTTGGCCGAACGGCGTGGACCTGGATGGCGACGAGGCGGGTGAAGCGAGCGCGCCCTCGCTGCCCTTTGAGACGGGTGCACGGTTGGTGGTTTCGCTTTGCAGACACGTGAGCTGGAAGCGGCTCGACCGTGTGATTCGCTGTATCCCGTTTGTGCGGGCGAGGGTGCCGGACACGAAGTTCGTCATCTGCGGAAGTGGGCCGTTGACCAGCGAGCTTCAGGCGCTGGCTGAGCGATTGGGCGTCTCTGACATGACCCTGTGGCCGGGTGCCTTGTCGCGGGGTCATGTCCGCCAACTCCTGGCCCAAGCGAGTGTGGTCATCTCGACAAACAATTTGTCGAACCGCTGCAATCCGGTCATTGAAGCAATCTACGCGGGGTGCCCAGTCGTTACGCTCGACGACGGCACGACCGCCGACTTCCTGGCCCACGGCGAGAACTGCCTGCTCGTGCCGGCGGACGACAACGAGGCCCTGGGCCGGGCCGTCGCCAGAGTCTTGAGCGACGCCGGTCTCGAACGGAAGCTCCGCGCGGGGGCCCGCGAAGCGGCCGAGCGATCCCTATGGACCTGGGCCCAGCGCATGCAGGCGGAGATCAGCGAAGTTGAGGCCATCGTGGCCGCCCGACGGGCTGAGGCGGCCAACGCCCGCCGCAACAGGCTCCCGGGGAGATCCGCATGACCCGGCCTCTGGCAGGAGCAGTAAGACAGTTGGGACACGCCGCGACTGCCTGGCGGGAGTTGACCGATTCTCGATATGGGCCGGGCCGTGTACTGAACGCCGTGATCGCCAAGACGCAAGCGAAGATCGGCATGACGTACCTGTTCGCCATGCCAGGTTACATTGCCATCGAGGTGACGAACCTCTGCGACGGGGGGTGCCTGCTGTGTCCGGTTGGGCAGGGCCGGAGGGGGCGGCCGTTCGGTCGCATGCCCTGGGACCGATTCTGCCGGATCGTGGACGAGGTCACCGGCTACGCGCGTTTTGTGGGATTGTACAATTGGGGGGAGCCTTTCTTGCATCTTCGTATTTATGACATGATTCGGCACGTTACCGCAAGGAGGATTTTCACCAAACTTTCGAGCAACCTCTACGCGTTCCGGGTCGAGGACGCCGAAGAACTCGTCCGAACGGGCCTCAATGACCTTGCCGTGTCGCTCCACGGCCTCTCCGAGGCGAGTTACCGGGCCTATCAGCCGCGGCATCATTTCGACGAAGTGATCGAAAAAGTGAAGGCGCTGGTGGTCGCCAAACGGCGCCTCGGCAGCCAGACACCGGATATCCATTTGGGCTTTATCGTGACGCGCTACAATGAGCATGAGGCGTCGGCCTTACCGGAATTCGCCGATTCGTTGGGGGTAGGTTACCTGCTGTCGGAAACGAGTCTGAACCTTCGGCTGCTGCCCTATGATAGGGACATGAATCGCAGGGACATTGACGAGGCCGGGCTCCGAGAGGAGCGATTATCTCTCATCCGTCAGTGGCTTCCGCAGGAGGACAGTTATATAAGCCCCTATTATCGCAGTGTGCGAGATCATGGCGGCGAACTGCCTCCAGCGGGACAAGTGTGGCTCAAGTGTCTGACGCCTTGGAACCAGGTGATCATCTGTTGGGACGGCGATGTTAATCTGTGCTGCGGCAGTTACGACCGCCGGCACAGTGTCGGCAACGTTTTCGAGACGCCGTTGCGAAAGATCTGGAACGGTCCTCTCTACCGTGCCGCACGGCGGGCAATCGCGGGCCGGCGACGAGCGTCCGACATTGAAGTTCTGTGCCACGAGTGTCCGGGGATGTTGCTATAGGGAGCGGCTTGGTCATGTTGCTTGACCTCTATCTGTTGTGGAGCCGGATACGGGGCATCCCGCACGAGGAAGCCACATCACGTTTCACGATTCGGCGCCTCAGACGACGTGGTGTCAAGATCGGGGAGAACTGCTGGATTTCGCATCGGTGCCGTGTCGAACGACATGCGGAGATCGGAAACAATTGCACGCTGACAAACTGTGCGATTCTCACCCACGACGCGAGTATGCGGCGGCACTTGGGGAAAACAAGAATCGCGAAGGTCGCGATTAACGATAACTGCTATATCGGCTATGGTGCCATCGTCCTGCCGGGTGTCACGATCGGCCCGGATAGTGTTGTCGGTGCCGGGGCTGTTGTCACCAAAGACGTGCCGCCTCGCACCGTCGTTGGCGGGATACCGGCGAAGGTCCTCTGCGACTTGGAAACCTTCCTCGCCAAGCATCAGCACCGGATCCATGCAGGAGAAGGGATTTACGTCGATTAGCATACTCTGGGAAGTAGGCGGGGGAGAACGGTCGCAGTCTGCGGTCTAACTTTGTCGAGGGATGATGGAGGCGCTTGGTGCGCCCTCGAGCGGAACCAAGAACGTGCGGTTAAGGTAAGTTGGTCTCTACCGAACAGGCGCTACCTGTGGGTATTCGCGACATCCTGATGCTCATTGTGGGCTACGCCTGCGTGCCGCTGGCGCTGTATGACGCCTATTATGGTCTGCTGGCGTATTGCTGGTTGTCGTTCATGCGGCCGCAGACGCTGGTGTGGAGTGCAGGGGTCCAGTCGGCGCGGATCACGTTTGCCGTGGCCATTGCCCTGATTGTCAGGACGCTGTTGACCCCCTGGCCGTGGGTGCGGTTTCGTGGGCCGACGGTTGTGTTTCTTGCCCTGTGGGCGTGGTACGGGGTGGCCACAGTTGGATCAACGCACGTTGACCTTTCGACCGGCGTGTTCATCGATTTCTGCAAGATCGGGATTGGCGTGGTGCTCATCACCGGGCTGGTCAGGACTCGGAGTCAACTGAAGTGGCTGATCATTCTTCTGGCTCTTTGCCCCGGATTCTACGGCTTCAAGTTGGGGCTGTTTTTTCTCCGCGGCGCGCAAATGACTGCTCATGGTGGGCCCATCGGCAGTGACAACAACGACACCGCCCTTTTCATTGCCATGAGCATCCCGATGTTGGTATTTGCCGCCAGCGAGGTGAAGAACAACTGGGGTCGATACGGCCTGTACATCGTGGCCGCGCTGGCCGTTCCGGGAGTCATCGTCACAACGTCGCGCGGCGGAATACTGGCCCTGGCTGCGGCAGTGGGGCTGACCGTCTGGCGAAAGACCACGTGGTGGAAGGCCGCCATCGCGGGCGCTGTTGTGGCGATTGGCGCCCTGGCGATCATCCCCGGCGGGACGCTGGAACGATATCACACAATAGAATCGTACGAGGAAGACCCGTCTGCCATGAGCCGTATCTGGGCCTGGGAGACGTCCGTCGCTATGGCCAATGCGCGTCCCCTGGTGGGCGTGGGCTTCGGCATGCCGACCTACATGGCCGAGTATGACAACTACAAGACCCACGAAGAAGACCACCCCCACATCGCGCACAGCGTGTGGTTCTCGGTTCTGGGTGAAGCCGGGTACGTTGGCCTGGCGTTGTATTTGATCCTGGTCCTCTGCACGCTCTGGACCACGAGGCACGTTCGCCGGCTGGCGCGGCAGATGAAAGCAGGCAAGGACGCTTGGTTCCGCGCCTACGCCGTCATGCTGGAATGCACCATCCTGACGTTTGCCGTAGGGGCAACCTTTCTGAGCAAAGTCACGTTCGAGTACATCTACGCGATATTCCTCCTGTCCGTTCCGCTGGCGCATTTGGCAGAGGCGGAAGCGGATAACGCATCGGGTGGCAAGGTATCGCGCTTGGGCGAGCCCGGTGGCCCGCTGCTGTCTGGAGGCGCACGAGGGCAAGGCTGACGCGGACGTGGGAGTTGGGCGACTACGGCCCGGCCCACGACGACCGGAACACGCGTCTTGGCGACAAGACCTGCAAATCCGAACGACCCTGGCCGCGCAGCCACGGGAGGTATACGAAGCACGAAACGCCATCTCGCACATGGCGGATGCATATGCGCCCATGATGGACCAATAGGAAGCATATAGGCAGAATCCGTGGAAGCGCGAATCCTGGTAATGCGGCGATCAAGGAATGGGAACCGGCGGTGCTGACTAAGGCACTCAACTACTATCACGAGCGTGGGGGACGAGCATTAGCGGCGCGCCTCTTGCGGGCGATCTGGCACACGGAGGAGTACATCGTGTACCACAAAGAGACATGCGACTGCAACTGCCCAAGCCACTATGGCGACGTCGTGTTTCGAACTATAGGAATGCAGGAGATCCCGTGGGTGGCCGCGAATTGGCCGTCCCACCTGGGCTATGTTGGTCCTCATGTCAACCGCGTGATCAGCGCCAGACTCCGGGCGGGAGACATCGGCGTCGTTGGCGTACCTCCCCAGCAGGACACCAAACTCATATTCCTATCGTGGTGTTCGCGTCGTGATTTTGCCTTACTGACAGTGTTGGGTGAGCGCCTCGGGCGCTCTGAGGCGTGCACGAAGAACCTCTGGGTCCATGAAGGATACAGGCGTCAGGGCATCGCACTCCGCGGCCAACGCTATCTCGAAGGCCTTGCTTCTCGACAAGGCGTGAAACGCGTCTGGGGCTTTGTAATGCGGGGCAACACGGCTTCCCAAGTACTGCTCAGGAAACTGGGTTACGACATGCACGGCAAGATCCGGTTTGTGGAGCGCTTCGGGACAAGATACGCCGAGGTTATCCAGGAAGAATCGAGACGCCGTTTGCGCTGGTGCCCGCCGGGCATGTCGCACCCTTAGCATAGGGGGCGCGGAAGCGCCCTTGCAGAGGGAAGAGGCGAATGATGAATCGAAAGAACAGCAAACGCCGGAAGGTCGTCGGCATACTAGGCGGGATGGGCCCGGAGGCGACCTGCATGCTGTTTCAGTACATCATTGCGCGCACGCCTGCACGCTGTGATCAGGAGCACCTTCGCCTGATCATTGACAACGACCCCAGCGTACCGGATCGAACGGAAGCGTTGCTGGGCCATGGAGAGTCACCTCTTCCGTGGCTCGTGCGGTCTGCCAGCTTTCCAAAGTCGTGGGGCGCGCGGGTTCGATGACGTTGCGAAGAGGCCAATAGCATGAGGCAAGCAGGGGCGGTTGTTCTGGGGCTAACTCTTAACGGGCTCGGTGTGGCGCGCAGCTTGGCAATGGCAGGTGTTCCTGTGGTCGGTGTCTACCAGGACCGAGAGGAATTGGGACGGCTTAGCCGACACTGTGCCGACACCGTTCATTGGACGACGCGTGGCCGTACTCCAGCAGATCTGACCGAACTATGCAAAGCACTGGCCCAGCATTGGGAAGGTCATGGCGTGGTTTATCCGACCAGCGACGATTTCGTTGAACTTCTGGCCAAGGCCGAGGTGCTGGAACCGCCGCTCTACGTGGCGGTAGGGCAATCGCCACTCTTGAGGGCGGTTCTTGATAAGCAGCACTTCGCCAAGCTGGTCACGGAGGCAGGCTGCCTTGCCCCGCGCACCATACGCGCCTTGTCCCTTGAACAGATCCTGGCTTTCATGGGCAAGTGCAACGGCAAGGCGCTGGTCAAGCCGCGGATATCACACCGAAGCGCGGGGAAGCTTGGCAGTAAGGTTGTTTACCTGGCTTCGGAAACAGAAGCGAAGAACCTGTGGGAAGTCATCGCCCCATGGGCCGACGAGCTAGTTCTCCAGGAGGTAGTTGAGGACAGCCCCTGTGGCATCGTGGTCTACCTTGGTTATCGAAGTAGGGACGGTCGTCGGCTGGTTGGATGCACGGGCCGAAAACTGAGACAGATACCTGTGGACGGTGGCACGGCTGCCTGTGTTCGACTGGAAGACGTGCCCGGCCTAACCAAGCTGGTAGAGACCTTCATCACCGCGATCGACTACCGTGGGCTGTTCGGACTGGAGTTCAAATGGCACCAGACCTGCAAGCAGTTCTGTCTCTTGGATATGAGCGCCAGGACGGAACTGTTCCACACCGTGGCTCTGGCTGGGGGTCTTAATCTACCTTACTTGGCTCATCTTGACTGTGCTGGCCCATGGCCTCCTATTAGGCAACCTGTCAGGCCAGCATGCTGGATCCGCGTCGAGCACGAATTGGCAGCGATCAAGCGCCTCTGGTGCCGAGGAATCTCACCGGGCCATCTGCTATCCGGCTACAGGGGCCGCCTCTGCCTAGCGGTTTTTAGCGTGAAGGATCCATTGCCTTTTCTCGGTTACTGTGCTGAGTTTGCGCGCCGCGTGAGGCGGCGGCTAACTCAAAAAACTGGAGGGACCGCTACGTGCGGGTCAGACCTGTCACCTAAAGACGTGGCCCGAAGCATCGTCTGCCATGTTGGTGCCCCCGCGGCTTTCAGGTGGCACCACCGGATGGCCCCGGTGGTGGTAGCTTACCACGGCATCGTCGCAGACAGCGACTCGCAGGACTGGGAAACCGCCGACATGGTAGCGGAATCTCGTTTCCGCCAGCATCTCGAGTTCTACCGTAGGCATTACAACGTCGTGCCTCTACGGAGAATCGCGAAGACACTGGCGACGCAGGACGAACCTCTGCCACGATGCAGCCTCGCTATTACCTTCGATGACGGTTTCCGAAACAACCTGACGTTCGCCGTGCCGGCCTTGGAGGAATACGGGTTCGTCGCGACGTTTTTCCTGACGACGGGCTTCCTGGACGGTTCGGCGGAACTCTGGTGGCTGCCGCTGAAACGTTGCATCCTGATGGCGCACAGAAGCGGAAGCGGGTTCCGGTTACCGGGGTTCGGAAACTTGCCGGTGAGCGATTATCAGAAGGCGGGCGAGAGTTACCGAAAGGCCCTCGACCTTCTGAAGGAACTCAGCGCAGATGAGCGGACGAGTCGGCTCCAGGAACTGGAGCGGGCCTTTTCCGATGCGTCTGAATTGCTTCGTGACGTGTACGATCCGCTGACTTGGGATGAGGTTAGAGAGATGGCCGGCCGGGGCATGGAGATCGGCGCTCACACGGTAACCCATCCGATCCTGAGCCGCGAATCGGAGGACCGGGCCCGGCGCGAAGTGTATGATTCCGTTCGCAGAATCAAGGAAGAACTCTCGTCGAGCGATCTTCCGTTCAGTTATCCCAACGGCCAGAGGGCAGATTTTGCCGAGGACACCGAGGACTTGGTACGCCAAGCGGGTTGCTATGCAGCCGTGGCCGGTTTCCCCGGGTTCAACAGGAAGGCGGGTCATTTGTATCAACTCAGGCGCTTTCCCATTGGCGGACATCATACCGTTCACGCCGTGGAACTGGATCTCTGCGGACTCAGACACGGTGTGAAGCGCATCCTGGGCCTCCTCAGGCGGAGCCATCGGGACGACCAGTAGCATGTGTGGAATCTGTGGCATCGTGGACTTTGAGGGCCAGGCGGCTAACCTTGAGCGGCCGCTGCCGGTGATGGTGGCGTCGCTGCCCTATCGCGGGCCGGAGGAGAGCGTGGCTCAGGGCGCGCTATTGCTGGAAACGGCTAAGGGCGGCATCAGTCGGTCTCCAGGCAGCCTGCTGGGTTCGCGCGATCGCCGTCCGCGACGAACCTAAACTGGACATCGCCTCGGTAGTCATCGCCGGGTCACAAGCATGGTCGAACGTACAGTCATCCCGTTCTGCCCCGACACGCGTGGGCGAGGCCCATCCGTACGCCGCCCAGTCCTCGTGGCGGCGCGAATGGGCTCCGGCGGCAAGGAGCGCGTCGTGATGCACCTGGCGACCGAGTTCGCGGCACGCGAACTTGTTCCACTCGTCGTCTGTCTGATGGACCGGGGAGAGTTCGGCGGGCAACTCCAGGCCCGCGGCATCCCCATGGTGCCGCTGCACAGCGTCCGAGCATATGACTGGCGAGGGGTGCTGCGGCTGACGTCGGTGCTGCGGCAGTTCAGGCCCGACGTTATTAACGTCCATGATCGTTCGAGCCTGCCGTACGTGTTCCTGGCCAACCGGTTGGGCCCCAAGTGCCCCATCGTCCTCTCGTGTCACGGGTTACGCCTTCAGGATGCCCCTCGTCCCAGGATGCGCGACCGGCTGGCGATGCGCGGCGTGCAGGCGGTTACGGCCGTCTCCGGCAGAACGGCCGCAGAGTACTCGCAGGCCCTCGGGTGGGAGGGGAAGGTCGAAATCGTGTCGAACGGCGTACCTGTTCCGCCCATTGCGCCCGAGATAAGGCAAGCGGCACGGAAGGCGCTCGGTTTGCCGGAGACCACGTTTACATTACTGGCCGTCGGTAACGTCAACCCCGAGAAGGGTTACGAAGACCTTCTGGACGCCGCGGTGCTTCTGCGCCGGCAAACGGCCGCCCCGTTTGTCGTGCTGGTTGCCGGCTCGATGGCGAACCGGGTCTGCTGGGCCACCCTCGACGCTCAGGCGAGACGCCTGGGGCTGGGTGACATCGTCCGGTTTCTCGGTCTTCGACGCGACACGCCAGCCCTCTATTCGGCTGCGGACGCGTTCGTGCTCTCGAGCAGAAAAGAAGGCCTGCCCATGGTGCTGCTGGAAGCAATGGCATCAGGACTCCCGGTCATTGCAACGTGTGTCGGGGGTGTCCCCAGCGTTGTGACAGATCGGGAGAACGGTCTTTTGGTACCTCCTCGATCTCCTGAGGCCTTGAGCGACGCAATGGCCGAGATCTGTAATGCCCCATCACTTCGGAGGCATCTTGGCGCCCGGGCCAGGGAGCGCGTTGAACGCGATTACAGCGTCGAGCGGATGGCCTCGCGGTATCTGTCGGTGTACGAGAGGGCGATGTCACGTACAGCGGGTGGGTCTTCCAGGACCGCGCCTCGACTGTCCTCTTCGGCGAAACCGCGAGTCCTGATGCTCGGTCCGGTGCCCCCGCCAACAGGCGGCATGGCAACGGTGGTCGACAATCTTCGTAGCAGCCGACTCGCGGATGAGTGTCGCTTGGTCGTTCTCAACAGTGGCAAGATCACTCCAGAAGGCCGCTCCCTGCTTGTCGGGATAGTGGCCCAACTGAGACTGTTCGGCCGGATTGTTCGAACCATCCTGAAACACCGCGCCCAGATCGTCCACATCCACACGTGCAGCGGGTTCACATTCTGGCGGGATGGCCTGCACCTCTTCGTTGCTCACCTCCTGGGGAGTGTCGGGGTCGTACATGTGCACGGCGGACGCTTCTACGAGTTCATTGCCAGCCTCGGCCCCGTCGGCAGAGCATTGCTGCGGCAGGCGCTCGAAATGGCTGGGGCCGTCGTGGTCTTAAGCCAGGACTGGCTCGACAGGCTTAGGCCTTATGCATGTTCGGCGCGGTGGCGTATTGTCCCGAACGGCGTGGTGGTACCACCAAGCCTAAACACGGACAGGAAGAGCCCCGCCCCAGCGTTTCTGTTCATGGGGAACCTCGGTGAGCCCAAGGGTGTGCGAGACCTGGTGGCAGCGGTGGCACTCGCCCGCCGGCAGGGATTCAGGGGTGACGTTGCCATCGCTGGCGGTGAGACAGCAGCAGGACAGCGAGAGACAGTCGAGCGCCAAATCGAACAGAGCGGGTGTAGCCCGCTGGTCCATTTGGTGGGGGTTGTATCAGGCAAAGCAAAGGAAGCAGTGCTGAGCAGATCAAACTGCTTTGTGTTGCCAAGTTACGCCGAGGGTCTGCCGATGGCGATGCTCGAAGCGATGGCCTACGGCATGCCGGTGATCGTAACGCGAGTCGGAGCAATTCCAGAAGCCATAACCGACGGCGTGGAAGGTTTCCTCATCGGCCCGGGCGACGTCGAGGCCTTGGCCGACCGTATGGTACATCTCGGCAGGGACGTGGCCCTGCGTCGCCGAATGGGACAGGCTGCGCGCTGGCGCGTGGAGGCGGAGTACAGCATCGACGTCATGGTTGGTCGGCTCGTGAGCGTATATCGCGAGGTCCTAGCAAGCAACAGAAGCCGGTGGCGGTCCCCGTAGGGAGCGTAGAACAGTGCGTCGACTCATAACAATCGTGGCACCGGTTTACAATGAACGCGAGAACATCGAACTGGCTCATCGCCAGATCGAGGCCATCCATGAGGAAAGACTGGCCGACCGTTTCGATCTGGAGGTGATACTTGTCGATGATGGCAGCACGGACGGCTCCACCGAGATCCTGAGAAGGCTTGCGGTGAAGCACGATCATGTCCGCTTAGTAATCCTGGCTCGGAACTTCGGCCACCAAGCAGCCATTTCGGCCGGCTATCATTACGCCAACGGCGACGTCATCGTGACGATGGACAGTGATCTGCAGCATCCTGCGGAGAAGATCCCGGAAATGGTGACCCGCTGGCAGGAGGGGTACGATGTCGTTTATGCCGTCCGCGAGGCTGACCATGGCGGTTTCCTAAAACGCTGGTGCAGCCGGGCGTTCTACCGGGTTTTCAACCTGTTCTCCCCAACGAAGATTCTTCCCGGCAGTGCCGACTTCCGATTGATAACCCGGCAAGTGCGGGATGCGCTGAACCAGTTGCCGGAGCGCTGCCGCTTTCTGCGCGGCCTCATTCCCTGGTTGGGATTTCGCAGCACCGAGGTCACATACACCCCCAGACCCCGGATGGCAGGCGAACCCAAGTATCGCTTCTTCCACAGCCTCGGGCTCAGTGTAACGGCCTTCACCGGTTTTTCTGTAGCGCCGTTGCGGGGGCTCCTAGTTCTTGGCGTGCTCTTCCTTCTCGTTAGTGTCGGCTACCTCGTCTATTGCTTTGCCGACTGGCTCACTGGCGGCACAGTGGTCCGGGGCTGGCCGTCGATCGTCGCGCTGATTGTCCTGACACAAGGCCTTATGCTGATCGCATTCGGCATTCAGGCCGAGTACTTGGCCAAGATTATCCAAGAGGTCAAGCAGCGACCGGAGTTTGTCGTCCGAGAGGTGGTTGGTGACATCCGGGAGCAGAACCGTGTCGTGCGTGACACGCCTGAGCAACCTGCTCCGGATCCTCCGACAACTGAGCCAACATCCGCGCAGGAGGCGGAGACGTGAAGCGGGTTATCGTCAATGCCGATGACTTCGGTTTGCACCCTGCCGTGACGGCGGGAGTCCTGCGCGCTGCAGAGTCGGGGATCGTCAGCAGCACAACTGTCCTGGCGAACCTCTGTCCGGATCGCGACCTCAAGACACTGCGGCAGAGCGGGTTAGCATGCGGTCTCCACGTGAACCTCGTGGAAGGCGCCCCAGTGACAGGGACAGAGGGTCTGGAACCGATCTTGGACGGCAACGGCAAGTTTAAGGGGATTTGGCTTCTCGCAAGAGCCGCTACGTTGCGCCAACTCGATGCGGACAGGTTGCTCGAAGAAGTTTGGGTCCAGACGCGGGTACTGCTGGATGCCGGCATCCGGGTCGTCCACCTCGATGGACACCAGCACGCGCACCTGCTGCCCGTCGTCTCTGACGTGACCGCCCAAGTGGCTCGGAAGATCGGCGCATCCGGCGTACGCCTGACAAGAGAGCCGCTGCGCTTCGCCCCGGTCATGTGGAAAGCCACACTGAAAAAACTGCTGATTCTGCTTTTTGCCCAGACCGCAGCGCGCAAGTTTGCCGCGTGCGGCTTGCGAATGCCGACGGCGTTCTTTGGCATTGCGTTGCTCGAATCCCGCGACCCGCGCCGACTTGTTGAGAAGATCCTGGCTCGCCTGCCCGAGGGGGTGACCGAGATTGCACTGCACCTGGCCGCTGGCGACTGCCTCGATGCCAGCACGGGCCACCTCGCCCATTGGGCGAGAACGCTGGACGCCCTGCTCGAGATGGACTTTGCGCAAGCACTCGCCGACGCCGGCGGTGTTCTCACGACGTTCGCGGAGATCGACGCTGTTCACAAACCATCGAAAACGGACGACCGCACCTGCTGCGCGTCGCCATTGCCGAAAACTCATGGAGGGCAAACGGAATGAGTCAGGCCCATTGGTTCACACGCTGTCTTCAGCGCCTCGGCCAAGTGGCCGGCTTGACAATCTTTCTCGGCATCATCGGCTTTCCCTTGCTGCATTGGCATTTCATAGGAACCGTGCCCCCTTGGCTCGGCTACGTCGCAGTACTGCTCGGGTTTGGGTTCGGCCTTGCGGTTTTCGCTTGGCACGGGGGGGTGCGGCGGTTGCTGAATTGCCTGGCCGCGATGTCAAAGCGACGCTATACGATCCTCTTGCTGTTCCTTGCCTTCATCCTGCACTTCGCGATTCTTCGCATCGTCGAAAGCATCCCAAGTGAAGAGGCGCCCGACGTGTATGGCAGTTGGGTGTTCTTCAAAGCATCCGCCATATATCCACCCGGCGACCGCTTCCTGATGCAGGCCGTGCATTTCATCCTCGGTCATTCTTCGCTGGCAGACGTTCTGTTCGTCTCGGTGATGGTGACCTTCGCCTGCTGGATGGTCTACCGCCTGGGCAGCATCGCGTTTGGCGAACCGGTCGGACGCCTGGCAGGGGTGGTGTTGGCGCTGTTTCCCTCGTGGCTGCTGTACGGCAACCTCGAGTACGATCTGGTGTTGGGCACGCTGTTCTTGCTCCTGACGTTCCTCTTGTTCCGCAAGCCGCCGGGAACGCACCCGTATTGGTACCTCGCGCTCTACGGGCTGGTGCTGGGGTTCACGTGCCTCGTCAAGCCAATCGCGATGCCGTTGCCGCTGGTGATCTTTATCATCTATGTGGGCTCAAGGCTGCGGTTGGCAGAGGCTTTGAAACGAACGGCCGTCATCGCGCTCTTCATGTGTCTGGCGATTTCGCCCTGGACGATCCGCAACTACATCGTCCTCGGCCATTTCGTGCCGATATCGACCAACTTCGGCATCGTCCTGCACACGGCGAACAACCCTGAGGCGAACGGACTCGAGATGATGATGAAGCCGTTGCCCGGCGAGAAAGATGAGGTCGAGATGAACCGGCGGCACATCCGCGGGGCCGTCAAGTGGATCGTCGGCAATCCTGGCCAGTTCCTTAAACTGGTGGGTTATCGCATCGCATGGACGTGGGGGACAGATTGCAGCTTCGTGAGCAACAACCTCTATGACAAGGTCCCCGATTGGCTTCTCAATGCCATACGGGGAATCGTCCAGATCGTGTATCTGGCACTGGTCCTGATCTGGCTCATCGGGCTATTCGTTTACCGTCACGACCTTCTCGGCTCCGTGCTCGGCTTGGTGCTGCTTATGCCGATCATCTACGTCTGGGCTCTGCACCTTGTCTGCCAGGCGCACGGCCAGCACCACCTGCCGGTGATCCCATTCATGATAATCCTGGGTGCCGCGGTTCTGGCCCGCCGGTCGGGGCGGCCGCTCGAAGGTGCCCGGATCGGGGCCGCGCTTGAGGAAAGGGCTTAGACGTGTGGCCGCCGTTTGTCAGGCACATCCTGTTGCCGGTCCATGAACGGTTGATGGGGCGCGCGACGTTCTGCTACTGGCGAGAACTTGAGCAGACCCAATGGTGGCCGCTTGAGAGGCTGCGCGAACGCCAACTGGTTAAACTGCGCGACCTCGTCTCGATGGCGCTGAAGCAGACGAGCGCGTACGCTCGTCTTGCAGGGGTGGACGCTTCTTGGCGGCCCGAGACGCTGGACGACCTCCAGCGCCTGCCGCTGCTGGACAAAGCAACGATTTCCGCGCACCGCGAGGATCTGGTGAACCGCGGTGTGCTAGGTGGCGCAATCCGTTACAACACGGGCGGTTCGTCGGGCGAACCGCTCATCTTCTACTTCGACAAACGGCGGCAAGCGTACGACAAGGCCGCACGCATGCGGACCCACGAATGGTTCGGCATCCCGCCCGGAGACCGGGAGGCCTACATCTGGGGCTCTCCGGTGGAACTGAGCCGGCAGGACCGGATGAAGATCCTCCGGGACTCTTTGACAAACGAATTGCTTCTTTCCGCCTTCGACCTCTCGGAGAAGTCCGCCGGGAGTTTCATTGAGCAGCTCCAGCGCTTCGGCCCCGATTGCATTTTCGGATATCCAAGCTGCATCGCACTAATGTGTCAATTTGCCGGAAAGGCTGGATATGACCTGACCAATCTGCCCGTCAGAGTGGTCTTCTCGACGGCCGAGGTGCTCTACGACCATCAGAAGGAGATCATCTCCGAGGCGTTCGGCGGCGTGCCGGTCGTCAACGGCTACGGCAGCCGCGAGGGTGGTTTCATCGCCCACGAATGCCCGGAAGGCCGCATGCACATCACGAGCGAAAACGTGATCGTCGAGTTCATCAAAGACGGCAGGCCGGTTTGCCTGGGCGAGGATGGTGAGATCGTCGTCACCCACCTCGACAATCATGCGATGCCCTTCATCCGCTACCGGACGGGCGACATCGGCCAGCCCTCAGACGAGACGTGCCCGTGCGGCAGAGGCCTCGAGGTGATGAAAGTCCTCAAGGGACGCAGCACCGACTTCATCGTCATCCCCGATGGCCGTTGGGTCCACGGTCTTGCGCTCATTTACGTCATCCGCGACATCCCTGGCGTCCAGCAGTACCAGATCGTACAGGAGGATGTGGATGCCATTCTCGTCCGACTGGTTTGCAGTGAGGCCTTTCCTCCGGACGGGCACAACCGAATCCGCGACGGCATAGCCAAGCGCCTCGGCGAGAACGTACGCGTGACTATTGAGGACGTCGATCTGATAAAGGGGGATCCCTCCGGCAAGTTCCGGTACGTGATCTCAGAGGTTGCCAAGCAGCGCCAAGCCTTACTGTAGTGACAAGGCCAATACGGATGCATCTGCCAGCCAAGAGCCCTGTGCCGTGAATCGGCTTGCTTGTTGTGCTGAGAGGCGAGGTCGCCGGGCGAGTAATGAGGGATGCGGATCGCGCTCTGCGGCGCGGGCAAACGGAACGAAGCATGTCATCCCAGATCGCCAACACGAAAGCCGTTCTCGAACTGCTCTGCTCATACGAGTCTCGCGATCCGATCCGGCGCTATCTCCACACTCAGCGGAGACGGCTGATCGCCAACCTCATCCGGAGTCACGGGTCCGGCCAGGGACACGCGCTGGACGTTGGGTTTGGCATCGGGACCTACAGCCCCTACCTGCTCCGCCGTTTCGGGCGGGTTACCTGCATCGACAACAACCCTGAGTTGATCGAGTACGCGCGCGGGCGATTCCCGTCCAACGGCCGGCTGAACCTTGCTCAGGCCGACATTGCCGCTCTGCCCTTTCGGGATGCGACCTTTGACTTCATTCTGTGCAGCGAGGTGCTCGAACACGTGCGCGCCCCCCGGAAGGCCCTTCAGGAATTCCTGCGGGTGAAGAAGAAGTCCGCAAGGTTGGTCCTGTCGATCCCGCAGAGATTTAGCCTTCCGGAAGTCACGGCTCAGGTGTTCTTCTCGCGTCCTTTGCGCGGCCTCGTCCGAGCGATCCTCCGCGAACCTGTGTACAATTGCGGGCACGTGAGCCTGATGACCTCTGGGAAGGCCCTCTCGCTCCTGAAGCAGACCGGGTTCGTCGTTGAAAAAGCACGCTATACCGGCGCCTTTGTTCCACTGGTGTCGCATGTGCTTCCGCGTCGATGGATTCCGGTGATGCGGCGACTTGAGACGTGCTGGCAGCGAGAGCCATGGCGCTCACTACTCTGGACACAGATCTACGTACTGAGATAATGGTCGGAGGCCAGATAGAGTTGTCGGTTGTGAACAGCAGCGTGGCAGATGGAACAAAGCGTGATAAGGTTGCTGCTATCGTCGCTACCGCAGGCCGACCCGAAGCGGATGTGGTCGATTTCGAGGTGCTTATGGCTGCCACACAGTTGGCACGTGAAGTCATCCCGCTCCAGGATGTGAAGGAACGGGTGTTGGCTTGGCTCGCGGCGCAATGCCGACGTTGGCCCCCTTCACCGGCCGAGCGGACCGGGATCGAGAGGCCAGCCTGGATCTGCTTCCGCAAGCGGAAACACTGCTTGACAGTGTCACAAGATATACTGTAGAAGGCTGTCTGCGATTCGGGGTTGTTTTGGTGTTGTCGTCACGCACTCGGCAGAGGCTGAGTGTCTTTTTGCCAAGAAAGCGTTAGGGGAAACGCGTTATGGTCACGGTAGCCGTCATCGGCGCGGGTGGTTGGGGCAAGAACCACATCCGCAATTTCCGCGACATCCTCTCCTGCCACCTCAAGACGATCTGCGATCTCGACGAGAGGGTCCTGGCCGCCCACAAAGCGAGTCACGACGACATCGAGACCACGACCGACTCCGCCAGCGTCTTCCGTGATGATGAGATCGACGCAGTCATCATCGCCACCGACGCCCCGAGCCACTACAAGCTGGTCTGCGATGCCCTCGACGCCGGCAAACACGTCCTCGTCGAGAAGCCTATGACGCTGGTGCCGGCCGAGGCCGAAGACCTGGTCAAGCGGGCCGAGGCGGCCGAACGGGTCCTCATGGTCGGTCATCTGCTCGAGTACCACCCCTGTGTCCTTCAACTGAAGGATCTGGTTGACGGTGACCAGCTTGGTGCGCTTCGCTACATATACTGCCAGCGGGTGAACCTGGGCGTCGTCCGAAAGGACGAGAACGCCTGGTGGAGCCTCGCGCCGCACGACGTATCGGTCATCCTGTTCCTCTTCCAAGCGGAGCCGGTGACGGTGACGGCTCAGGGCCAGGCGTACCTTCAGCAAGGCGTGGACGACGTCGTCTTTGCGCAGTTGAAGTTCGCCGACGGTCGCATGGCTCACATTCACGTCTCGTGGCTCGACCCGCACAAGAGCCGGAAGATGACGCTCGTGGGGGCGGACAAGATGGCCACGTTCGACGACATGGAGCCGTCCGAGAAAATCCGCGTCTACGACAAGGGTGTCGATGTGGCCGGCTCCATCGTGGCCTGGGACCTCTCGCTGAGTCTTCGGACGGGCGACATTCTGATCCCGAAGACGCATGGCGGCGAGCCGCTACGGGACGAGTGCCTGCATTTTCTGGAATGCGTCCAGAAGGGCACCACCCCGCGAAGCGACGCACGAGACGGCTTGCGCGTCGTCCGTGTATTGGAAGCGGGGCAGCGGAGCCTCCAAGACGGCGGCGTGCCCGTCGATCTCTGATGCCGAAGGGAACCGTCATATGCCGGAAGAGTATTTCGTGCACGAATCGGCGTACGTTGACGAAGGTGCAGAGGTCGGCAAGGGGACGCGGATCTGGCACTTCTCGCACATCATGTCGGGCGCTAGAATCGGCGAAAACGTCAGCGTCGGCCAGAACGTCAACGTCGCCAGCGGTGCCGTGATCGGCAACGCGTGCAAGATCCAGAACAACGTCAGCATCTACGACAAGGTTGAACTCGAAGAGGGCGTGTTCTGCGGCCCGAGCATGGTCTTCACAAACGTGTACAACCCGCGGGCCTTCATCAGCCGAAAGCACGAGTACCGGGGGACACTTGTTAAGAAAGGCGCGACGATCGGCGCCAACGCTACAATCGTCTGCGGCGTCACGATCGGCCGGTATGCGTTCATCGGTGCGGGGGCGGTCGTCAACAGCGACGTGCTCGACTTCGCCCTAATAGTCGGCGTGCCGGCCAAACAGATCGGGTGGATGTCCAAGTACGGTGTCCAACTGGATTTCGACGAAAACGACAAAGCGATCTGCGAGGCCACCGGCGAAGAGTACGTCCTCGAAGACGGCGTCTGCAAAGAAGCCGATTGAACCTCTGCAAGAGCCACACAATCGAATGATCTACAACCAGTACGTCATCCGCATCCCCGGTAAGCGCGACGCCGTTCAGGCGCACCTGAACGAGAAAGAGATCGGCAACGCGATCTACTACCCCGTTCCCTTGCACCTCCAGGAATGCTTTGCCGATTTGGGTTACGAAGAAGGCGACTTCCCGCATTCCGAGCGGGCGGCCAAGGAGGTCCTGGCCATCCCCGTCTACCCGGAACTGACCGAGGCGCAGATGGACGAAGTTGCCGGGGCCGTGCTCGAAGCGGCCGGCGCGTGAGGCCCGCGACGGCACGTGTTCCCCACACCGGCGGCGCGACCTTTGGAGTACAACCGACTATGAGAGTGATCAACGTCTGCGGGACCAGACCAAACTTCATGAAGATCGCACCGCTGATGGCAGCCTACCGCGAATTCCCCGCCATCGAACCGCTACTTGTCCATACCGGGCAACACTACGATGCCAACATGAGTAAGCTCTTCTTCGACGAACTAAACATCCCACGGCCCGATATCAACCTCGGCGTGGGATCGGGCTCTCACGCAGCCCAAACCGCTGGGATCATCAAGGCGTTTGAGCCCGTTGTCCTGGAACACAAGCCAGATGCCGTGTTGGTCGTGGGGGACGTCAACTCCACCTTGGCGTGCACCCTGGTGGCGTCGAAGCTCCATGTGCGCGTGGCCCACGTAGAGGCAGGTCTGAGAAGTTTCGATCGGACGATGCCTGAGGAGATCAACCGAGTACTCACCGACTCCATCGCCGACCTGCTTTTCTGCACTCAACAGAGCGATGTGACCAACCTCTTGCGGGAGGGTGTGGCCAAGGAGAAGACGTTCCTCGTCGGCAACGTCATGGTTGATACGCTACTCAGGAACAGGGCCAAAGCCGAGGCCTCGCAGATCCTCGAGGAACTGGCCCTTTCTCCCGGGGAGTATGCTGTGCTGACGCTGCACCGCGCCGGCAATGTTGATGATCCGGCCCGTCTGGCCGAGATCCTGGACGCACTTGAAGTAATCCAACGCGACATGCCAGTCATCTTCCCCATCCACCCGCGGACGCGCAAGAACCTGGCAACTTCAGGTCTCGTGGAAAGAACGCAAGACATGCCGGAGCTTCGTATGATTGACCCCGTCGGATACCTGGGCTTTCTGAAACTGATGTCCTCTGCAAGGCTGGTTCTCACCGACTCCGGTGGCATACAGACAGAAACGACAATCCTGAGGGTTCCCTGTCTCACACTGAGGGAGACAACCGAGTGGCCCATTACCATTGAAGCCGGCTCCAACCGCCTCGCCGGCACCAGAGCGGAGAGGATCCTGGCAGCATACCGGGAGGTGATTACGGACCGCGGGCCTGTCCCGCAGGTTCCCCCTCTCTGGGACGGCCACAGCGCCGAGCGGGTCGCCCGCGTCCTAGCCGAGAGGCTCTAGCCTCGGGGCGGGACAAAGTGTTGTCCTCAACCTACGCCGTTCTGTCGCATGTGAACCGAATCGACAACGGCGTCTCCTGCCCTACTGACCAAGAACCGAGCGCGGTGCAGCCCGAATGCGCCCCAAAGGGCCTCCAGCGTGGGATTCGGCTCGAAACCACCAAGGCGATTTGACGATATCTAGCCCACATTATTCACGAGATCTGCCGGTCCGCGCATAGCAAAGGCCTCGAAGTCCTTGTAGAATGCGGGTAACAGAAGCCTGCAGTCCACGCGGCAAGGAGGCCTTTGCATGACAGCCTGTCGAGAGCAAGTTACCTTT
>JAUVZF010000148.1 GCA_030602705.1 Planctomycetota bacterium
CGGCCCAAGGGCCGTGCCACCCGGCAAGGTGGGTGGCACGGCAGCGGCGAAGACGCGGCCGTGGGCCGGGGCACGCCGAGGGCGGCTGCACGGCCCAAGGGCCGTGCCACCCGGCGCGAAACAGCCCCCCGGTGTATTCACCGGGGGCTACATGTTGCCTTTCAGGCCGATCTCCTCGGCCACCTCGCGCATGCCCATAATCACGTCGGTGATGAGGTCCGAGAGTTCGACGCCGAGCATCTCTGCGCCCTGCTGGATGATGTCGCGGTTGACGCCCGCGGCGAAGCGCTTGTCTTTCCACTTCTTGCGGACGCTCTTGGCCTTCATGTCGAGCACACTCCTCGACGGCCGCACGAGCGCCGTGGCGACCACCAGGCCCGTCAACTCGTCGACGGCGAAAAGGACCTTCTCCAGATCGGTCTGCGGCTCGACGTCCGAGCAGATGCCCCAGCCGTGCGAGACGGCTGCACGGATGAGTTCCTCCGGCCAGCCGCGCTCACGCAGAATCTCGGCCGTCTTGGTGCAGTGCTGGTCGGCGAACTGCTCGTAATCGAGGTCGTGGATGAGACCGACGACGCCCCACAGGTCCTCATCCTCGCCGCGCTTGCGGGCCACGTACCGCATCACGCCCTCGACCGCCAGGGCGTGTTTGATGAGGTTCTCCTTCGTGTTGTACTCCTTCAGCAGCGCCAGTGCTTCATCGCGAGTGGGAATGCTTGTCATGATATATCTCCTGCAATCGTAACCACGTGTCCTGAGCCCGCTTGGCCTCAACAAACCTGCATATGCCGGCGCCACAACTCGACGACACGGTCGGCCAGCGTCTCGATGTCGGTGTCGGGCGCGGCGTCGAGCCACTCGATGCCGTCGAAGCGCCGGAGCCACGTCATCTGCCGCCGGGCAAACTGACGTGTGTGCGCCACGATGGCCGGCGCGAGTTCTTCCTCGCTCAGCCTTCCGTCCAGGAACTCGAGCACGTCGGCGCAGCCGAGTGCCTGGCGCGGTCCCTTTGCGAGGCCGTCCGTCCGCGCGGCCAGCCGGCGGACCTCCTCGATGAGGCCGGCGTCCATCATGCGGCGGGTGCGCTGGGTGATGCGGCTCGTCAGGTCGCCCGAGTCGCGGCGGACGGCGACGACGAGCGGCCGGTAGACGGCCCGTCCATACGGGCCCGTATCCCAAAGGGATCCGTATGGACCGGGGCGGCTGCCCCACTGCCCCTGGAGGTCGGAGATCGGCGTGTGAGTCAGTTCCCACACCTCCAGTGCCCGCACGATACGCCTCAGATCGTTCGGATGGATGCGCCGGGCGGCGGCCGGATCGACCTGGGAGAGACGCTCGTGCAGCGCGGGTGTGCCTCGCCGGTCGGCCTCCTCGCGCAGATGCGCGCGGATCGCCTCGTCGGCAGACGGACCCTCGAAGAGCCCTTCCAGCAGCGCCTTCAGATACAGCGGCGTCCCGCCCGAGACGACGGCCACGCGGCCGCGCGCGTGCACATCCTCGATGGCCGCCTCCGCCAGTTCGAGCCACCGGGCGGTTGAGAACGTCTCGCCGGGGTCGGCCACGTCCAGAAGATGGTGCGGCGCCTTGGCACGCTGCTCGGCCGACGCCTTGGCCGTGCCGATGTCCATCCCGCGGTACACCTTCATGGAATCGGCCGAGATGATCTCGCCGCCGAGACGCGCCGCCACCTCCACTGCCAGACGCTCCTTGCCGCTCGCCGTCTGACCCGTGATGACCAGGATGGGAACCGCCGCCGCCATAGGTTCAAGGTGCGCGGGCCGGCGGCGCAAGTCAAGGAAGTTCACCCCTTGCGATTGGTGAGCCCAGGTGCTAACGTGGTGCGGCGAGAGAAGCCTTTCAGGAAGGGGAAACAATCGTGACGCACAAAGTCATTCTCTGGTTCGTCGCGATTCTGCTTGCGGCGGTGGCCCTGGTGGCGGGATGCATGAAGGTGGACGTCCCGAAGGGGCCGTACGTGATCATGGGCCGGGGCGGCACACAGACGGCGCCGAAGGACCGAAGCACCGTCAAGGGGATGAGCCGCGTGGCGCTTGAGAACGAGGTGCTGCGTCTGGCGTCCGAGAACACCCGCCTGCGGCAGGAGGTCGAGGGCCTCAAACGCAAGAACAAACTCATCGACAAGGAGAAGGACCGCCTCGAAGATCGCGTCGAGGACCTCGAGGACCAGGTCAAGGACCTGAGAAAACGGTGAACCGCGCGGGGGCGCCCCTCAGCCTCGCCCGGCGCCTGTCCACATCACCTTGTACGGCCGCCCCTCATTTTGAGTTCGGCCCTTGCGGCTCGGCAACCGGCACCTCCAGCAGCGGCGTCGGTGCAAACTCGCTCGTCAGGTAGAGGGTCTTGCCGTCCGGGCCGTAGCAGATGGACTCGCCCTGGTTGCGGCGCGGCATGGCGAGTTTGCGCGGCTTTCGGGCGAAGGCGTCGGCCCACGTCTCGGTCGGCCCGCGAGCAAACTCGTAGGCGTCGCCGTACGTCAGGACGACGGCCCGGCGGCCGTCGGGCGACATATCCATCGCCACCGCGGGCGGGATCTTGATCGACGCGATTCGCCTGGCGGCCAGCGGCGTCGCGGCCGAGCCGGTCCCCGCGCGCGGCCAGGGCAACGCGTACACGCCGCACTTGAGGCCCTCTTTGCTGACCAGGTAGATCGTGCCGCTGGTCGCATCCACGGCAACGGCCTCGCAGTCGCGCGGACCGTCTGCGTACGCGAAGTCAATCCGCTGACCGAGGCGAACCTGCCCGTCCACCGGCCGCTCCTTCGTGCCGACCGCCGGCTCGGGCACGACGTAAAGCGTACACGTCTTGCGCGACCGTCTGTTGTCGCCGATGTCGGCGATGAGCAGCAGGCTCTTGCCGCCCGCCCGCACCGACGCCATGTCTTCCCAGTCGCGTGCCGCCGCCCCCGTTACGGTATAGACGGCCAGGTGCTCGCCTTCGGAGTTGAAGGCGTAGATGCGCGGCCCGCCGCCGGAATCGTTGTGCGTCCAGAAGAGGCCGCCTTTCAGGCGGCTGGCGGCCAGGCCGCTGCTCTCGCAGATCTTCTGGTTCGCCAACGTCGCGACCTTGCGCGCTTTGCCGTAGCGGACGGGCTCCGCGACCTTCGATTCCGTCTCGGACACAGCGGCCAGGCAAGACAGTCCAAGGCAGACCAGCGCCAGAAGGAAAAGAAAACTCGACCTGCGAGACGACCTCATGGACATCTCCCGCAAATCCCCAGCCGTAGGGTGGGTGCTCTGCACCCACGCCGCCCATGATGCGCCGCCTGACATCGCAGCCGTAGTGTGGGTGCTCTGCACCCACGCCGCCCATGATGCGCCGCCCGACATCGCAGCCGTAGGGTGGGTGCTCTGCACCCACGCCGCCCATGATGCGCCGCCTGACATCGCAGAACCATGAGGGACGCTACCAGAATGCCCGTGGGTGCGAAGCACCCACCCTACAGACTAAACCCCCGCCCGCAACAGGTTTGTCGCCCCGGCACATTTCGCGCGGTGTGGCAACGACTTCTGGCGGTCGGTTGCGGCGGTGTGGATGGTGTTCAGGCCCGCTCGCGGGCCTTTGCCCCGCAGGGGTCCAGACCCGGCCTTTTCGGCCGGGGACCGCATCGTGGAGGGCCCTTCCCTCCTTTTCCTTTCCCTCTCCCCGGGCCGCTGAAGCGGCCCGGGGAGAGGGAAAGGGGAAACAGAGGGGGCGCCATTTCTGCCACCGGGGGTAAAACCCCCGGCCTACACCCCTGCGGGGCAAAGCCCGCCGAGGCGGGCTCT